>JAYVZL010000357.1:0-7980 GCA_043783505.1 Elusimicrobiota bacterium
GTTGGCGGGGACCTTGCCCGTGAGCGTGGTGAATGCGCCGCTGGCCATGCTCTTGGGCGCATAGACAAAGCCGGTAAACGACGCCGATTCGTAGAGCCAGTCGCGGGCATTGCTGTCGGAATCGTAGGCGCGCCCGAAGTTGGCAAGCGTGGCCGCGCTGATGCCCGGGCTCGACACGCGCACGATTTGCTTGCCGGCGGGCGTGCCGAGGCCGTCGTTGCCGCCCAGCGCGTCTGGGATCTGCGAACCCTCGTAATAGGGGCAGCCGTTGCTGACCCCGGCGTTGTTGTCGTCCCAGCCGACCTGGTCGATATTCAAGCCGGTGCTGGGCCGATAGATCTGGATGGTCCCGGCTTTGTCGTCGCGGATATTATTGGGATACGTCAGCGCGGCGTCGTAGTAAGCGTCGGCGGTCACCAGCGCGCCTAGGATATAGAAGGTAGGGGCGTTGGCGTACAGGTAGTAGCTACCGGGTGCCACATAGGTAGTCACATGGACGAAGCCGAAGTCCGAATCTTCCTTATCGTGACCGGGATCCTCGTCACGGTAGCGCAAGGCCACTTGCTTGGGGTTTCCCGTGGTGCCGATGTTGATCGGAGCGGTCGTGGGATTGTACAGCTCGACATACTCGACGTTTCTCGTGGCCCCGCCGCCCACGACGGTCAAGCTTGACGCCACGACCTGGCTGATCACGAGATCGGGATTGTACCAGACGGTGCCCTGGATATAGCCGGTGGCCGCGGCCGAGAGGGTCAGGGCGGGAACAACAGGCGTCACTCCGCCTTTGGTGGCGGAGAGAGCTATCGAGACCCCGTCATTGAAACCGGCCGAGGAGGCGCGCAAGGTGTAGCTCCCGTGGTAGACCGAGAAGGAGAATGAGCCGTCGGCGGCGGTCGTTGCGCCCCAGTCCTCGTTTTGTTCGACGATGACGATCGCGCTCGCGACGGTGCCGCCGGCCAAGTTGCTGACGGTGCCGGTGAAGGATGAATCGAGCGGGTTGATATTGGGATTTTCAAGGAGGTTGCTCAGAGACCATTTTTTGGTCACCCCCTGGTCGGTCCAGACGATGTGAACCTTGATGAGCTTTAGGCCGGTGTCGGGAAAATTGGAGGACGCCGCGTTGATGTCGCTGCCCGACATTTCGGCCATGGCGACATAGGTGTAGCGGGTGAAATTAATGCCGCCGATGGAAATAGCTTCGGGGGGATAGTTGACGGTGTCATAAAGGATGCTGGGGGTGAACCCGGGAATGTTGGCGGAGGTCTCCGTGAGGAGGAGGGCATTGTAGTTCAGATTCTTCAGAGTCTCAATGCGTTCTTGTCCGAGATTGGTGGCCAGAGACTGGGCGCGGGTGACGAATGTGGAGCGCGCGATGTAGCGAAAGGCCCCAAACAGCCCGAGACCTCCGATAGAAAGAATGACCACGGCCACCATCAATTCGGTCAGGGTTCCGCCATGGCGTCTGTCGCGGGATCGCGGGCAAGTGTTCATGACCTCATGAAGTATAGGTCGTTGTCGATGACAAATCAAGGAAACATAAGCCAAATTAGGGGGGCAATCTGGTCACAGTCCGGGGGACTAAATTAAGAGCACGCTGAGTGCCCGCAATCGTGGCATGTCGGCCCAGAACAGCCGGATTCATGCGAGACGTTGCGCGAGAAGCACTTGGGGCAATGCTCGATGGGGACCGCTGACGGGAAGGCTTCCTCGGCCTCCGCGCCCTCGATCCAGCCTGTTTTCTTGAGGTGGGCGCGCAAGGCAATGGCGATCGCGTGTGGGATGGAGTCCACGCGCGAAGGTCCCAGGCCGACGGGCCGATCGCCCTTGATCGAGTTGAGGTGCTTGAGCAGGCGCAGCGGATCGCCTCCCTCGGATAGATACTTGGAGATCAAGATGCCGACGAGGGACGTCAGCCCAGCGATCTCGGTGCCCAGCGGCGGGATGTTCGCGAAGAGTTGGAAGGGCCCTTTCTCGTCGTAATTGACGTGCACGTGCAGGGGGCCGTAGCCGGTGCGGATCTGATAGTACTCGGCGTCGAGGCCGCGGGACGCCTCGGGTTCGCGCCGTTTTCCCTTGGACGGAGACGAGGAGATATTAAGGACCTGCTGGGCTTTGGAGCCGTCGCGGTAGACCGTGATGCCCTTGCAGCCAAGCTCATAGGACAGCAGATAGGCTTTGCGGACGTCGTCGATCGTCGCCGTTTCCGGTAGGTTGATGGTCTTGGAAACGCCGTTGTCGGTATGAAGCTGGAAGGCGGCCTGCATGCGCACATGCGTTTCCACGCCGACGTCGTGGGCCGTGGCGAAAAGACGCTGGATCTTTTCCGGGATCTCCGCGAGGCCCTGGAGCGACTTGTGATTCTCGTCGACGCGCCTCAGCAGCTCTTTTTCACCGAGACCGAACCAGGCATTTTTTTCGGCGAGCTTCTTAAAGAGCGGGTTGACCTCGAAGTACACGTCCTTGTCGTCCGGTTGTTTCCCGCTGCGCAAGAGCTCGAGCGCCCTGGCGTTGTAGCGCGTGTATGCGATCGCAAAAAACGGTTCAATGCCTCCGCCTTGCAGGCCGGCGGCGATGGCGATGGTTCCGGTGGGCGCGATCGTGGTGCGCGCGCAGTGGCGCGGCAGACGCTTCTCTGCGCGGAAGTGCTTCGACGCGGGATCGTAGACGGAGTCCCTCCAATTCGCGAACACGCCGCGCTCCGCGGCGATGGCCTCCGACGCGTCGAGCGCGGCCCCGTTGATGAAGGACATGACCTTGTCGGCCAGATTGAGGGCTTCGGGGTCCTCGTAGGAGATTCCGGCTTTGGCGAGAGCCTCGGCCCAGCCCATCACGCCCAGGCCGATGCGCCGGTTGCTCTTGGCGAGGAGCTCGATCTCGGGCAGCGGGTAGTTGTTGACCTCGATGACGTCCTCGAGAAAGCGGATCGCGACCGCCACCGATCCCTTCAGACGCGGGAAGTCCCAGCGCCCCGCGCCGATCTCGCCGGTCACGAAGGCTGACAAATTCAGAGAGCCCAGATTGCACGGCTCCCACGGCAACAATGGTTGTTCACCACACGGATTAGTGCTTTCGATCTGGCCTAGGGCGGGCGTGGTGTTGGAGCCCGAGGAGTTGATGCGGTCGAGGACGACGTAGCCCGGATCGCCGGTCTTCCAGGCGAGCTCGACCATCTGATCGAAGACCTCCTTGGCACGGAGCTTGCCCGCCGGCTTGCCCGTGCGCGGGTTGATCGCGTCGTACTCGGCGTCGGCCAGGACCGCGCGCATGAACGCCGCGTCCACACCCACTGAGATGTTGAAGTTCTCCATGACGCCGGCCTGCGTCTTCATGCGGATGAAGTCCATGATCTCGGGGTGGTCATATCTCAATATGGCCATGTTGGCCCCGCGCCGCGTGCCGCCCTGCTTGATGACGTCGGTCATGGTGTCGAAGAGCTTCATGAAAGACAGCGCCCCCGAGGCTATCCCCTGCGTCTTCTTGACGGGATCGCCCTTGGGACGCAGCTGCGAGAAGGAAAAGCCCGTGCCGCCGCCCGACTTTTGGATCATCGCCTGCGCGGCCAGGGACTTGGTGATGCCCTCCATCGAATCCGGAACCGGCAGGACGTAGCAGGCTGAAAGCTGCTGTAGTTCACGCCCGGCGTTCATTAAAGTCGGGGAGTTGGGCAGGAAGTCCCAGCGCGCCATGAGGCCGTAGAACTTGGCCGCCCACTCCTCGCGCAGGGCTTTAGCCTCGGAATGCTTGGCGCAGGCTTTTTCCAAGTTGCTCATGAGCCTATTGAAATTGTTCTGCCGGGCGTCGTTGTCGGGCAGGCCCTCATGATAGAGGATCACGCGCCCGGCGGGCGCCCCGCCCGCGGCCGGCACGGGGACGATCCTATGCGCGACTCCGGCAAAAATCCCCCAAGCCTCGGCCTTGGGATGGGTCAGCACCTCGCCCAGGGCGACATTGCGCGCCACGCCCATTAGCCACGCCTCGACTGAAGGGGCGTCGCGCAGGTATTTGTCCTTGATGACCTTGAGCTGGTGCTCGCTCAGTTGGATTTTACTGTGTGCGGGGATTTTAGCTTTGCTCATAAATCGGACCCGGCCTTTTAAAGTGTAACATGACCTCAGGTCTGCGTCCAGGGGAGTACTAGACAGCCGTCGAGGTTTTTGCTATTATGTCGGCCTACCTCAAGAGGAGTCCCATGTACGCTATTATCGAGACGGGCGGAAAACAACTTTGGGTCGTTCCCGGCGAGACCGTTAAGGTCGAGAAGCTGGAAGTCGAGCAGGGTGCTAAGCTGACGTTCAATGCCCTTTGGGCCGTCGGCGACGCTCCGGAAGGCCAGGAGCCGACGTCGAGCCGGACGGCCAAGGTCACGGCGACCGTCGTCAAGCAGGGCCGCGGACCCAAGATCATCGTCTTCAAGAAGCGCACCAAGAAGGCTTACAAGAAGACCCAGGGCCATCGTCAGTGGCTGACGTCGATCAAGATCGAGAGCATCTCCCTCAACTAAATATATGGCACACACGAAAGCACAGGGCTCCTCCTCCAACGGCCGCGACTCTCACGGCCAACGCCTCGGCGTCAAGCGCTACGGCGGCGAAATCGTCAAGGCGGGCATGGTCATCATGCGCCAGCGCGGCACCAAGATCCTCCCCGGCCTCAACGTCGGCCGCGGCAAGGACGACACTTTGTTCGCCAAGATCAACGGCGTGGTGACCTTCGAGTGGGCGTACAAGGACAAGAAGATGGCGTCCGTGTACCCCGCCGTCGCGAAGGCCGCTGTCGATAAGACCGCAGTCAAAGCGAAGTAAGTCCCTCTCTCCTTGTGGAGGCGGCGACCGCGCGATTACGCGCGGAAGAGCCGCCTCCACACGCGTTTAGAAGCGGTCCCGTTTCGTTTCCAGCATCACCCATGAACTTCATCGATAAAGTCAAAGTTTTCGTCAAAGCCGGCGACGGAGGGGACGGCTGTCTTTCGTTTAAGCATGAGAAGTACATGGAGTGGGGCGGCCCCAACGGCGGCGACGGCGGCCGCGGCGGGGACGTTTGGTTTGAGGCGGTGTCGCGCCTGACGACTTTGATGGACCTGCATTTTCGCCCCCACGTCGAGGCCGGCCGCGGCGGCCACGGCAAGGGCAGCCACAAGCACGGCGAAAGCGGCGGGGAGATCGTCATCCCGGTTCCAGTCGGCACGCTCGTCTATCGCGACGGTGTGATTGTCGCCGATCTAATCAAGGACGGCCAGCGCTGGCGCGCGGGCGAGGGCGGGCGCGGCGGACGCGGCAACTGGTCGTTTAAGACGCGCCTCAACAACGCTCCGCGCTTGGCCGAGAAGGGCGGGCCGGGTGAGAAGCGCACGCTCCAGCTCGAGCTCAAGCTGCTCGCCGACGTCGGGCTCGTGGGCTTTCCCAACGCGGGCAAGTCGAGCTTCCTGGCGCGCGTCTCCGCCGCCAAGCCCAAGATCGCCAATTATCCGTTCACCACGCTCTCGCCGAACCTGGGCGTCGTCTATCACAAGCACATCAGCTTCGTCGTCGCCGACATCCCGGGCTTAATCGAGGGCGCGCATGAGGGCAAGGGATTGGGCGTCCAGTTTTTGCGCCACGTTGAGCGCACACGCGTGCTCATCCATCTCGTCGATCCCGCCGGCTACATGGGCGAAGAGCCCTTGGCCGGGGTCAAGACCATCGAGAAGGAGCTCAAGGGCTTCAGCGCCAAGCTCGCCACCAAGCACAAGTTTTTAGTGATCAATAAGATGGACCTTCCCGAGGGCGAGCTCGCCCTCAAGGCGTTTAAGAAGAAGCACAAGAACAAAGTCCTGGCGATCTCGGCGGCGACCGGCGACGGCGTCGACGATCTGCTCAACAAGATCATCCAGGAGCTGGCCAAGCACGACGGTCCCGTGCACTTCGCCGACAAGACGATCGACGATAACTTTCACAAGGTCGAGCAGGGTTTTGCCATCGAGAATCAGGGCGGCGGCGTGTTCGTCCTGCGCGGCAAGTTCGTCGAGCGCGCCTCGGCGATGCTCGACGTCAGCCTTCCCGAGGCGATCAGCCGCTATCAGCACACGCTCAAGCGCATCGGCGTGGAGCGCGCGTTCAAGAAAGCGGGCATTAAGGAAGGCGACAAGGTCCGCTGCGGCGAGTTCGAGTTCGAGTGGTCCGACGCCCCGCTCAAGCGCCTGAAGGCCAAGCGCGCCGACGGACGCACGCGCATCGGCATCGGCAAGAAATAATGGCGGACACGCTCAAGGCCTACGAAGCGCGGCTGACGAACCCGAGCGACGTGTCTGGGGCCTACCGCTTCTGCCAGGATTTAGCCGACAGCCACTACGAGAACTTCCCCGTCGCGTCTTTGCTCCTGCCCAAGCGCCTGCGCAAGCACGTCGCCGCGCTCTACGCCTTCGCGCGCATCGCCGACGATTTTTCCGACGAGCCCGAGTACGAGGGCGTCCGACGGGAGCGCCTGCTCGAGTGGCGCTCAGCACTCGCCGATGTCGGCAAACGTCCGGCCAATCATCCTGTGTTCCTCGCGCTCGAGCGCACGCTTCAGGAGCTGGAGCTTCCCAAGGAACCCTTCGACGACCTGCTCTCCGCGTTTCTGCAGGACACGGAGAAAAAGCGCTACGCGACTTTCGATGAGGTCATGGACTACTGCCGACGTTCGGCGAACCCCGTGGGCCGCATCGTGCTCATGATCCACGGCTACCGCGATCCGGAGCTTTTCCGGTACTCCGACGCGATCTGCACGGCGCTGCAGCTCGCGAACTTCTGGCAGGACGTCTCCGTCGACTTGAAGAAGGACCGCGTCTATATCCCGGAAGAGGACTTCAAGGCGCAGGGCTACTCCGAGGCGGACCTGCGCATGGGCGTCTACAACGAGCGCTTCAAGAACCTGATGAAGTTCCAGATCTGCCGCACCCGCGCCCTGTTCGAGCAGGGCAAGCCTTTGACGGAGAAGCTGCATTGGCCGTTGTCGCTGGAGATCCGCCTGACCTGGTACGGCGGGATGCAGATCCTCAAGATGATCCACAAGCTCGACTTCGACACCATCCGCACGCGTCCGGCGCTCAAGAAGCGCGACTGGATTCCCCTGGCCGCGCGCGCTCTCATCGGCGCATGAAGAACGCGCCCGCGCGCGCCGAGAAGAGCTCGAACTTCTTCCTGGGCTTTCTGCTGCTGCCCCGCCTGAAGCGCGACGCCCTCTCCGCGGTGTACGCCTACTGCCGCCTCATCGACGACATCGTCGACGAGGGCCTGCCCAAAGACGAGGCGTATCGGCAGCTCGATTTCTGGCGCGAGGAGGTCGAGCGTCTGTACCGGGGCGAGGCGACGCACGACGTTTCCCGGGCTCTTCTCAAGCCGATCGCCGACTACAAGATCCCCAAGGACGCGTTTCTGGAGATGATCCGGGGCTGCGCCATGGATCTTGAGGGGACGCGCTACGAGAGCATCGCCGACTTGGAAAGCTACATGCGCGGCGTGGCGTCCTCAGTGGGGATCATGTGCGTTCACATATTCGGCTGGACCCATACCAGCCGCGAGGCGATGTATGAGTTCGCCACGACGTTCGGCTACGCCTTTCAGCTCACGAACATCATCCGTGACATCGGCGCCGATTTGGAGCTGGGCCGGATCTACGTGCCGTTGGCCGATATCCGCGAGTCAGGTTATTGCGTTGAGCGTTTAGTTCGCCGCGAGCATTGTCCTGAGTTTGACCTGCTGATGGGCGCCTTATACCAGCGAGCCAAGGGTTATTACGCGCGCGCGCGCAGCCAGGTCGACTCGCGCGACCGGCCGAGCTTATTGCCGGCCGAGGTGATGGCCCATGTATACGAAGGTCTTCTCGACGAGATAAAAGGCAACGGATTCCAGGTCCTGTTCCAGAAGACGAAGCTGCCCGGGCACAGGAAGTTGGCGCTCGCCTTGAGGGCCTGGCTATACTGCCATGGCCTCTAGCCGCGCGGACGTAATCATTTTAGGCGGG
>JAYVZL010000358.1:0-3094 GCA_043783505.1 Elusimicrobiota bacterium
TCCCGCAATTGAGATCCCTCAGCCGGTCTTTTATTTCGTCGAATGAACCATCCGGAGAAAAAATATCCCCGATGGTTTTTTTATTTTCCATGTTTTTTCCTTGATAGTCTTTTTTGCCGTCCGTGGATTCCTGGCAAGCTGCCAACATTTGAGGCAGTTTTTTTGGCGTTTGTCGGGGCAGCTTTCCTGGTTTATTCGGCGCCGCTATCCCGATCTTTCCGGGAGCTGGTTTTTTGGCTCCAAACCCCGCTTCCTTTCATGGTCTTTTCGATGAGGCTCCGATAGTCCGGGAATCCGGTGGTTTTTTACCCTCCAACCCCCCGAGGGTCTTCATGGTGTTTTTTAAGGGTTCCCGATATCCGGAAAGTTAGGGTGTTTTTCGGCCTCGGCCCCCTGGGGTCTTTGATGGTGTTTTTGGTGGGTCCCCGATGTTTGAAAATCTGCCAACTTTTTGGGGTCTCGTTCCATGGTCTTTTTGGGATATCCCGGAAACTTGGTTGTTTTTCCGGGCTCGGTCCCTAGGGTCTTTGATGGTCTTTTTGACCGTTTAAATACCTCCGAGGGCTGTCCGAAAGTTGCCAACGTTGTGGCTCGTTTCGAGGGGTCCGATCCGGGGTCGCGCCGATCCTTGCCCGATTTCCTAGGGGCGCCCGGCTGCTAATTTAGAATACCTCACAAAGCGTGTTGATTCGAGCAATAAAACGTTGTCCGTACGAGGTAAACCGCTTGAAGTTCGGTGCGATTCTCGGGATAGGTAGATTGTTGAAAGACTGTCTGAAAGTAACATAATAAATATTATCAATAGTAAGTAGTTGGAGGAATGGCCGGTCGTTTTGGCCGTATTTGGGGTCCCCTTGAGGCGTTTCGGGCTTAGGTTTTAGGGTCGCCGGCCGAGGACGATGGTCGTCAATTGTTCGGCCAGAAGCAGGGCCTTGATCTTGCCCGTGGCTGTGAGCTCGTAGCGCCGAGATCGGCGCGAGCCGGAAGACAATAATTCGCCTTGGGATATCGCGTCTTGGAGAGTGCGATCCATGCGTCCTATGGGGTAGCCGGAGGCCCGCAGCCATTTGGCGACCAGGGTGGCCGTAGGCTTGGGTAGGCTGAGCAGCCTTTCTGAGGCGATCAGAAGCACCAGGCAGGCGTCTTTGCCGGCCTTGTCGCCGCCCGGGATTTTGCCTCGAAGGGTGAGGCCGCCGCTCTTGGCCTCCACGACCGCGTTCCAGTCCACCCTGGGCTCGCGCTGAGGGCCGCCCGGAGCGCTTCCAGCGACCGCTGTTTGGCGCAGGACGAACTCCTCGCGTTCATGACGCACGAACTCCGCGTCGCCTTCGGCCTCGAGCTCGGCCCCATTGGGTAATTTCAAGCGGACTCGGTGGGGGATCATGTCCTTATTGTCGCATATGTCAGATAGTAAGTCTATCGCCGGTGGATAAGTCGTGAATAGATACGATTATTGATCTTGATGTGTTTTATATGCCAATAAACATGACAATAAATAATTTTATATGCCACATAAGACAGAGTTAGGACAAGTGTCTGGGGATAGAATGGGGATAACTTCTCGACGAGAATCCCCCTCGAGACGCCGATATAAAGTTGGGTCTGTGCTCCGGTTTGTTTCACGAGAAAACACCGCCTCAGCAGCAGTGGATGATCGGTGTAAGTGGAGTTGGCCCCCCCGCTGGCAAGCTGAAGCTTATGCCTGCGGAGAGATGCAGCGCCGCTGCGTTCTCCGAAAGAAATAAGTTTCCGCGGCCCCGTTAGAGGCGGACGCCCGGCTCAGGAGCGGCGGCAATCCCGGACATAACAGACCAGGATCGCGCGCGGCGTATGCTTATAAACGACCCGGAAATGCCCCACCACGGTCGCGCGATAGTCGGCGAGCGGTCCGGACAGCGGCGCGCCTATAAATGGGTAGGAACCCAGGGCAGACAAGCGCTTGCGGACCCCTGAAAGAAGTGGATCTTTGATCAAGTCCAGGTCGGCCTGCGCCTGGGGTAAAAGGACGACTTTCACCGCTTAGCTGTACGCTTGCTGAGGTACTCTTCCAGAGTCACCCCTTTGCCGGCGGTGAATTCTTTTTCGGCGCGAGCGAGGCGTTCTTTCCAATCAGGGTAAGACATCTCATCGCGGGTGGCCTGGAGGCCTTCGAATTCGTCGCAGCTGACAAGCACCGCAGCGGGCTTGCCGCGCTGAGTGATGATCACAGGCTGATCGGTTTCCCTGACCTGGTCCACCCACTTCTTCGCCCGAACCTGGAACTCGCTGATGGGAATGATTTTATTCATATAACCAAGTATATGCCTGGATACGGTATCCGTCAAGGGTAGTGTGCTTGAGACGGGCCCAGAATTATTTAGGCCCTATGTGATCGGGATCTGGGCCTTTCGGCCCAGGCAGAGCATGGAGCGCAGCGCTACCCTTATTGGATAGCGCGGTTGCGCGGGAGAACTCAAGTGATCAAGACGATTATGGCGGGCCTATTCGTTATCGCGGCGGCTGCAGCGCCGCTGCGTTCATCGGCGGTCGACATCGCAAGCCAGGAAGCTCTTAACGAGATGAGAAAAAGCGAAGAGGCCGCCGCGAATGATGTGGTGCTCTTTAGAAAAAAGCACGACCTGGCAATCAAGCTGGAGAAAATAGGCTTCAGGCCGTATCGGTATTGCGAGGACGCCGGATGCGCTGCCCCCGACTTTAACCAGTATATTCTAACCGTCCGTCGTTGGGAGTGCGATGCCAAAGGCAAGGCTTATTTTTCTGTTGACGGGATATTCAGTCTCACGCCGCCTAAGCCTAAGCTGACCATCAGGGAGGGAGACGTCGGCATTACCCTCGTTCTTGGCTCGACGTCCATCGATGACTTCTTGGCGCAAACCAGCAATACGGCGCTGATCAAAGAGAAAATCGCCAAGCTGAAGCTTACCCCCAGGCAGTTGCAGCAACGCTGCGCGCCTGTGAAGAAAGATGTTCCCGCGAAACGCTAGAAGCGGCCGGAGACTTCGAAGGAGTACTTGCGCGCGACGGATTGGCCGGCGTCGGTGGTCTTGCCGGCCTTGAAGTAGGCCATGGTCGCGGCGATGTTGAGTTGGTCGCG
>JAYVZL010000359.1:0-7966 GCA_043783505.1 Elusimicrobiota bacterium
AGGACGAGAACCGCGGAAAGACGGCGCGCGAAAGTGTTTGTCATCGTCGTCGGCGAGACTCGAGTATACCAGGGACCCGCGGACTTTGTCCAGGTCACGAGCCGGGCTCGGTCGACGCCGCCAAGGCCGCTGCGCGCGCCGCGGCCTTGGCGGCGAGGGATTCCTCGCCCAAGCGCCGATGCAAAGCGGCCAGCCGCGACAAGATGTCCCCCTCGGCGCGCCGCTCGCCGAAGCGCGAGGCCGTCTCAATGGCGGCAAGGTAGGATGATTTTGCCTCGTCCGTCCGGTCGCGGGCCTCGAGCGCGAAGGCATAAGCAGCCATGAGCTCCGCGTCGCGGCGCAGACGCGGACGCTCCCGCGCCAATTCCAAGTGCCGATCGGCCTCATCGGCCTTGCCTAAACGGCCGAGGGCGTAAGCCTTCCAGATCAGGGCTTGGATGCAGTCCGGAGCCTGTACCAGCCAAAGATCGAGCTCGTTAATGACTTTCCCGGCCTTGTCCTTGTCGTCGAGGAGCGGGTCGAGAAAATCCGGCCACAGCCTGTTAGGCGGCGCCAGCCGCGGCGCGCCGGCGGCTTTCACATAGACCAGAGCATGATCGTCGGCGTAGGTCAGCCTCCAGCCGGGATCCTCGTCGATGATCCGCGCCGGATAACCCGCACGGCGGTTGAGCAGCACCGCATAGTCGAAGCGGTACACCATGTCGAGCTGGCGGAACAAGCGCGGCCAATCCGCCGCCTCGCGGTGGAACGTCGCCGAGTACACTCCCGGACGCGCGTCCACGAACACGGGGCGCGAGGAGAGGCCGATGAGTTCCGCGCCGGCGTCGGGCTCGTTGAACATGCGCCCGCCCACCGCGTTGGCCTTGAGATAATGGACCGCGCCCGTTAGGACCGGAGAGCCGTAGCCGCGCGCCTGCGACAGCGGCTCGCTGACGAAATGCCGATAACCGGCGAGCAGAAGGGCGGCGAACACCGCCCAGCGCAGCACGCGCGGCAAGGTGTCCACGCGCGCCTTAAGCCAGTGTCCCACCGTCAACGAGATCACAGGGCACGCCGTCAAAATCGCCACAAGCCGCAGGCTCGGGAAGATCAAGGACAGAGCCGCCGCCGTCGCTGCCCCGAGCGTGGTCACGAATTCCTGTTGGAGCGTCATCCAGCAAGAGACGACCGCCATGACGGCGAAGACCGTGTATAGGGATAGCCAGGGCGCGGGCCAGCCGCCGATGACAACCCCCGCGTCCCCGAAAGTCCGGCTCAGCACGCCCCAGCCGAGGGGATTGAGCGCGACGGCGAATACGCAGACCAGCAGCGTCGCCCAATAGGCGAGGCGCTCGCGCGCCACGGTGCGCAGCGACGCCTTGAACACCTTAAGACCCACGAGCCACAGCGCCAGTACCGCGGAGGATCCATGGACGTTGGCCCACAAGACGGTCAGCGCGGCCGCCGCCAATCCTTGGGTCCAGCGGAAACGATGGCGCGGGCGCAGGAGGCGCACGAACAGGGCGAAGAACAGGAGATCGAAGATCGCCGGCGTCTCCACGAGGCCCGCCCAGCCCGCGCAGGCGCCCAGGGCGAGCAGCGTCGCCGCCGCCAGCGGACTGCCGGCGTTGATCGGCAGAAGGAGCGCGAAAGCGGCGGCCGCGACCGAGCTCTTGACGCCTATGAGCAGCGGTGCCCCGCCGAGTTGATCGAGCTTGGCCGCGGCGACGTCGAAAAGCCAGGAGTCCGTCGTCCACGCCGCGCCCGATGAGCCATAGCCGAAGGGATCGGCCGTGGGCAAGCGTCCCTCGGCGAGGATGTGCGCGCCGGTCTTTAAGTGGATCCAGGTCTCGGGCGCGTGCACGGAGCGCCAACCCAGCGCGAAAATGAAGGCAAACAGCAGCGTCTGTAGAGGCCAATGCGGGTGGTGCGGCTTCTCGTGCGCCTGGACGATGTGGGCCTTCATGCCGCGGATATCCTACAATAACGCCGTCAGGAGAGGATTCCCATGGATTTCGAGCTCACCGACGCGCAAAAAACGATCCGCGACACCGTGCGGAAGTTCGCGGAAGCCAAGATCAAGCCGGCCGCCCACGAACTCGACGAAAAAGAAGAGTTCTCTGTCGATCTCACCAAGCAGATGGGCGCGCTCGGCGTGTTCGGGCTCATCGTCCCCGAGGAATTCGGCGGCTCGGGCCTGGATTACACCTCCTACTGCATCGCCGTCGAGGAATTGGCGCGCGTGGACGGCTCCCAAGCCGCGACCGTCGCCGCCGGCGTGTCCCTGGGCGTGGCCCCGATCCTCTATTTCGGCACCGACGAGCAGAAGAAGACGTATCTCCCATCCCTTGCGGCCGGAGAATCCCTGTTCGCCTTCGGCCTCACCGAGCCCGACGCCGGCTCCGACTCGCGCGGCTCGCGCACCAAGGCCGTCAAAAACGCGGACGGGACCTGGACCATCGACGGCTCGAAAATCTTCATCACCAACGGCTCCAACCCCCTGACCGGCGGCGTCATCGTCCAAACCGTCAGCGACCGCAGCGAGAAGGGCGATCCAGAGTTCACCTGCTTCATCGTGCCCAAGGGCACGCCCGGATTCACCGCCAAGACCATGCACAAGAAGCTGATGTGGCGCGCCTCCGACACCGCCGAGCTCTATTTCTCGGGCGTGAAGGTCCCCGACTCCGCCATCCTGGGCAAGCGCGGCGCCGGCTCGGCGCAAATGCTCAAGACGCTCGACTCCGGCCGCCTGTCCATCGCGGCGATGGGCCTGGGCTGCGCGCAGGGCGCCTACGAGGCCGCCCTGTCCTACGCCCAAAAACGCGTCCAATTCGGCAAGCCGCTCTCGCGCTTCCAAGCCATCGCCTTCAAGCTCGCCGACATGGCCATGAAGATCGAGCATGCGCGCGTTTTCCTCTACAAAGCCTGCTGGCTGCGCGACACCAAGCAGCCCTTCGGCAAGGAATCGGCCATGGCCAAGCTCTATTGCTCCGAGGTCGCCCAAGAGGTCGCCAACGAGGCGGTGCAGATCCACGGCGGCTACGGCCTGATGAAAGAGTTCGACGTCGAACGGTTTTACCGAGATCAGCGCCTTCTCCAAATAGGCGAGGGCACCTCGGAGATCCAGCGCCTCGTGATCAGCCGCGCCATCGGCTGCTAGACCGGGTCCACGGACCTAAAAAGAACTAGGACCTCTGCCTTCGGCAGAAAGGACTAAGGGCCCAAGTTGGGGCATAGGCCGAAGAAGTAGCATCGGCCATGAACAAAAAGACCCGCCTTTTCTCCCTTCTCGCCGCCGCCTCCCTTTTACTGGTCTGGGGCCCAGCGCCCGTCGCCGCGAATGTCCACGGCGCCCCCGTCCTCGTCGCGAGAACCCTGCCCATTATCGGAGGTCACGCCGGCGCCGTCGCGCCGGTCGTCCCTTCGCTTGGCGCCGATTCCATTGCCCCAGTCGTCGGCGTCATCGCGACGCCCACGCTTGCTCCGGCGCCCATCGTCGCCGCGCCGTCGGCGACAAGCGACAGCCGTTCTGCGCTGGAAGCCGTCAGCGGGCTTTCCGAAAGGCTGGAGGCCGTTCAAACTCCGCAAGGGTTCGACCTCCAGGCCGGCCGCCACGCGCTCGAAGGCTTCTGGGAATCCGCCGCGGCAGTCCGCGACGCGGCCGAGGCGTCCAGCGACATCGGCGAACTGCCGGTCAAAGAATGGGACCGGCCGATGTCTTTGACGAAGGATCTCCCGGCCATGATCAAGTCGGTCTCCGATGCGCGAGCCGTCCGACCCCGCGTCGAAGTCGCCGGTCTCGCGGAAATACCGGGCGCGTTCCTGGCCATGTTTCCGAACATATCCGTGATGAACATGGCTTTGGATCGGGCGAGCTTGTTCATTGAGACGGGCGTGATGTATGCTCACGACAAGCTTCTGAGCGCGCGCGGCGGAAGCGAAGCCGCAGGCCACGATCTGCGCGGCCGAGACCTTCTCCGCTTTTGGGACGCCTTTCAAAAGGCGAAGCCCTCGATGACGACGCCTCAAGACCGGCATCAGATCGAGGTCGAAAAAGGGTGGTGGAAGTGGATGCTGCCCACGCTGCGAAAGTTTCCAGATCTCGTCCTGCTCGGGGTTTCCCTCGGCCGGTCGATGGAAG
The DNA here is from genome assembly GCA_043783505.1 of Elusimicrobiota bacterium. Taxonomy (GTDB): domain Bacteria; phylum Elusimicrobiota; class Elusimicrobia; order UBA1565; family UBA9628; genus GWA2-66-18. The sequence continues at coordinate 4,121 of JAYVZL010000359.1, forward strand.
GCGTGATCGCCCATGAGATTCTTCATCTTCAATTCTTCACCGATTCCCGCATCAAGCCCGTGGCGGAGAAGTTTTGGGACGAGAAGGTCAGCGCCGAGGACAAGGCGGCGATCAAGCGCAAGCTCGCGCCGAATTACAACGTCGAAGACCGCGAGCTGCTCGTCAACGAATTCCAGGCCTACATGCTTCAAGCGGCCGCGGAGTCCTACGAACTGGGCAGCTTCCTAAAATATCGCGGCGCGCTGCGCGCGGCGATGGCCGCGGTGGGCGTCAGCCCGATCCAGTTCAGCCTCGCTCCGGGAGCCTAGTCCACATGGGCCTTCGGGCCTGATTCCGTATAGGTCTTTCGCGCTTGAATTAAGGGACTAAGTGACCTGTCTCAACTCGGCTCCTTCCCCTATACTCGACACATGAGGCTTCTGCGGTCAACGCTGGCGATCGTCCTTTCCTGGTCTCTGGGCGCCGCGCCCACGCTCGCGCAAGTCCCGTCGATACACTTCACCGTACCAAGCGCGGCCGGCCCCTTCGCCGCGACCGGCTCCTCCTTCCGCGGCGTTGTCTCAAACGCGGCGCGCACCGATTCAATCCAGCTGAGTCCGTCCTCCGCTCTTCTCGGCGTGCCCTTCGTCACGAACGTCGCGGCGAACGCGCCTCCCATTTCCCTCCAGGCCATGGCGCCTTTGCGTGAGTCCAAGACGGGCCGAGCCACTCCCGTCCAAGCGACGTCCGCGAACCTGGCCGTCGTTCATACCGCCGCCTCCAAGGCGGTCGAGGGCCTCGATCGCGCCGACGTCGACGCCTCCAGCGCCAAAGCGGGCGCCCAATTCGCGACGCTCACCTCCGAAGCTCTCGTCGCCTCCGGGCCCTCCGATTCCGGCACCCTCCCAGCCGGCGCGATAGGCGTCCGCCGCTCAGGCCTATTCAAATCCGTCGCGCGTCCCGCTTCGGCAATAAAACTCGGGGTCACGCAGGTCTTCCGGGATCCCGAGCGCAACAAGGCCTTTTGGCTCTGGACGCTCGGCTACGGAATATTTCTCATAGGCCATCAGATGATCGGCGTCGCCCTACCGTACTTGGTTTCGTCGATGACGCGCAACGCGCTCCATGAAAACCTCGACGCGCGCGCCTCCAACGAGGCGGCGATATCCACCATGGTCGACTCCAATCGCTCGCTGACGCGCACCGCGTTCTGGGTGGCGCAGGCCTTCAGCTACCTTTCGATACCGCTGTTCACGCGCAACGCTCAGACGGACGGGCCGCGCAAGCTGATGGTCAGAACGACGTTCATCCGCGCGGGCCTGCTCGCCTTGATCCCCGCCCTGTTCTTCGCGACGGGGCTGATGGGAGTGCAGGCCTCTCTCTTGGCGCTCTGCGGCCTTCTCGCGGTGCAGGCATTCTTCCAAGCCTTGACGTCATCGGCCGAGGGGGCGTCGACGACCCGCATCATGGGCGATCGCAGCGTGACGACGGCCGAGCGCACCAAGGCCAACTCCATCATCACCTTCATCGCGTCCGCTTTAGACATCATCTCCCCGATCATCGCGGGCCTTCTCGCGAGCCTCGGCCCGGTCATGGGCAAAAGCGGCGCCGGCGGCGCGGTGGTCTACTCGATCTACGCTGGAGCCGTAGCCTTGTCCGGCTTCGTTTGGGCGACGATCAAGATGCTCGCCGGCCCGAGCCATGACGCTTCCGCCGATAAGACGCGCGGCCCGTCGCGGAAAGGGTTCATCGGCACGCTTAAAACTTTGCTGCGCTCGATCAGGGAAGGGGCAAGCATCATTTTCCACGATCGCATGCTGCGCACCATGGCCATCATCTCCATGATGGCCTCGCTTTTTTCCGATCCCCTGACCTTCAGCGTTTTCCCTAAATACGTCGAGCACCTCGTCCTCAACAATCCCGGCTCGCTCGGCGCGGTCATGTCCGTCCCAGGCTTAGGCTGGCTGTTCGGCCTCCTGGGCGCGACGCCGATGGGCAACTTCGCCATGGTGATGGTCATGGCCCGCGCGGGAAACATCGCCGCCGTTTTCCTCATCAAGCCGGTCACGGCTCTGCTCGATAAGCTTGGCTTTAAAACCGAGGAGTCGCGGACGGTCCCGTTCTATGTCCTGGCCGCGCTCGAAGCTCCGCTCTTCTTCCTCATGATCAACACGCCGACGCTCCTGGGGGTCATCGCGCTTTACGGTCTTCAGGCGTTGTGCAACGGCTTCATCGGCATCGCGCTCCAAGGCATCGCTCAAAAGAAGCTCGGCGCGCAGAAGCCCGGCGACATCAGCAAGATCCTGGCCGTGCAGGCCCTAATCGGCATCGGGGTGGCGATCCTCTCGACTACTATCTACGGCTTCTTTCTCAGCGGCGTCGCGGTGAGCACGCTGATGACGATCGCCGCGATCGCCATCGGGGCGATGGGGCTCCTGCGCCTGGCCGCGCCTTTCCTGGCCTTCAGCAAGGAAACGCGCGATCACGGCAGCCCCGATAAAAAGTAATCTTTTCCCATCAGCGTTCAAGCCATGCTCGAGATCGACCACCCCCACGCGGACGAGGCCGTCGCCTTGTCCCACTACACTTTCCGCATGTCCGGCCCGGAGACCATCGCCTTCATGGAGATCTCGGTGGATCGCGGGCCGTGGCAGTCCTGCCGCCGCGCGTGCGGCTATTGGTGGTTCGACTGGACCAACTACGGAGCCGGCCCACATCAACTCGTCGCGCGCGGCCAGAACCGCGACGGCTCCTCGATCGGCTCGATGCCGCGGCGCTTCACCGCCGCCGCGCGCAAGCCTTAGGGAGCATGGCTATCCGCTTCAATAAAACAACGCTCCTCCTGGGGCTGCTGCTGCTCGCGATCAGAGGTTCAAGCGGCGAGGGCGGCGACGCCATCTCGCTTCAAGCCGATGAAAAATTGACGCTGGACGGAAGCGTGATCCACAGCCCGGTCACTTTCTTCATCATGCATGGAACGCCGCCGACGCTGATGTTTCCCATAAACCAAGCCGTTTTCAAGAGCGTCGAGGCCTGGCAGATCCAAATCCACGACTCCAACGGCCGCAAAGTCAGCTTCATCCAGGGTCTCGGCCCCCCCGGCTCGCCGGTCATTGCCTGGTCCGGCCTGTCCGAAGCCGGAGAACCGCTTCCCGACGGATTTTATGACGCTCAGTTCATATGGTCGGACGCCGACGGGGCTCACAAAATTCCGGCAAGAAAGGTCAGCCTCCTCACGCCACCGTCCCTGCGCGCCCTTTTCCGCTTTCAGCTCAAGCTCGACTACACGGCCGAAGGGCTGGTCGTCCGCATCCCGGAGATCCTATTTTTCAACGCGGGTCAGTCGCAGGTTCGGGAAGAAGCCCTGCCGGCCCTGCGCGCCATCGCCGTTTTCCTCAAATCGTCCCCCGACAACAAGGTCGACGTGCGCGGCTACACCGACTCCAGCGGCTCGGTCGACGGCAATTTGTCCCTATCCCGGGACAGAGCGCTCGCCGTCATGCGCTTCTTGGCCGGCAACGACATCGACCCCCAGCGCTTGACCTATAAAGGCCTCGGTCCCCAACAGCCGATCGCCTCCAACGCCACCGCGGCGGGACGCGCCAAGAACCGGCGCGTGGAAGTCGTGGTCTTAAAATCGGGAACTTGATCAAAACAATCATCCTGCTGGCTGGTCTTTGGCTGCTGCTGACGCCGGCCCCGGCAAGCGCCCTAAACCGCGACGCCTTATGGAATATCGTCTCCGAGTGTCTCGATCCGGGCGGGGCAGATTATTGCGCGCGGTGTCTTCAGCCTCTCATCGGTCAATGCGGCCACGAGACTCAATGCGACAAGGGCGGGGCGACGCGACTGTTGGCTCGGACGCCG
>JAYVZL010000360.1:0-7964 GCA_043783505.1 Elusimicrobiota bacterium
GGCGGGCGGCGGGCAGGCGCGCAACGTGTACTGGCACACCGGCACCGCAGTGTCGCTCGACGCGACGAAGTTCCTTGGAACTATCCTCGCGGGAACGGCGGTTACCTTTACCGGTGTCGGCTCAAGCCTGGAAGGTCAAGCCTTGGCGAAGACCGCCGTTACTGCGACTGGAGCCAGAATCAGCCGCAACTGAGCAACGCAGCCGGGAACAGAGTTCTCACCGTTCTGAGAACTCGACCGGGAAAGAGCTTCTTCCCGGCAGAAGTGAGAAAGGACCCGCGAGGGTCCTTTCTTATTTCAAGTTCCCGCCTGCCCCCCGCACTCCTCCAGTGGACCTGCAAAACGGAAGCCACCGCCCGCGCCAAGGCACGCGATAGTCGGCGGCGGCTAGACGTTTTTTACTCTTCCTCGTCTTCCTTCGGTTTCTCTTCCTCGCGTCCGACGGTCTCCTTGCCCGGCTCCTGCGACTGCTGATCGCGGTTCTCCTCCCGCTGACCTTCCGTGTCTCGTTCGCCTTGCTCCGGCATTCCAGGAGCGTCTTCCTTTGTATTCGGCTTCATCGGATTACCTCCTTGAGTCCATTTGAGCGGGGCGGCGTCTGACGCGTTCTCGGCCCCGCTAAAGCCAGTATAGCCCCGCCAACCCCGCCGGGCGGATAAATGAAACGCAACGTTTTTTGGAATAGAACAAGACTATTTTCATCCGCTGAACGGGAACTTACGGACGCGTACCGCAGAACGTCGCGCCGGGCAGGCATCGACATGCCGCAATCGGCTCTGCTCGAAGAGAACGGACGCGCGCACTTCATGACGCGGCGCTTCGACCGCGAAGACGACTGCGCCAAGCATCACCTCCAAAGCCTTTGCGCCATGGGCCATCTCGATTTCAAGAAGAAATCCGCCAATAGCTACGAGCAGTTCCTCATGACGATCCGCCAATTGAAGCTGGGGCACGAGGCGGAAGTCGAGGCGTTTCGCCGCATGGCGCTCAACGTCATGGGGCGAAACTGCGACGACCACGGGAGGCCGTCGGACAATGGCCCGCGTTCGCCAAGCAAGCCAAAGTGCGGCCGGCCGAAGCGAAACGGATCCAAGAGCAGCTCCTCCTTGCTAGAATCGACCATGACCGCTAAATCCTCGATCCGGCAAGTCATCCTCGCCTCGAGCCTGGGCACGCTGTTCGAGTGGTACGATTTTTATCTGTACGGGAGCTTGGCCGTGTTCTTCGGCGGCAAGTTCTTCCCCCCCGGCAACGAGACCGCGCAGCTGCTCGCTAGCTTGGCCGCCTTCGGCGCGGGCTTCGGCGTCCGGCCGCTGGGCGCGCTGGTCTTCGGCCACATCGGCGACTTAGTCGGCCGCAAGTACACCTTCCTGATCACCATGACGACCATGGGCCTGGCCACCGCCTTGGTCGGGCTGCTGCCCAGCTACGAACAGATCGGCATCTGGGCCACCGTCATATTAGTCGCCTTGCGCCTACTGCAGGGTCTAGCCCTCGGCGGCGAATACGGAGGAGCCGCGACCTACGTCGCCGAGCATGTGCCCGACGAACGGCGCGGCTATTACACGAGCTACATCCAAACCACCGCCACCCTCGGCTTCTTCCTGAGCATGGGCGTCATCGGCGCCACGCGCCTGCTCATGGGCGAGGACGCCTTTAAGCGCGTCGGCTGGCGCATCCCGTTTCTGCTGAGCTTCCTGCTGCTGGCGGTCAGCCTGTACATCCGGCTGAAGATGGCCGAAAGCCCCTTGTTCTCCAAGCTCAAGAAAGCCGGCCAGGTGTCCGCAAACCCTCTCAAGGAGAGCTTCACCAATCCCGTGAACCTGCGCTACGTGCTGCTGGCCCTGTTCGGCGCGACCGCGGGCCAGGGAGTCGTCTGGTACACGGGCCAGTTCTACGCGCTCACCTTCCTGCAGACCGTGCTGAAGATCGACTGGAAGACGTCCTACATCATCATGACCGCGGCGCTGGCGATCGGCACCCCGTTCTTCCTGATCTTCGGCCACCTCTCCGATAAGATCGGCCGCAAGCCCGTCATGCTCGCCGGCTGCGCGCTGGGCGCGCTCACCTACCTGCCCCTCTACATGGGCCTCAAGCACTTCTCCTCTCCGCTGAACATGCCCATGATGATCGCGCTAATCGCCGTGCAGATGATCTACGTCGCCCTGGTGTACGGGCCCATCGCCGCCTTCCTAGTCGAGATGTTTCCCACGAGCATCCGCTACACCTCGATGTCTTTGCCCTACCACTTAGGCAACGGCTGGTTCGGCGGCTTCCTGCCTCTGATCGCCACCGCGCTCACGACGTCTACCGCCGCCAAGGAGGCCTTCGGCGAAGGCGCGATCTACGCCGGTCTGATCTATCCCATCGCCGTGTGCCTAATCACCGTCGCCGTGGGCGGGATCATGATCAAGGAAACCCGCGGCCATAAGATCGACACCGCCCTGGGCGTGCCCGCCGGAGCCGAGGCCTTCGACTGGAACGGGGTGCTCATCGCGCTCGCCGTCGGCTTTGCCGGCCTGCTCGTCGCGGGACAAGGTTTTTGGAAAGCCGTCATCGGCGCCGCCGCGCTGTTCGCCTTGCCCATGATCTTTCTGCGCCTGGAATTTCCGCGCGCCAAGGCGCTTTGCCTTCAGTTGGGATCCCTGGCCTTAGTTGGAGTTTGCGGCCGCATACTGTACCCGCGGCTGCTCGAGCAGGGAGGCCTGCTGCGATTCTCAGCCGGGGTGATCATCGTCGCTCTCTACGTCGCGGCGCTGGGCTTGGCCTGCGCAGCCGGGCGCCGCCAGCGCCTTCTTGAGCCTGCCTCCGGCGTATAACAGCGCCGGGCAGCCTTAACCCCGCTTCTTTTCGGCCAAGAGCTTCAGGTCGGACAGGCCGGCCTCGAACTCCTTGCCGATCATCCGGTCCATGTTTATGAACACGCACATGACTTTGGAGATAAAGGGTAGGGGGCCGCGGATGGACCAGGTCACTTCGCTGCCGCCCCTAAGGGGCGTCACGTCGTACTCGGCGATGTTGCGGCCCTTCATGGGGCGCAGGAAACGGAGGTCCATGACGACCTTCGAGGGTGAAATGATCTCGACGATCTCCAGGCGTCCGGCGCCGATGCTCCTGTTGCCGTCCCATTCGTAGACCGCGCCCACGCCCTTGGGCGCGCCGCTGTAGATCTTCCTCATGGTCGGGTCTTTCTTGTCCCACGGAGACCACTCGGATTGGCGGCGGGGGTCGTCGAGAAATTCGAAAACTTTATCGGGAGGGGCGTCGATGACGATCGTGCGCGCCACGCGGAAGGCGTTGGGTTTGCGCGCGGCCAGGATCAGCACGGTCAGCGCGGTCAGCGCGACGGCGGCCACGATTATCTTGAGCATAAGCCCTCCTTTAGGCGGCGAAACAGGATGCGTTCATTGCCCTCGGGTTGTCAAGATGCGGGACGTAACAACCCTAGCTCCCCTCCGTCACAAGAACGTGACGACTCCTCCATGGGATTTTTGGCGGGATCGCGCATCCTATGTAGGACGCGCAAAAAAATATCAGGAGGGCACTGCTATGAAACTGAAACCGAACAGGAAGCAGGACGCGCCGGAAACCCGCGAGGGCGAGAAGAACGTCGACGAGGAGAATAGCGACGCCAAGAGCAACGAGCGGGAGGAAGAAGGCGGGAGCAACGCTCGGCCGCGCACGGATCGGGAGAGAGAGCAGCGCCCCGAGCTCGACCGTCCCGATCGCGGGAGCTGACGCCCACGCCGTTCAAAAGGCGGCCGTCGCCGATAGGACCGATCGCGACGGCCGCCTGGCGCCGGCGGACTTATCGAGACTGGAGCCGGCCTTTGATGCGCCTGGCTTTCGACAGATGTCCCGCGACGACGGGCCGCAGCTTTCGCACGAGGGCGGCCAGCGCGGGATCCTTCGCGCTGGGAATTAAGTCTTGGTCGATCTTTTTGAGCAGGGCAACGTGATCGGCCACTTGGGCGTCCATGTAGGCGCGGTCGAACTCATCTCCGGAAAGAGACTCAAGGCGAGCGGCCTCCTCGGTCGCCCGCGTCTTGAGCTCGGTGCTCACCTCGCTGTCAGTGGGCGTCAGTCCGGCCTTCTTCTCGACGTTCTCGAGCTGTCTCTTCGCGTCCTCATGGGCCTTTGACATGTGCCCGGCGAAGCCCTTGACCTGCGCGTTGCGCGCCTTTCTTTCGGCCAGGGCGGCCGCGTCGAGTTCGCCTTGGTTGGCGGTGGCGACGACTGTGGCGATCTCGGCGTCCGAGAAGACGCGTCGCGCGGCCGACGACGGCAGCGCGCCGGCGATGGAAATGACGACGGCCATCAAGATATGAATTTTCATGAGTCCTCCTGTCGGCGAATGCTCCGACTGGAGCTCAGTGTATATCGCTGAGCGAGGGCGGCCTATCGAGGGGATGTAACGGATTTTCGCCGATCAGTCGTTTTCCCCGAAGTGGTAATGAAGCGAGAGGCGATGCGCCTGGCCGACCCCGCCGAAGGGCACGAAGGCGTAGTCCATCGCGTATCTCCCGCTGTCGATACCCATGCCAAAGGAGATGCCCGTGAAGCCGTCGATGCCTCCCAGCGTCTGAGTGTTGAAGCCGGCGCGACCCGCGAAGCTCCAGCCCTCGCCGTGAAACTGCCTGCTTGCGTATTTGTCCTCGGTTTGGACGAGCTTGTATTCCGCGCCCGCGGCGGCGTAGGGACGGTCGTCGCGCGGCATCACCGTGTCCAATGACAACAGCCAGCGCGCGGAAGGCCGATAGGCGCTGCCGGCTCGCAGCATCAAGGGAAGCTTCTCCTTGGCCTGATCGAACTTCATCGTCCCCCCGATATTGGTCGCCGTGAAGGCGACCTTGAGGCGGCCGTCGAAGTAGCTGGGAGACAGCAGGCCGACGTCGACGGCGCCGGTCTTGGCGGTCTTAAGGATCTTCGATTGGATGAATTTGGCGCTGAGGCCGACGGCGTAACCGCCGAACGTGTGAGCGTAGCCGAGCGAAGCGGCCAGGTCGTAGGGCGTGAACCTCCCGGACTCCGCGCCCGCCGCGTCGGTTTGCGTGATCGAGCCGGCGGAAAAATACTGGAGTCCCATTCCTACCGCCCCGCGTCCCGTGTTCCGGGCGTAGCCGCCATATTCGAAGTAGCTCGACTCGAGGTAGGAGGCGTGCATCAAGGTCATGGAGCCGCCCTTGATCTGCGTCATCGCCGCGGGATTCCAGTACAGGGCGGTCGCGTCGTCGGCGACGGCGCTGTAGGCCTCGCCCATGGCGACGGCCCGGGCGCCGACTCCCAGCTGCAGGAAGTCGGCGGCCGTGGCGCCGCGCGAGGATGAGGAAAAATCGGCGCGAGCCGGAAGCCCGATCAGCAGAGATAGAAGGATCGCCCCCGCTTTTGCGCGCCGCGCGTCGAAAGGATTATTTCTCATCGCTCAATGGCCACCTTCACGGTGCGCTTAGCTCCGGCTCCTTGGGCGAAGACGAAGTAGACGCCGCTGGCCGCCGGCGCCCCGGCTTGGTTGGTGCCGTCCCAGGGCACCATTCCAGACGCGTCGGCGGTCAATTCCTTGATCAGGCTGCCCCTGACGTTGTAGACGCGCAGCCGCGCTCCCGCCGGCAGCTGCGCGAATGTCATCGATGAATGCCCGCGCCCCGGCATCAAGGGATTGGGGAAGGCCTTGATCGCGGAGATGTCCTCGATCGCCGCGGCCTGCATGATCTGGAACGTCGAAAAGTGGTTGGTTTGTGCAGTCACCGAGCGCGTGGAGGCGTCGACTACGGAGACCAAGGGTACCCAGACGCGGCGATCCTCGTCGTAGCGCGCCAAGATCAGGCGGGAGACGTCCAAGCCCGCGACGTCGCTATTCCGGTAGCCGACGGTGAGCGTCGTGTTCACCAAAGGCTGAAGAGGCTTATCGAGCAGTATCTGCACGCCCGCGCCGGTCCCAAGCGGGGCCGCCGGCCCGGAAGCGGGCAGAGGGAAGCTGGCGGGGACGCTCAGGATCACGTTCACCGACTGGGAGAACGCCCCGGGCGGGATACGCAAGACGATCGGGCCGGAGGGTGCGGTGAAGGCGACGCTCGAGCCTTCCACGACGACGCCGCCGATCGACTGCCCGAAGCCACGCGTCAAAGTCGAGATCGAAACGAAGGCAGTGGGCAGTCCGCCGCCGTTGAACGCCGTGACGCGCAGGAAATAGGTGGTGTCTAGAGCCAGCCCGCTGATCGTCGCGCTGGCAATCAACGTCGTCGCGGAGGTCGTAGTTCCAGCCGCCGTCCACCAGTCGACGCGGTAGGTCGTCGTGTCGGCCGGGTTGGTGTTGGCGGACCATTGCACGGTGATCGACGACAGATCCACTTGGGCCAAGGAAAAAGCCGCCGGCGGCGCGGCTGAGGTGTAAGTCGTCGCCGCGGCCGATAGAATCCCGATGCCGCCGCTGGAGTCGATGGGAGACACGACGATCCCGTAGGCGGTGTTAGTCGAGCGATTGGTTTGGATAAACGGCGGCGCGGCGACGGCGCCGATCTGCGTGAGGCCGTCGCCGGCGAGATAGACTTTGTAGCTCGAAGCCCCCGCCGCCGCGCTCCAAGTCCAGCTAATCGAGGAAACGCCCAGCGCGGTGCCCGCGGGCGTGCCCGCGACGGGCAGAGTGAGCGTGCGCGTCGACATGAGCGCGTCCGCGTCCGTCGCCAGCCCGGCGCCGTTGAGCGCGGTCACGCTGAAATAATAGGCCGTGCCCTGGTTGAACCCGCCGATCACCGCGGTGGTGAAGGTCACGGTCACGGAGGTCGTCGCCCCGGCGGCCGCCCAGCGATCGACGCGATAAGTCGTAGTTCCCGCGGGATTGCCGTTCGCGGCCCAGGACAGGGTTATGGTGGTGACCGTGACTTGGGTAAACGAGAGGTTTATGGGCGGCGCGGCCAGGGTGTACGTCGTGGCCGAGGCCGACACGGGGCCGATGCCGTTGGAGTCGACGGCGGCGACGACGACGCCGTAGGCGGTGTTGGTCGAGCGGTTGATATAAATAAAGGGCGGCGAAACGACCGTGCCGAGCAACGAGGTGGGCTTGGTCGCCAGGTAGACGTTGTAGCTCGCCGCACCCGCGGGCGTGCTCCACGTCCAGCTAATCGAGGAGACGCCGAGCGCGGTGCCCGAGGGCGCGCCCGAGATCGGCAGGTTGGACGTGAGCGCGGAGAGGACCACGTCCGAGGGCGTAACCTGGCCTATGCCGTTGATGGCCAAGACACTCAGGTAATAGGTCGTGCCCGGGTTCAATGAGACGACCGACGCGCTGGCAATCGACACGGTCACCGACGTCGTCGCCCCGGTGGCCGCCCAGCGGTCGACGCGGTACGTGGTCGTTGCCGCCGGGTTGGTGTTGGCGGCCCATTGAATCGTGATCGATGAGAATCCCACTTGCACGAACGCAAAACCCGTCGCCGGCGCGGCCAGGGTATAAGCCGTCGCCGGAGACGATAGCGGGCCGGTGCCGGTGCCGTCGACCGAGGCGACGACGACGGCGTTGGCGGTATTAGTCGATAGGCCCATCTCGATAAAGGGCGAGACGGCCGGGGAGCCGATCTGAGTCGACGTCTGCGTGGCGAGATAGATCTTGTAGCTCGTGGCCCCTGAGACCGCGCTCCATGACCAGCTAATCGAGGAGACGCCCAGGGCGGCGCCCGTGAGCCCGAGGACGACCCCCGATTTCAGGGTGAGTGTTGAGGCCACGGCGGTCGGGCTCGAGACGTGGCCATCGCCGCTGATCGCGGACACGGTCGCGTAATAGCTCGTGCCTTGATTGAGGCCCGTGATCGCCGCGCTGGTGATGGATGTGTTCACGGAAGTCGTAGCGCCGACGATCCCCCACCAGTCGACACGATACGTCGTCGTGCCCGCGGGGTTGCCGGCGGCGGACCATTGGAGGGCGACCGAGGAGATCCAGACGTTAATAAACGAGAGGGCGGCCGGATTAG
>JAYVZL010000361.1:0-48416 GCA_043783505.1 Elusimicrobiota bacterium
TACTGATAATCACTAGTTCCGGAACTAGTGATTATCAGTAGTAAAAAGGGGCGGGGTTAGGCTGTTTTGCGCGCCTTGCGGCGCGCCTCGGCGGCGGTCCAGCGCTCTTTTTCGTCCGGAGTTTCCAGACGCAGGCCGGGAACCGGCGACGGACGGCCCTTAGAGTCGACGGCCACCATGGTCACGAGGCAGGAGTTGGTGTGGACTCGGCGGCCGCCGGGCATGTCCTCGGCGTATACGTCGACGCCGATCTCCATGGAGGAGCGCCCGGTGTGGTTGACCCGGGCAGTGGCGATTAGAAAGGTGCCCACGCGGATGGGGACGAGGAACTCGACGCGTTCCATGGCCACGGTGACCACCGGCTTGCCGGAGTGGCGCATGGCGCAGACTGAAGCGGCTTTGTCCACCATCTGTAGGACCTTGCCGCCGAAAACAGTGCCGTGCATGTTCGCGTCCGGGGGGAACATCAGGTCGGCGACGTCGGAGACCGAGTCGCGCACGGACTTTGGCGACAGCGCCTTCCCGACCTTCTTAGCGGCCATTGCCGTAATACCGGGGGCGGCGGTCGGCGAACAGGTCGCAGTCCGGGTGGACTTTCTTATCCTTGGCGGTCCAGGCGTCGATGGTGACGACGGCGGCCCCGGGCTGGTCGTGGCCCAGGCGCGCCAGCAGCGAGCCATTGGGCGAAACGACCTGGGACTGGCCGATATAGCGCAGTCCGCGCTCGGCGCCGACCCGGTTGGCCGTGGCGGAGAAGACGCGGTTTTCGAGGGAGCGGACCTTCATGCCCTCGGGGCCCCAGGGTAGAACGAGGTTCGAGGGATGGGCGATGATCTCGGCGCCTTTGAGGGCCAAGGTGCGCGCGCTTTCAGGAAAGAACCAGTCGAAGCAGATCATGACGCCGATAGACACCCCTTTGACTTTCTCCGTCCAAAAGCCGGTGTCTCCGGGCGTGAAGTACTTCTTCTCTCCGCCGAACAAATGGGTTTTACGATAGACGCGTCCTTTGGCGCCGTTGACCAAGATCGCGGAGTTGTACAGCTTGCTTCCCGCCTTTTCCGGGAACCCCGCGACGATGGCGCATCCGTTTTTGACGGAGTAGGCTTTTAGCAGGGAGACCAGTGGGCCGTTTGCCGTTTCGGCGCACTTGGCCGCCTCTTTTTTCGTCTTAAAGTTATAACCGGAGGCGAAGAACTCGGGAAGGACCCAAAGATCGGCGTGTTGCCGGTCCATCAGTTCGAAGCAGGCCTTGATGTTTTGCGGCGCCTTGAGGAACTTCGGCGAATTTTGGATGACACCGAGTCGAAATTCCATGGCCGATCCTACCAAAAAATAGATGGCCATGAATGATCCGTGGCGTCCTTAGTGCGAGAACAGCACTTTGAAGGCATCCTCGGGAGAACTTTGGCCCGAGGCGACGAGCTCGATGGCCCCGCGCCGCATCGGCGTCATCCCTTCGGCGACGGCTTGGCGAAAAATGGCGTCTTCATCGCCCGTCAATACGAGACGGCGCAGCTCGATGCTGTCGAGATCCATCACCTCGAAGACAGGGCGGCGGCCGATAAATCCCGTGCCTTTGCATTTTTTGCATCCGAACGCTCTATAGACCTTCCCGATTAAGGTGCGTTCCTCGGGAGAAAGCAGGGCGGCTTCCGCCGGAACCAGGGGGCTGGCCCGCTTGCAGTCCGGGCACAGAAGACGGACCAGACGCTGGCCGATAATGAGCCTAAGGGCCGCGGCGATAAGATAGGGCTTGATGCCGATGTTGATCAAGCGCGTCACCGTGGCCGCGGCGGAATTGGTGTGCAGCGTGGAGAGGACCATGTGGCCGGTCACGGCGGCGCGCATGCCGATCTCGGCGGTCTCCAGGTCCCGCATCTCGCCGACGAGGATGACGTTGGGGTCTTGGCGCAGCAGCGAGCGCAGCACGCGCTCGAAGGTCAGACCTGCGTCGGGGTTGACCGACACTTGCGTTATCCCCGGGAGCTTGTACTCCACCGGGTCCTCGACGGTCACGATGTTGCGGTCCTCCGTGTTGAGCTTGCTGAGCATCGTGTACAGAGTGGTCGTCTTTCCCGAGCCGGTCGGACCGGTGGCGAGAACGATGCCCTGAGGCGCGCTGAGGATGGTCTCCACACAGATCTTGTCCCGGGGCTTCATGTCCATGCTCGCCTCGGAGAGATTGCCTTTGTCCTGCGCGAGCAGGCGCAGGACCAGCTTTTCGCCGTACAACGAGGGCAAAGTACTCATGCGGCATTCCGTGTCCTTCACCGCGGGGTTGCGTATTTGAAATCGGCCGTCCTGAGGAAGCCGGTGCTCGGAAATGTCGAGGTTGGCCATGATCTTAAGCCGCGCGGCTACTTTCGCGCTTAATCGAGACGGAAGCCGATGCGCGACCTTGAGCACGCCGTTGACTCGCATGCGTATGACGAGCTCCGATGATTGCGGCTCGATGTGGATGTCGCTGGCGCCAAGCGTGGCGGCTTCGGCGACGATGCGATCGACCATGATGACCAATGGAGAGTTCTCCTTGGCCAAGATCGAATTGTTGAACTCCCCGCTCCCGCTCTCAAGGACGTCGGCGGCGTTTCCCGCCTCTAAGATCAACTGCTTAAAATCGGCGTCCAGCTTCGCCGCGGCGACGGGCTGTATTTCCTGCGGAACGCCCGCGGTGGATGCCACAAGAACTATTTTTCCTGCGGCTGGACCGTCCGCGGGCAAGACGAGGGGCGGAGCAGAGGGAGAGACGGACAAAAAGGGGGCCGTAAACTCCTCTTTCGCGCCGTTCGTGGCGTTCGCGTTCTCCGGGTCTTTTGCCGGGACTTGCGCGAGGGCCGCCTTGACGGCGGCGGCCAGGGCGTCGATGTCGAAAGGCTTGACCAGGAAAGCGGACACCTCGAGCTCGACTAGCCCGTGTATCTCCTTCTTCGTTCCCGTCAGCATGATGACCGGAATCTTCGTCCAGCCGCCCTGCCGTATCTTGGTCAGCACTTGAAAGCCGTTGATCTCGGGCATCTCGAAGTCGAGGACGACGAGATCAAAGCCGGGAGGGTTGTTCAGATAGGACAGGACATTCCGGCCGTTGTTGAGTGTCGTGACCTTCATCCCCTCCTGCTCGAGGACCCATTTGATCACCAGCGTCACGTTCGGATCGTCATCGATCGTGAGAATTCGGGCCATGTCCCCAAGGATAGCCAGGGGTCCGGAATTAATCAAGGGGCGCATGATTAATATACAATCAACGATTATGAGAAAAATTTGGATGGCCGCTCTCTTGGCGGCTTCGCCGGCCGCCGGTCAAAATCTCAAGTTCACGAAGTTCACTCTCGCAAACGGCTTACGGGTGGTGCTTTCGCGCGACGTTTCCGTGCCGGTGACTGCCGTCACCATGATCGTCGACGTCGGCGGCCGCCATGAGGCCCCGGGTCGTTCAGGTTTCGCGCATCTCTTCGAGCACATGATGTTCGAGGGATCAAAGCACGTCCCCAAGGGCGAGTTCGATAGAATATTGGAGAGTTACGGCGGCGACAACAACGCTTCGACGCACGAGGATTTCACTTTTTATTACGAGGAGATACCTTCCAACGCGCTGCCCGTGACGTTGTGGCTCGATGCCGACAGGGTGGGCGCGCTCAGCGTCACTGCCGAGGCGACTAAGAACCAGATTGAGGTCGTCAAAGAGGAGAAGCGCATGCGCGTCGACAACGAGCCTTACGGAGCGCTGCTCGCCGTGGACATGGCGTCGCATACCTTCACGAACTGGCAGAACGCGCACCCGACGATCGGCTCCTTTCAGGATTTGGATGCGGCATCGCTTCGGGACGTGCGGGAGTTCTTTGAGGCTTATTACTCGCCCGACAATATAATAATGGCCATCGTCGGCGACATTGATTTAGCCGAAACGAGACGGCTTGTCGAGGCCTACTTCGGGCCGCTGCCGACGAAGCCTCGCCCGCCTAAAGCGAATATTTCCGAACCAGCACCTTCAGGCGAGAAGACGATCGCGTTAAGCGACGCGCACGCGAAGCTGCCGGCGATCGGCTTTACCTGGAAAGACGCCCCCGAGCGCGGAACACGGGATTATTACGCCCTGCTGCTCCTGGGACGGTCATTTTTCTCCGGCAAAAGCGCGCGCCTCTATCAAAAGCTGGTCAAGGAATCTCAAGTTGCCGTAGCACTCGACGGCGGCTTGGGTTTTCCGATATCGGATTGGGATGAGTACAAGGCGCCGGGGTCCTTCGGCGGCTACGTCACGTATAAGCGCGATCGCCAGGCCGGCGAGCTTAAGAGGCTGGTGTCGGCGGAGATCGCCAAGGTCGCCAAAGAAGGTTTGAGCGCCGCTGAACTCGAGCGCGTCAAGATCAAGTTCCGCTCCGATTGGCTGCGCTCGGCCGAGACGAGGCTGGGCAGGGCTCAGCGCCTGCTCTATGCCGCCTTGCTCGACGGCGATCCCGAGGCCGGCAATCGTGAACTCGCGCGCTTTATGGCCGTCACGCCCGACCAGATTCGCGGCGCCGCGGCGCGGCTTGTTCCCGCTGCTGCAACATGGTTTGAGCTCGCCGCGGGAGGGGCTCAATGAACGCCTTCTTTCTGGTCTTATCAATGACGATTGTCGCGACGTCATCTGCCGTGGATATGACAAAGCCTCCGGAGGCGGCCCCTATGCGCGCGGTGAAGCTGCCGCCGCGATCGCAATGGCAGCTCAAAAACGGCCTGACGGTCGTGCTCGTGACGGACCGACGAGTTCCCCTGATCACCGGACGATTATCCGTGAGGGGCGGGGCTGCCGCGGTGGCCGCCGAAGACGCGGGCCTGGCCGAAGCCGTGGCTGAATTGCTGACCGACGGCACTGCGCGTAAGACGTCCAAGGAGATATCCGACGCGGCGGAGCTTTTCGGCGGCTCGATCGCGGCCTCCGCGGGTCCCGACACGATAGTTCTAAGCGCGTCGGCACTAGCCGAAAAGGCGGACGCGATGGCTTCGTTGATGGCGGAAGTCATCCGCACGCCGATCTTTCCCGAAGCGGAAGTCGCTCTGCGTAAAGCCAATATGAAGGAAGAGCTCGAGGCTTCTCGCGCCGAAAGCGATTTTTTGGCCGGCGTTGTCTTTCATAAAAAGATTTTCAGCGGGCATCCGTACGCCGTTACCGCTCCCACGGACGATTCGATTCAACGGCTCGAACGCGAAACAGTGGGCGCGGCCGCTAAGCGCCTTCTTACGCCGCATGGCGCCCTGTTGGTTCTCGTAGGAGACATCTCCAAGGAGGACGCGCAGGCTCTCGTGGAAAAGTATTTCGGCTCTTGGGCCGGCGGACCGGCCGCTCAGGACGCGCCGCCGTTGACGGCGAAGAAGGCGGAACGCACGATCTATCTGTTTGACCGGCCGAAATCGAGCCAGGTGTCGTTTCTTTTCGGAAATCAGGTCGTGCGCGAGGACCACCCGTCCTATTTCGATCTTTTGATCGCCAATCAAGTGCTTGGCGGCTCTTTTTCCTCGCGCCTGGTCCGCGACATCCGCGAGAGCAAAGGCTACACGTACAACATCGGAAGCCGTTTTGAGCATCGACTGAGCGGGTCGCTGCTGCGAATTCGCACGCCCGTGCGAAACG
The DNA here is from genome assembly GCA_043783505.1 of Elusimicrobiota bacterium. Lineage (GTDB taxonomy): Bacteria > Elusimicrobiota > Elusimicrobia > UBA1565 > UBA9628 > GWA2-66-18. The sequence goes on from JAYVZL010000361.1 coordinate 5,609, forward strand.
AAGTCGCCGAACCCGCGCTCGCGGCGATCCTAGCCCACCTCGACGCGCTTCACCGTAAGGATGTGACCGACGACGAGCTCAAGCAGGCAAAGACCTATTTGGCCGGCAGCTTCGCCCGCTCCCTCGAAACGCAGGATGGGGTGGCCGACGCGGTCCTTAAACTCAAGCAACTCCGCTTGCCGGACGACTGGTACGATTCCTATGTCGATAATGTCCAGGCGGTAAGCGCCGCCGGAGCCAGGCGCGCGGCGGAAAATTTCATTCGGCCGGACGAGTTGACGATCGTCGCCGTCGGCGACGCGGCGAAGGTGAAGGACGCGCTCGCCAAGTTCAGCGCGCGGCCGATCGTCGCCGTAGACCAAGACGGCAACTGACGCTTTTGATAGTATCAGTCGATGAAATTGTTTCTGCTTCCGGCCTGGCTCTTTCTCGTCGTCGGCGCTAGCGCCCAGACGACCCGGCTTATCGAACTGCCCGACGGCAGCCGGCGGAGCATGACGCAAGATCAGATCAAAAAACTCTCTCTCCAATCTCACGAAGGCGGGGACTGCCCGGGCTTTATCGATGTGACCGACGCGCAGGCCGGGATCGGGATCATGAGCGCCGATCACGAGCCCTGGGCCCAGCTGAAGACGCCGATCCCGGCGCAGAAAGAAATCGTCGGCAAGCTTCTCTTGGAGCTGTCCGCTTCAGAGCTTCTTTCCAATGTCCTGGAGATATCGCGCTATCCCGATCGTGCCTATGACAGCGAGCGGGGCGAGAAAGCCGCTCATTGGGTTCGCGACCGCTTCGCCGCCGCGGGAGGCTCGCCTGAGCTTATTAAACACCCGCAGTGGCGACAGCCCACGGTCGTCGCCCGGCTCAAGGGGTCGGGGCCCCATGCCGACGAGCTCGTCGTCCTCGGCGCGCACATGGACTCAGTCGATGGCGCGCCCGGCGCCGACGACAACGGCTCGGGCGTCGCGGTTCTTCTCGAGGTATTCCGAGTGTTGTCGAAGTCCGGCCTCAAGCTCGACCGCACCATCGAGTTCATCGGATACTCCGCCGAGGAGCCGGGGCTGCGCGGGAGCCAAGCCATCGCCCAGCGCTACAAGCGAGAAGGTCGCAAGATTTTCGGCGTGCTTAATTTTGACATGGTCATGTATCATGAGTCGAAGCCGGCCGTCGGCGTCACGATGATGCCGGAGCTCAATTTCGAGCTCGTCGCCGCTCTTAAGAAGCTAATCGAGACGTACTCGTCCCTGCCTTGGGAGGAGCGCCATACCTGCTGCAGCGACTGGAAGTCTTGGGCGCAATCCGGATTTCCCGCCGCAAACATGCGCGACGATCCCGCCTACCCGCATTACCATCGCCCCGGCGACACGCCCGACAAGCTCGACGCCGCCTACGGACTGCAGTTCGCCCGGGTCGCGCTGGCCTTCGCCGTCGAGCTTGGCTTAGCGCGCTAGTCCGCGGATTTTAGGACGGCGGGCAAGGTCGAAGCCGGCACCGCGCGCACGCGCGCCGATACTTCGTTAACCCCGGAGCTCTTGTACCGCACGAGCAATGATTTTTTTCGGATCTTGACCGAGACGATGCCGCAGTCGGCGCGGCAGGCGAGAAAAATCGCCATCTGCGCGGAAAAATCGACGGAAGGCGCTTTCTTGGGAAGCCCCGCGGCGGTCCAGGCTGTTTGCAGCGATGCGGCGTTCTTGAGGATTAAGGCGGTCGGAGCCGGGGCGACGGGGCGCGCCGGCGGAGCGATGTGTTCGTGGCCGGATTCTATTTCGATGATCTTGACGATTCCCATCCGCTTCTTTTGCTTCTCCAGATCTTGATAGAGACGCTCGTTGATGGCCGAGCGCTCCTCTTCACTTCGTGGATTGAAGGCGCCGGGGGCCGGCGCGGCCTTATCTTCCACGGCCTCGAGGGGTTTTCCGGGAGCGGATTTCTGGGAGCTGGCGGCCGCTCTGCGTTCGGCGGGCTTCGTCAAGCCGCCGCTTAAGTCCAATTGCGAGGACGGGGCGTCCGCCGCGGTTTTGACGTCGACCTTATCTCCCTGCCAGCCGACGGGGACGGGAGTCGGCTCCACCGGCGGATGGATCTTCTCCCAAACGGCGAAGGCGACAAGCGAAGCGGAGAGGATGAAAACCGGCAGGCGATAGGTCGGTGGCAGGAACACCCACTGCTTTTGATCTTGAGGAGAGGCCATCACGCTAATCCGCGTAAGTCGCGATCTGGGAGGCGGGCGTAAAGGGCGCGCCGGTAAGCGACTTGATCTGGTCGAGGGTCGTGTTGGGAGACATCGCTGTTAGGACTAGACCCTCTTTGCCTATCTCGAAGGTGGCGAGTTCGGTGACGATCGCGTGCACCACGCCTTTGCCGGTCAGCGGCAGCGTGCATTTGGGCAGGATCTTCGGCTTGCCGTCCTTGGTGGCGTGTTCCATGGCCACGATCACACGCTTGGCGCCGGCGACCATGTCCATGGCCCCGCCCATGCCCTTGACTTTCTTGCCCGGGATCATCCAATTGGCCAGGTCGCCGTCCGCGGAGACCTCCATGGCGCCGAGCACGGTCGCGTCTAGGTGCCCGCCTCGGACGATCGCGAAGGACTCGTGAGACCCGAAATAGGAACAACCGGGCAACTCGGTCACGGTTTCCTTGCCCGCGTTGATTAGATCGGGGTCCTGGTCGCCTTCGCGTGGATAGGGGCCGTAGCCGAGCATCCCGTTTTCGGTGTGCAAGGTGACTTCCACGCCCTTGGGCAGGTAATTGGGGATCAAAGTCGGGATGCCGATGCCGAGATTGACGTAGGCGCCGTTCTGCAGAAGGCGCGCGGCCTGTTTGGCGATGACGACGCGGGAATCTTTTGGTTCAGGCATTGGTCGCGCGGCCCTAAATAAGGAGCTGAGCCTGTTCCTTGGGCAGCAACACGAAGAAGGACGAGCCTTTGTTGAGCTCGCTCTCGACGCGGACCATGCCTTGATGGGCGTGGATGATGCTGCGGCAAATTAGCAGCCCCAGCCCAAAGCCTTCTTTCTTGCCTTGGACCGCATTGGATCCGCGGATGAACGCGTTGAAGATATCGTCGATATTCTCAGACGGAATGCCCTGTCCGTGATCGTCGACGCGCACCTCGACGTTGCGATTCTGCTCGGTCACGCTTATTTCCGCGCCGGTGTTCTGAGGGGAGTACTTTAGCGCGTTTTCGACGATATGGACGAGAGCCTCTTCGATTTTCGAGGCGTCCATCTCGACGATCACCGGTTGGGGCGGGCAGGACAGCTTGATCGGGACCTGCGGATGGATGACGCGGAATTTGGCGGCTATTTTTTCGACCACCTGCCGAATATCGGACCTTGTCAGCTGAAGCGGAACGCTGGTCGATTCCGTCAGCTGCACCTTTAATAGATCGTCGATTAGGCGCAGCATCCTTTCCCCTTCGTCTCGCATCTCGCGCAGGCAGTCCGTGATTTTGACCGGATCTAGATGGATTTTCGGATCAAGCGCGCGCTGGATCGAGCTAAGGAGGATGCCCAACGGATTTTTGAGCTCGTTGGAGACGAGGCTGATGTACTGGTTCTTGTCCTCCGTCAGTTGGCGAAGCTTATAGTTCGTATCCAGGAGATCTCGAGTCCGGTGCTTGACGACGTCCTCGAGTTTGATGTGGCGGCTATCCTCATCCTGCTGGAGCTTCTTGAGCCCCAAATGCATCGAGATGATGTTGAAGAACTCATCCAGCGAGAACGGCTTGCTTAAATAATCGGTGGCGCCCAGGCGCAGGGCGCGGACCACCGCGTCGTAGTCCGCAAAACCGGTGATCAGGATGACCGGGATCTTGGTCTTGCTCTCTCGGCGGGCCTCCTCGGCCCGTATGCCTTCCAGGAGATCCACGCCGTTCATGTCCGGCATGCGCATATCCGTGATCACCAAGTCGATGCGCATGCGAGTGAACAGCTCGAGTGCGACGACGCCGTTATCGGCGGCGAAGACTTGATAGCCCTTCATCTCCACGCCGCGGCTGAGGCTGTCGCGAAAGTTCTTGTCGTCCTCGACGATCAGGATCGTCTCTTTTAGAGCGGCAATGTTTTCGCTCGTGCGCTCGGAGGGGGCTTGCTTCTCGGTCATGAGTTTTGTTTTCCGCGGGAGATGGTGTGTCGCTTGTGTACCGGCGTCTTGACAATAGTGGATTCGCATCATAACATATGCCCGCGGATCGTAAAAAGTTCCGATGGGAGAAAAATAATGAGAAAAATTTTGGTTGCCTGCCTCGCTCTTGCGCTGATCGCGACGGTTTGTCCGACCCCTTCCCTGGCGGCCAAGGCCAAAAGCGCCCCCAAGACGCTGCTGGTCACGCTCAACATCAACGCCGACGATAGCAAGGGAAAAGAGGGTCGTTCTTTGATCTTTATCGATGTCGCCACCGATCGGACGTGGAGTCTGCCGTTTAGCATGATTTCGGGCGGCGTGCTTGAGGGTCAGCCCATGCATGCCGTCCTTGCTCTCGATAAAAACAGAGCCTACGTGACGATGGGGGGCAATGACAAGCTTCCGCTGCGGCTGGCGGTGCTTAAGCTGGACTGGTCGACCGGCTCTCCAACGGCTACCCTCGTCAAAACCGTCGAGGTGCTGGCGGCCAATACCGCTGCGACGGGCATGATGGCGGGGATGACCGACATGGCTGCGGCGATGCAGGAGGGACATGGGCCGCATCTCACTTCGAACGGACGCTACATCCTGTTCAGCGAGCTCAACAATAACCGGCTGCGCGTTTTTAACACCCAAACCGACGAATTCGTTGGGGCGCCCCTCGCCCATCCCACCCTGAAGACCCCCCATGGAGTCTACCCCAACCGTTCCATGACTCGGGCCATGTCGACCCAGTATGAGTTAAACGGCAACGAGGTTTCCGTCTGGAAATTAAACCCCGCCACCGGAGCGTTGGCGTTCGACAAGGCGGTCAAGATGTCGGATGGACCGACTCAATGCGCGTACACGCATACAGCCGCCTGGCTCGATGAGGACCGCTTTTACACGAACTGCACTCAGGAAGCCAACCAAGGGGCTTTGAACACGTCCGAGCGATCCGTATGGCTGGTCGACGCGGCAAAAGGGACCGCAAAGGCCGTCCTGAAGGCCTCCGATCTGCTGGAGGGAGTGTCCGACGTCGCTATCGCTCAGGGCAAGCTTTATGTGGCCGAGGGCAACATCGCGAAAACCGGCACGCCGCCCGGTCATGTCTCTATTTGGAATATCAAGGACAACCTCAAGCCGGTGTTTATCAAGCGCTTCAGCGCCGGGAAGGGTTTGCCCGCGGGCTACGCGGACACCCACGAGTTGGCCGTCACGCCGGACAGCCGCTACGTGTTCGCGGAAAGCTTTCGCAGCGGGTACGTGATTAAAATCGACGCGAAGACGGACGCCGTCGCCAAGATATGGAGCGCCGCCGAGGGCGTGAGCATGCCGCACGGCTTCGACATCCAGTAGAGCCTAACGAACATGAGTCCAACGTCTGCACGCGTACTCGTCATCGACGATCAAAAAGGCATGCGCGACATGCTTTGCTTCAATTTAAAGCAGAAGAATATCGAGGTGACCGCCGCCGAGGACGGTGAAAAGGGCGTGGAGGCCGCTCTCGGCGGCGATTTTGACGCCGTCGTGTGCGACATCATGCTCCCCGGCTTGGACGGCATCGCGGTCCTTCAAATCCTCAAGCGGGAGCGACCGAAGCTGGAGGTCATCCTCGTCACTGGATTTCCGAGCCCCGAGCGGCGCGCCCGCGCCAAGGAACTCGGCGCCTTCGAGTTCCTTGCGAAGCCCTATAAGATGGAGCTGCTCTGCTCCCTGCTCGAGGAAGCGGCGACGCGAAAACGCGCGAACAACGATCCGAAGAAGCCGGGTCCGGCCTAGGCCGGCGAGATCACGATGTCATATTCGCACACCGCGTCGCCTTTGTTCATGCAGGACTTGTGCGTGACGTCTATCTTATTTTTGTAATAAGCGCCGACAGCCTCGATGATTCCGACGTTGAAGGCGCATAGTTTTCGGGGCGAACGGTAGAAAAGCTGGAGGTGGTTGGGGACGGAGGTTTCCCTGACCTCGAGAAGTGGAGGGATCCTCTTTTTTAGAAAAGGGCAGGAGGCCTCTTCTCCGCCGCCCTGGAAGTCTTTATTGACCGCGAGGCGGATTTTCTCATGCGCGGTGAGCAGGAAGTCTTTGGCGGTCTTCTGGACGATCAAATGAGCGTAGACGTCGAAGAGCTTGGTCATTTCAAAGACGCCGAACTCATGCAGCACGTCTTCGACGGGCTTGCCGGCGGTGTTGGCCGCGGCCACGACGACGTTGACGACGGCTTCATCGGGGATGTCCGCGGAGGGAGGAAACACGTCGGAGGCAAGCTTTGTCGCCTTCATCACGCCGGGCCACACGGAGGCGCCGAGCTTGGCGCCGACATACTCTTTAAAATGCGTCGCGACGATTCCTTTCATGTGTCCTCCCCAATTAGCGCTTACCACAACGCCATAAGCACGCTATGTTATACTTCTGAAGATATGGGTGTCAATCAACGATGAGTGATCGGGAGACGAGCGATGTGGGCGACAGCGAGATCGCCGAGCATTGGCGCGCGTTCTTTCAGTCCGCATTGGAGGCTTTGCCCGTGGGCGTGCTGCTTGTCAACCGCGCCACCTACATCATCTCGGTCAACAGAGCTTTCGAGGGTCTCTTCGGGTTCTCCCGCGCCGATGTGGAGACCCAGAAATTGGATGCGGTGATGCCCGAAGCGCTGTTGAAGGAATTCAAGCTCGCCGAGCGCGTGATGAACGTAGCCTCCTCGGAATCGGGCGACGACGCGTTCGAAGCAGGCCTCAAGATTCAAGGCAAGGATAAGATCCTGCAGTGCATGCTGCGCTCGGGACAGCACTCCGACCAAGCGACGCGAGGCGCGCCCGTCATCGTGCTCGTGTTCAAGGATGTGACTCACGAGCGGCTCCTGCAGCAGCAGCTCGCCCAGAGCGGCAAAATGGCCTCCATCGGCCAAATCGCGGGCGGCGTCGCCCATGAGATCAATACGCCGCTGGCCTCGATTCTTTTCAACGTCCAGCTGTTGCAGACCTTGCCCGTGACCGATGAGATCAAAGCCGTGCTGAAATCCGTGGAGTCCTCGACGGCGCGCTGCAAGGATATCGTGCAGATGCTCATGAGCTATGTGCGCCCTACCCAGATGGGCGTGCGTCTTACGCCGATCCGGCTGGCTCCGGTCATCGAGCAGGCGATGGGCCTTATGGGGTCCCTGCTTCAGGCGGATAACGTGAAGGTCGTGCGCGATATCCGCGCCGACCCCACTGTGCGAGGCCATGGCACCGAGATTTCCCAGATTCTGGTGAACTTCCTGAGCAACGCCAAGGATGCCGTCGCGGACCGTCCTTCGAAGGTGGTGCACGTGCGGCTCTATGCGGAAGGGGGTCAGGCGGTTTTGGAGGTGGAGGACAACGGAGAAGGGATGTCGGCCGACGACGCCTCCCGCGTCTTCGAGCCGTTCTTCACCACCAAGGGGGTCGGCAAGGGCACCGGCTTGGGTCTGGCGGTCTCCAAGAGCATCGCCGACAAGCATGCCGGCGTCATCGCGGTCAAATCCCAGCGGGGCAAAGGCTCGCTGTTCTCCTTTCGTTTGCCGCTCGTGGGATCGTGACCAGACCGAAGAAGAGGAAATCGTCGCCATGAAAGAGAATCTCTTGATCGTCGAAGAGGACAAGGATATTCGCGGCTTCCGCGGCCCGGACATCGAGCGGACGGGGCGCATCATGGATGAGTCCGGCCGCAAGAAGCAGGCCAAGATCCCGGCCGAATCCATCGCTCCGCGGACGTTCGTCGACGAGGCCGCCGCGCAGGATAGCGACGCCGCGTCCCCGAGAGAAAAAACCGCCATCGTCAAAGAGAATCTCTTGATCGTCGAGGACGACAGCGAGTTTCTCAACAGCCTGAGCATGGGCGCGCAGATGAAGGGCTATCGGGTCTTCGCGGCCAAGAACGGCATCGAAGCGATGGCGCTGTTTTCCACCGAGCCGATCGATCTGGTGATAACGGATATGCGCATGCCGGACATGAACGGCGTCGAGCTGCTCGAGGGCATACGCGCCGAAGAGGCCCGTCGAGACAATTCTTCCAAGACTCCGGTCGTCCTCATCACCGGGTTCGCGGACTACGACGCGGTGGTCAAGGCGCTGCGCCTGGGTGCGGCGGACTATTTAGGCAAGCCGTTCTCGTTGGATGAGTTCTTCAACATCATCTCGATGCATTTGGGGCTCAAGAAGATCGAGCGGGATCAAAAGAACCGCCACCTCAGGCTCGAGGACATGGTCATGCAGCGGACCCAAGATCTGCTGGCCGCCAACCACAGGCTTCAACTGCTGACGGAAGATAAGAACCAGTTCATCGGCGTCGTCTCCCATGAGCTCAGAAATCCCTTGACCGTCATCTACAGCTGCGTGGAATCCATCGTCGGCGCGCAAAGCAAGCTCGGTCCCGAGCAGGTCGCCAACTATCTGCATAAGGTGCGCGACGAAGCGAGTCGTATGCTGCGGCTTCTCAACGACCTTTTGACGCTGCAGACGACGGAGTCGTCGAATATCCCGCTGCAGTTGGAGAATGCCGACGTCGTCGAGGTGGCCAAGAGGGTCGTTTCTAAGTTCCACATCACCCACCCGGATATTCCCATCAACCTGTCCTGCCCGAGCGGGCCACTGTCGATGGAGATGGACGCCAATAAGATCGAGGCGACGTTCATCAATATCATCGACAACGCGATCAAATATTCGCCTCAGAAAACCGCTGTGGACGTGAACGTGACCGAGAGGGACGGCAGCGTCGAGGTGCGAGTCGCCGACCACGGGTTGGGTATCCCGCCGGAAAATATCGAGGATATCTTCAATGCGTTCTTCCGCGGCGCCAATGTGGCCCGCGGCAAGCAGGAAGGGTTCGGTCTTGGCCTTCTGATCTGCCGGAACATCATCCATGCCCATCAGGGCAAGATATGGGTTGAGAGCGAGTTAAACAAAGGCTCGACCTTCATATTTCAGCTGCCTAAAGAGCAGAGGCAAGGCATTCTTTAGGAGCGGCGCAACGCCCTAAAGAATCCCGGGACTAGAGAGGTGCTGCCGCCTTGCGCACGGTGAGCTTTTCGATCGGCTTGAGATACTTCGGGCCGGCGAGGACGAAGTCGACGTAGATGCCGGGCGTGTGGATGTGATCGGGCGGCAGGTCCCCGATCTCGACGAGCTGCTCGACCTCGGCGATCACGCAGTCGGCGGCGGTGGCCATGACCTGGTTGAAGTTGCGCGAGGTCTTTCGGTACTGCAGGTTGCCCAAGACGTCGCCCTTCCAAGCCTTCACGAAGGCGAAGTCGGCGCGCAGGGGCTTCTCGAAAACCATCCAGCGGCCGTCGATTTGTCGCGTTTCCTTGCCCTCGGCCACGAGCGTTCCATAGCCGGTGGGGGTAAAGAAGCCGCCGATGCCGGCCCCGCCGGCGCGCAGGCGCTCGGCCAGCGTGCCCTGTGGGTTCCACTCGACTTCGAGCTGCTTGGTCAGAGTCATCTCCTCGAAGGCCTTGCACTCGCCTCCGTAGGACATGATCATCTTGCGGACTTGGCCGTTGCGCAGCAAAGTGCCGATGCCGAACTCATCGAGGCCGGCGTTGTTGGACACGAGGGTCAGGCCCTTGGTCCCGCTCGCGCGCAGAGCGGCGATGAGGTTCTCGGGCAGACCGCAAACGCCGAAGCCGCCGATGAGGACGGTCGCCCCGTCCTTGACCCTTGCGGCGGCCTCGGCGGCGGTGGCGACGGTCTTGTTCATCGGCCGGCGACGTCCCCGCTTAGGCGGCGGCGAGGGCCTTTTTCTTGGCGCCTTTGCCGAGGACTTCCTCGCGCAGGGCGTCGGCCTTGTCCGTCTTCTCCCACTCGAACCCCTTCTCCGTGCGGCCGAAGTGGCCGTAGGCGGCGGTCTGGCGGTAGATGGGACGGCGCAGCTTGAGCGTGTCGATGATGCCCTTGGGTGTCATGGGGAAAAGCTTGCGGACGGCGGCCTCGATGCGCGCCTCGTCGGCGACGCCGGTGCCGTGCGTGTCGAAGTACACGCCCACGGGCTCAGCCACGCCGATGGCGTAGGCGAGCTGGACCGTGCACTCCTCGGCCAAGCCGGCGGAGACGATGTTCTTGGCGATGTAGCGCGCCATGTAGCAGGCCGAGCGGTCCACCTTTGTCGGATCCTTGCCGGAGAAGGCGCCGCCGCCGTGAGGGGCGCGGCCGCCGTAGGTGTCGACGATGATCTTGCGGCCGGTCAGGCCGGTGTCGGAGGCGGGGCCGCCGACGACGAACTTACCGGTGGGGTTGATCAGGAAGCGGGTCTTCTCGTCGATCAAGCGCTTGCCCAGGACGGGGCGGATGACGGTATCGATGATCTCCTTGCGCGACTTCTCGGTGATCTGGTCGCCGGACTTGTCGAGGATCTCGGGGCCGTGCTGGGTCGAGACTACGACGGTGTCGACGCGCACGGGGCGGCCGTCGAGGTACTCGACGGAGACCTGGGACTTGCCGTCGGGACCGAGGTAGGACAGCTCGCCGGAGCGGCGGACTTCCGCCAGCTTGCGGGTGAGCTTGTGGGCGAGCATGATGGGCAGGGGCATGAGCTCGTCGGTCTCGCGGGACGCGTAGCCGAACATGATGCCCTGGTCGCCGGCGCCGCCGGTGTCCACACCCTGGGAGATGTCGGGGGACTGACGGCCGATGGCGCTTAAGATGGCGCAGGAGGAAGAGTCGAAGGCGTACTCGGGGCGAGTGTAGCCGATGTCCTTGATGACTTCGCGCACGAGCTTGTCGACGTCGATGTAGGTCTTGGTGGTGATCTCTCCGCCGACGATCACCAGGCCGCGGGCGACGAAGGTCTCGCAGGCGACGCGGCCCATGGGGTCCGCGGCAAGGACGGCGTCAAGCACGGCGTCGGAAATTTGGTCGCAGACCTTGTCCGGGTGGCCTTCGGTGACCGACTCGGAATTGAAGAAAAACTTGCCCTTGCGCTGCCCCATGATCTGCGATCCCCCGTGCCGTTTTTAAATGGCGGTGTCCGCCGACGGCAGATCACAAATTATAGCATTACTTTCCGGGAGCGATGGCCGCGCTGAGGACGACGAGCTTCTTCTCCCGCCAGACGACGATCTTGGCCGTCGAGTTCGCGGGCAGCTTGGAACTGATCCGGCGGAGCTGGTAGGAGTTGCTCACCGGGATCCCGGCCAACTCCACGACGACGTCCATGGCCTGAAGGCCGGTTTTGGCGTTGGGCCCGTCGGGCAGAACGGTGCCGATCAAGACGCCTTGCAGGTCCGGCGGCGCTCCCACGTAAGCGCGCGCTTTGTTGTCCAGCTTCACGAGCGAGATGCCCATCCTGGTGCGCGAGATCCTTCCGTATTTGATGAGGTCACCGGCGATGTCCGCGACCAGATCGACCGGGATCGCCATGGCGATACCCACGAAGCCCTCGGTGTTGCTCCAGATCGAGGAGTTGATGCCGATGAACTCCCCGGTCTCGGCGAGGAAAAGCGGCCCGCCGGAGCTCCCTTTGTTGACGGCCGCGGAAATTTGGATGTAGTCTTCAAAGATGTTCATGTTCAGGTCCTGACGGTGAGTCTGGCTGACGATCCCCGTGGTCACGGTTTGCTTGAGCCCGAATGGCGAGCCGATGGCGACGACTTCCGCGCCGACCTCGATCCGGCGCGCATCCCCCCAGCGGATCGTCGGGAAATTGGCGCCTTCGATCTTGATCACGGCGAGATCGACTTCGGGGTCGACGCCGATGAGTTTGGCGATAAACTCCTTGCCGTCATTCATGACGACCCCGAGCTTGGCGGCGTTCTGAACGACGTGATAGTTGGTCACGATGTAGCCATCTTGAGTGACGACGGCGCCGGAGCCCTGGGTCTCGGTAGACGGCAGGAAAGTCGGAATGTCCTCCATGTCTTCCGTGAAGCGCTCGATCTTGTCCAGTGGCGTAGGCCAGGGCGCCGGCTTGGCGGTCTGCAGGACGTGGATCGCGACAGTGGCATTGAGATTGCTTTGGATGAATTTCTTGGCGTCATGCACGGCGATCGCGCGCGGAGCGCCGCCATGGAATCCCTCCTTTTTCCGTTCTTCTAGGCTCTGCTGGAGCTCCGTGGCGAACGATTCCGGGGAGCTGTAGGTCGCCAGAGGGGCGGCCAAGGCCGAGGCGTTGAGAGACAGGATCGTCAAGCCTGCGATGAGGCGGCGGTGAAGCTTCATGGCGTCTCCCGTGAAGGTTTCAGAGCGACATTGAAGTATAGGTCGACAAACCGATAATTGGTAGGCCTCGTCGGCCTCGGGCGTTAGGCGCGGATGTTGAGCACCGCCGCCTCGTAGACGGAGATGTTCTCGCGCACGTGGCCGTTGGGGCCGATGATGCAGTTGGTCAAGTGCACATCCTCGCCGACGGTCACGTTGTCGAAGAGGATGCAGTTCTTGAGCGTGGAGTTGGTACCGATGGCCGCACGGTCGCCGACGACGGTGTGGGGGCCGATGGTAGCACCCGCGGCGATGCGGCAGCCCTTGCCGATGACGACCGGAGCCGTGAGCTTGGCCTTGGGATCGATGACGGTGCTTTCTTGGACCCACACGCCCTTGCGTTTCTCCGCGCCGGGGATGTGGATCTTGACCTTGCCGTCGAGGCAGTCGATCTGGCAGCGGCGGAACTCGGCCAGGTTGCCAACGTCGCACCAGTACGCCTCGGTCTCGTAGGCGTAGATCGGCTTCTTGAGCTTGAGGAGCTTGGGCCACAGGTCGTGGCCGAAGTCGTAGACCTTGCCCGCGGGCATGAGCTTGAGGACCTCGGGCTCGAAGAGATAGATGCCGGTGTTGACCTTGTTGGAGAACACGTCGCCCCAGGAGGGCTTTTCAAGGAAGCCCTTGATACGCTGAGTCGCGTCCATCAGCGTCACGCCGTAGTCGAAGCGCGCGTCGACGCGCTTGACCGCCATCGTCGCAATCGAGCCGCGCCGACGGTGGAACTGCCACATGGCGTTGAGGTCGATGTCGGAGAGACCGTCGCCCGACATGACAAAAAATGGCCCGTCCTTAAAGAAGCCCTCGACCTTCTTGATCGCGCCGGCCGTGCCCATGAGCTTGGGCTCGTGGGAGTATTGGAGCTTCAGGCTCCAGCGCGAGCCGTCGCCGCAGTAGCCCCTCACCTGCTCGGGGAGCATGTGGAGGTTGACCATGACCTCCTCGACGCCGTGCTTGAGCAGGTTGTCGAGGACGTGATGGATGACCGGCCGGTTGACGACCGGCACCATGGGCTTGGGCGTCTCGTAGGTGAGCGGCCGCAGGCGCGTGCCCGCGCCCGCCGCTAGAAGCATCGCCTTTTTTGGAAACACTAGGCCCGGCCTCGAGAGGCCGGGCACAGATGCGTGTGTGGAATGTGCTTTAGCATCTAGACGTTCAGGTTCGGCGCGACCCACTTCTTGGCCATGTCGAGCAGGCCCTGCGTGCGCTCGAGCTTGTCGCTTTCGGCGTAGACGCGCATCAGGGGCTCGGTGCCCGAGGGGCGCATCAAGAGCCAGTGGCCGTCCTCGAGGATGATCTTCAAGCCGTCGATGGAGATCAGCTCCTTGATCGGCGTGCCTAGGATCTTCTTGGGCAGCTTCTTGATCAACTTCTGCGTCCAGATCGCCTTGTCGACGACGGCCTTGTGGATGCGGTAGTCGATGCGCTTGTAGGCGCTGGCGCCGTAGCGGGTCTCGACTTCCTTCCAGAGCTGCGAGGGCGTCTTGCCGGTGACGGCCATCATCTCGAGGATCAGCAGCGCGGTTTGCATGCCGTCGCGCTCGGCGATGCCGTTCTTCGTAGACCAAGCGTAACCGCCAGATTCCTCGCCGGCGATCGAGGCCTCGCCCGCGGCGAGCTTCTCGGCGACGTGCTTAAATCCGACGGGCAGCTGCTCGAAGGGGATGTTCTTCTCCTTGGCGATGCGCTCGGCTAGATAGCCCAGGGAAACCGACTGCACGATCTTGCCCGTGAACTTCTTCTTCTCGATGAGATAGAGGACGATCATGGGGAAGACCTGGCAGGGCGTCAGATAGCGGCCGTTCTCGTCGACGAGTCCGAAGCGGTCGGCGTCGCCGTCGAGCGCCAGGCCCACCGAGGCCTTGTTCTTCTTGACGGCGTCGCAGAGCGCTCCCAAATACAGCTCGATGGGCTCGGGGTGCACGCCGCCGAACAAGGGGTCATGCTTGGCCCGGATCTCCACGAGGATATTCGGCGACAAAAATTCGGCCATCAGACCGGTGCCGGCGCCGTGCATGTAGTCGATGACGACGGTTTTCTTGATCTTGGCCTTGATCTTAGGCAGATCGGCGCGAGTCTTGAGATAGTCGAGGTACACGTCGCGGTAGCTCTTGATCTTGATCTCGGTGGCGCGGGTGGGCGAGGTGCGGTCCACCCAGGACTCCACGCCTTTGGTTACGGTCTCAGGCGCGGCGCGGCCGTCCATCTTGATCTTCACGCCGTTGTACGACGGAGGGTTGTGGCTGGCCGTCACCATGATGCCCACTCCGCCCAACTTCTTGCTCATGAGGCTGACGGCGGGCGTGGGAAGGGACTCGGCCATGAGGATTGGGCTTAAATGGTTGGCCTCGAGGACCTTGGCGATCTCGCGCGCGAAGACGTCGGATTGGAAGCGGCGGTCGTAGCCGATGACCATGGGGCCCGACAGCGGCCCTTTCTTGCGCGCGTTCTTGATCTGCTCGTCCTTGACGTAGTCGGCGATCGCCTGAGCGACGCGGCGGCAATTCTGAAAAGTGAAGTCGCGCGCGATAATGCCGCGCCAACCGTCCGTGCCGAACTTGATCGGGTCCATCATTTTCCCCTCCGTCCGTAATCGTCCTGCAGGCGAACGACGTCCCACAGTTCGGGCGTGGATACCTCGATGAGGGTCACGCGCCCTTTTGGCGCTTCAAATCGGTGAATGGTGCGCGGCGGCACGGCGAACGCGGTGCCCGGTCCGACGATCTTCGTCGTCTTGCCCAGGCGCAGGCCGAGCTTGCCCCGCAGCACCATCAGGCTCTCGTGCTTCTTGCGGTGATACTGCAGGCTCAAGCGGCGGCCTTTCTCGATGACGAGGATCTTGCCCACATATTTGGAAGCGCGGGCAAAGATGAGCTCGCGGCCCCAGGGCTTTTTGACCGTCTCCACAGGAGTGGTTTTCATCACAGTTGGCTGTAGTCCCCGACCGACGAGCCGCCGGCGAGGGCCGTACCGGGCCCAAGGGAGGCGTGCGTGCCGATACGCGCGCGCGGACCGACGACGCAGCGATCGAGGCGCGCGCCGTCGCCGATGACGACGTCGTCGAGCACGACGCAGTCGGATAGCTGCGCGCCGCGGCCGATGCGCACGTTCGAGCCCAGGCTGACCGCGCCCGTGAAGCGCGCGAACGCCGCGGCCGTGGTGCCCGGTCCGGCGGTCACGTGGGCGCCGTCGTGGTTGCGGAAAGGCCGGGCGTAGGAGCCGGCCTTAAAGGGAGTGCGGCCTTCGAGCAGGTCCAGGTGCACCTGCAGGTATTTGCCGATGGTGCCGATGTCGATCCAATAGCCGGGGGTCACGTAGCCGGCGATGCGCGCTCCGGCGACGAGGCGCTCGGTGAACAGTCCGCGCTCGAGGGAGTAGGGCTTGCCCGCCGGGATGTGATCGAGCACGGACGGCTCGAAGATGTAGGCGCCGGCGTTGACGGTGTTGGTCTCGACTTCGTCCCAAGAGGGCTTTTCCAAGAAGCGGCGCACCATGCCTTTTTCGTCGGTGAGCACGAGTCCGTAAAGGGTCGGGTCCTTAACCCGCGTCAGCGCGATCGAAATCTCGGCGTGGTGAGACTTGTGAAAGCGCAGCAGGGCGCCTAGGTCGACGGCGTTGAGCACGTCGCCGTTGAGGACCAAGGTCGTACCCGTGAGCAGACGCTCGGCGTTCTTGAGCGCGCCCCCGGTGCCTAGAGGGAGCTTCTCGCGCACGTAGGATATCTTCATCCCCAGTCGTTTGCCGGTCCCGAAGGCGCGGCGGAAGGACTGGGCGTGGTAGGACGTGCAGAGGATGACTTCGTTGATCCCATGACGGCGCAGGATCTGGAACTGATATTCAAGGAAAGGGCGGTTGAGGACGGGCAGCAGTGGCTTGGGCGTGGCCAAGGTGAACGGCCGCAGCCTGGTACCCATCCCGCCGATGAGGATCACCGCTTGCATAGGGTCGGGATTCTACATTAATAGGGCGCTCTGTGACACGGTGGGGGGCGCCCGTCTTTGGGCCCGGCGGCGGCGTTCGTCGGCGCCGTGGATTGGAAAGGTCGTCTCTACTTTCCCAGTCCGTACAGCCCTTTGTCGAGGGCATATCGACGAACGGTGTCGGGCACCAACGCGAAGTTACCGGCGCGCACTTCCGACGAAGAAGCTTCGAAGCCCGCGTGCTGGACGAACTTTACGTCCAGTTTCGTGGCCACGAATTCGGTCGGACGCTCGCGCTCGATGAAGGCCACCTTGATCTTATGAAGGGGCGTGCCGCCTGGAAATTTATTTTGATTGGCCTCAAGCTTGGGCAAAGTATCCGGGTTTCCTTTTTTATCAGTCTGACGGTAGTGATCGTCGCCGACCATGTACCAGGCCTCAACGGGTGTGCGTCGGTTGAGCGCGAGAAGGCGAAAGATGTTGGTCTCGCCGTCGTATTGAGTCCCGATCGCGATCGGGGAGTACGCGAAAAACGGGGCGAACAGACTCAATACTTTCCGTCCCATCGGGTGGCGATCGACGACCGGGGTCATCGTGGGCTTGCGGGGATCGTCCCCGGCGAGGACGAAGACCACTTTGTCCAAGCTCAGGTCTCCGATGGCGCGCAAGGCGACGATGAGATGTCCCCAGTGGAGCGGGTCTCCGGCCACGGGGTAGACGCCGACCTTGATCGGGCGGGAATTGGGCGCGACAGATTTCGCTTTCTTGGCCATGCGCAGTTTTAGACGGGGATCGATTTCTTTGTCCTGAAGACGGCGCTCGATGACGGACAGCGTGCGGTCGGACTCCGTGGCCACGGTTTCAAGGAGGCTACCGTCGGTTTGAAGCATCGCACGCGCGGTGCTCAGCAGTTCGTTGCGTATGCGGAAGCGAACCGCGGCGGCGCGGCTTTTCGCCGGCAGGGGAAACTCCTCGTCGAGATGCGCGAAGCGGCTCTCGAGTCGGGCAGCGAGGTCCGTCGCGGGCGGCAACGCCTGAGTCGGGACGATGGCAACCGGGGCGGCGGGGGTTTGAGCCGGGCTTGTGGGCGCTAGGTGCGGAGTCGGCATGCCCGTTGTCATTACTGCCGCGCCGGCAAGGGTTGGCGCTAAGAACACGGGTGCCGCGGAAAAAGACGAAGCCGCGAGCGCGGGAACGCGCTGGATCGCCGCGTCGCAAAGACCGGGGCTGAGGAGCAGCAGAAGGACCAGCTTCGCTTTCACCTTCATAGGATAGACGCCCCGTCGGCTTTCGACATGAGCACTTTGGCCCGCGTTCCTGGGTCCTTTTTTTATTATGATGACCGCCCCGTATGGAGAACGTGTACGCTCCGCCGACGTCCAGCCCTCGCCGCAAGGCCCTCGTTCTTGGCCTCATGGGGCTGGTCGCTTTCCTCGGCGCCGAGGCGTTCCTGCTGCGTTCCTACACGCGCGTGGACACGCGGCCCCCGGCGTGGGATCAGTCCATCCACATGGAGATCGCCCTCGACTACCGCCAGGCGCTCAAGGCCGGGCGGCTGGCCGACGCCTGGTATTTGGCGCCCAAGCCGGGCATGCCGCCCTTCCCGCCGCTGTATCACCTGCTGCTGACGCGGACCTACGACTTTGCCGACCCGGCCCACGCGGCGCTGTGGGTGAACTGGCTCTATTTAGCTCTGCTGTCAGTCTCTATTTTCGGCCTGGCCTGGTACTTCCGGCCCGATGAAACCGCGCTCGCGGCGACGGTAATGTTCGTCGCCTCGGCGGGGATCCAAGACCTGCTCACGACTCAGCTCGTCGACCTGCCGCTGATCGCGCTGGCGGCCGCGGCCTATTGGGCGCTGCTCGCCTCCGAGGGCTTCACGAGCTGGGTCCCGTCGCTGCTGTTTGGCGTCATGCACGCGGCCGGCATGCTGCACAAATGGAGCTTTTTTAGCTACATGCTGCCAGCTTACTGGATCGCGTTCATGGCGCTGGCCGACAGGCGCTCGGCCTTCCCGATGCTCGCGGCGGCCGCACTTTCGGTCGCGCTGACGTTCCCGTGGTATTCGGCGCATCTGGCCTTGCTGCCATCTAGGCTGGTGCAGGCTTCGGCCGATTTCGCCGTTCCGGTGTGGAAGGCGGGGGCCTGGGCGGTCTATTTCAAGCAGGCCTGCGACGCCTTCGGCCCGATCTTCTGGGTGCTGGGAATCATCGCCCTGCTCGCGCCTCAATTCCCGCGCCGCGGCCATCAGGGCTGGATAGTGATCGCTTGGTTTGTCACCAGCTATGTCTTCTGGACCATCGTGCCCAATCGGCAGCTGCGCTTTCTCTTTCCCGGCTTGGTCCCTCTGGGCATCGTTTTCTGCTCGACTTGGCCCAAGGCCCTGTCCTGGAGCCTGGCCGTCTTTCAGCTTTTTGGGATGTTCAACTATTACAGCGGCTGGGTCGGGCCGATCGGGGTGAATGCGCCTTTCTATCATTTCGAATTTTTCGCCAACCGTCCGGCCGTGCGCGCGGACTGGAAAACCGAGGAGATTCTGCGCAAGGTCGAGGCGATGCGCGACCCCTCGCGGCCGATCACCAACGTGACGCTGGTGGCCAACGACGAGTATTTCAACGCGCCCACTTTCCACTGGACCCAGCGCCGCCTGGGCCTGGAGCACGTCCGCATGCGCGGCGTCAATCGCCGTCTGTGCGAGCTGTCGGAGTTCGTGCTTCTTAAGGATCCGAAGATCGGACCTACGGGCGTCATTTCCGGCCTGCCCGAGGCCGCCGCGGTGATCCACGATCAATCCAGCTGGTTCAACACGGCCTATGAGGAAATCGCCCGCTGGCCGCTGCCCGACGCCAGCACGGCGACGCTGTTCCGCCAGCGGCGCGGCCTCAAGAAGCTCTTCAGCGACAAGAGCATGGGCTATCAAGTCTTCAATGCCGGGAAAGTCGAGCTCACCGGCTTGAAGGCTCGGTTCGGCGAGTGGGACCAGTCGCGCTCAGCGTACAAGAGCGTCGCGTTGAGCGCCAAGCAGGTGGATATTCGCGGCTTGATCACGATCGGGCCGGAGCTTGAGCTTGAGGGCGTGGGTTTTGTTCCCGTGTTCGAGGGCGGCCGCGGCGGCGCCTGGACGGACGTGCGCGTGCTGCGCTTGGAACGGCTCAGGGTCAAATCTCTTAACGTCGGCGCCGAGGAGTTGATGGATTTTCTCACCGCGCGCGTGAAGGGTCTTGTGGTGACCAACCTCATCCTCGAGAAAACCGTGCGCATCGTCGGCACCTACAAGGGCAAGGGCGTGTCGGCCGAGGCCGGCATCGATCTTCTCGACTCTCCGCGCCGCCTTAAAATCGACATCCTGTCCGCGAAGATCGCGGGGGTCGCCATTCCCCTGTCGATGTTCCGCGAGATCAAGGAGCTTGTCATCCCGCTTTATCCCAACCCCGAGACGCCCTTTTTCATCGATCTGCCGAGCCTCACGATCAAGAACGGCCGCTTGACCGTTCCCTAGCGATAATGGGAGCATTGGGGCGGATCGGGGATTTGCGTCGTTGATTGTGGGGGTTGCGATGAATAAGCGTCTCTTGGCGGCGGTTCTGCTCTCCCTGTTCGCGGCCGGTTCCGTGTCGGCGGAGGAGCGGGTGCTCTGTCGCGGCTTCTTGCCTGACAACGACCTTAAAATCCCGGTGGGAGCCGTCACCGCTCTCGGCATGGGAGAGGCCTCCTTCAACGCGGTGCTCGACCGCGTCGAGGCCGTGTATAAGCCCATCTTCGCGGCCAAAGGCGCCAAGCTTCGCGTCAACCGCAAGTGGACCGACGACACCGTCAATGCCGGGGCCATGCAGTTCAACTCCACCTGGGTCATCAACATGTTCGGCGGCTTGGCCCGTCACCCCGCGGTCACGCCCGAAGGCTTCGCCTTGGTGGCCTGCCATGAGATCGGCCATCACGTCGGAGGATTCCCTAAAAAGGAGCTCACATTCCCCAAGCCAGCGCCCTTCTGGGCCACTACTGAAGGGGGCGCCGATTATTTCGCGACGCTCAAATGCCTGCGCCTGATCATGACCGGCAAGGAAGACACCTCGAAGCTTGATCCTTTCGCCGTCAAAGCGTGCAATGCCGCCTTCGCCGATACGGCTGACCGGAAATTCTGCGAAATCGGCGCTCTGGCGGGCATGTCGAGCGCGACCTTATCTAAGTCCGTGCGCGGGGAATCGCTCGCGCTCGCATTCTCGACGCCCGACCTTTCCATGGTGGGGAAAACCCTCGAAGAGCATGGCGGGACTCAATGCCGTCTCGACTCTCTCTTCCAGGGCGCGCTTTGCGCCAAGCCCGTGACGGAGGACGTTGTGGATAAGGGGCCCGCTTCCGGCGCCTGCACGGCCGCCCAGGGCTTCCGCGTCGGTTTGCGGCCGCGCTGCTGGTACAAGGCTCCCGCCAGTCAGGAAGCTCCGTCGATGACGGCACGCCCGGAGAATGCGCCGAGCGCGGCGAATCTCGAGAAAACCATCGAGGCCATGCGCCTAGCCTTGTCCGGCTCTTAACGCCGGCATGAGCCGTCATTTTGTCTTGCCCGTGATCGCGCTGGCCCTGGCGGGTCCGGCCGGAGCCGTCGATTGGCCGCTGCGCGAGCCGTTTGCCGTCATGAACACGGTCTCGACTTTGCAGTTCTACGGACCCAAGCCCGGCTTCCACCACGGGGCGGACCTGAAGACGCGAGCCGGCGCCAAGGTGTACGCTCCCGTCGAGGGCAAGGTCGGCATGGGTTATTACTACCCGCCCCGGCAGACGCCCTACACCTACATGGTATTCATCGACGCCGTCGACGGCTTTCGCTGGGAGTTCCATCACGTCGATCAGAATTCGATCACGCCGGAATTGCGCGCGCTCGCGGCACGGGGCGGATCGGTGAAGGCGGGGACCTATCTGGCCGAAGTCTACGACGCGCCGCTGACCGATCCGCGCATCGCGCCGCACGTCCATGTCGACGTGATCGATCGCGCCGGGGTCCACCATAACCCGTTGAAGTTCTTCCCGCGGCTTGCGGACGACCAGTCTCCCGTCGTCAACGCTCTTTATCTGGTGGACAAGGACAACCGGGCGCTCGCGGGTGACCGGCTCGATTTCCGGATTTCCGAAGTCGTGGCCGACGTCATCGATTTCATTCCAGGTTCGCCGTTGGGCGACACGGTCAAGCGGCTCGAGCTTCGCGCCGGCGAGATCGTCGTCAAGATAATCGATTTCGACCGCCTGCCCGAGAAGGATTATCTCAAAGGCGTCGCCGACGTTTATAAGATCGAGCCGATCCGCCTGCCCGACGGCTCCGAGCTGACCAACCAAGTCGAACTGGACCGGCCGAGAAAATTTCTCTACCGCTTTCCGTTCGACGGAGCGATGGTTCCCACGGGAACTAAGACTTTGGTTCTGACGCTGGAAGTCCTCGACTTCTACGGCAATCGCAGCGTGTTCACTTCACGCCTTTCCGCCGGTCAATCCCCTAATCTTTAGTTCCGAACTATTTTGATTTGATTCGATCTATTGCATTTTTCGTGAACACGCTTTATACTTCGAATAGACCAAATCCCCAGTTGGAGGTTGTTATGAAGCAGATTGTTTTTCTTGTTCTCTTTGGTCTTTTGGCATGGTGGCCGCCGAAAGTCGCCGCGTTGATGGACAATCTTCAACTGAAAGAAAAGGTTATTTTTTATTTTCCCATGGCGGGCGCGGTCGTGTCCAGCAAAGCCGAATCACTGTATTTTGCAGTCGACGCGAATAATCTTCCTTATGCCGACTTTGGCGCAGCGGCCTGAGACTATATTTTAAAAGAGACAAAAAGCCGGATTTTGAGGCGGGCTTTCGCTTCGCGGAGCTGATAAGCAGCGGGGAGATCGAATCTATAACCGAAGGCAAAAGTCATGATTTCTCGGATTGGTGTATCAAGTTTAACCACGGCACGCAGAGCGGTATTGTGCCCAAGACGATTTTGGGATCTTCGTTGAGCGACCGGAACTATGCGCGTAAGGATCAGGATGAGTGCGTCAGCGGGAACGTGCCTCGCTAGGGCCGCTGTCGATGACAGCCGTATTCGAAGATCCGCTTTTCCGCGCCCTAAGTACCGGGGAAGCCGCCGCTCTCGAGTTGTGTCCAAGGGATGGCTGTTAGCCCTGGAGCGAGTCGAAGTGCCCGCTCTCCTCGATAGACGACGAAGCCCGAACGAAGCTGAAGATCCTTCATGCACTGGCGGATCCCGAGCAAGCCCTTGGCGGACAGCGAGGAGCCCGCCTTGACCTCCACGACCATTCGCGTGCGGCCGTTTTCGATGATCAAGTCGGCTTCCGCTCCGGCCTGGGTCCTCCAGAAGTAGCAGCCCGGAGCCGGCCAGCGCAGCTTCGCCCGGCGGATAAGTTCCTCAAGGACGAACCCTTCCCAAGAGTTTCCCCGTCCGGGCCAAGTCTCCAAGTCTTGAGGCCTCCGCAGTCCGGCGAGGTGGTGCAGAAGCCCCGTGTCCCGGATGTAGAGCTTGGGGCTCTTGACCAGGCGTTTGGAGATGTTCGCGTGGTAGGGCTGCAGACGGCGGATCATGAAAGCGCCTTCTAAAATATCGAGATGATGGGCCACGCTGGGAACACTTAGGTCGAGCGATCTCGCCAAGTCCGAGAGATTGAGCAGGCCGCCATGGACGTGGGCGAGCATCATCCAGAGTTTACGCAGGCGCACGGCCGGCACTTGGATTCCCATGGCAGGGATGTCCCTTTCAAGAAAAGTGCGGACATACTGCTCAAGCCAGGAGGTCTTGCTCTGCGCCGAGTTCAGCGCATAGAGCGGCGCAAGGCCGCCCCAGAACCATCTTTGCGCCAGCCAGCGCGGCTTTGCCGCCAGCTCGGAACTGCCGAAAGGCG
The DNA here is from genome assembly GCA_043783505.1 of Elusimicrobiota bacterium. Lineage (GTDB taxonomy): Bacteria > Elusimicrobiota > Elusimicrobia > UBA1565 > UBA9628 > GWA2-66-18. The sequence goes on from JAYVZL010000361.1 coordinate 28,736, forward strand.
TCATTTCGAGGACCCCGATGCGGCCCGAGAGGCTCTCGCCGGACTGCTTCAGAAGGGGAGGCGCGGCCGACCCCGTCAAGACGAAGGACCCGGCTCGCCGCTTTCGGTCGACCACTCCGCGCAGGATCGGGAAAAGCTGAGGATAGCGCTGCGCCTCATCGATGATCAGTTTTCCCGGGTTGGCCGCTAGAAACCCCTCGGGGTCGGAGCTCAGGAGGTCGAGATCGGTGGGGTTTTCAAGATCCAGGTACTTCCAGGAGGGAAGCTCGGCGCGGACTAAAGTCGTCTTGCCGGACTGTCTGGGGCCAGCTACGAGGACGACGGGGAAGATCTTGAGGTTGGATCGAAGGGCGGCGGCTTCGTCGCGCCTTATCAACATACCACGTATTATATAGGACGATGTTTAAATTTACAAGGTATAAATGGCATCCCGCGAGATCCTTCTCTGTATAGGCCTAGCGGCCGTTGTCGACGACGGAGTCCACGACGAACAGCGGGCGGCGCTTGACCTCGTCGAGGATGCGCCAGACGTACTCGCCGATCACGCCTAGGACGAGGAAGTTTCCCCCGCCGAGGACGAGCGTGACCACCATCATCGCGGTCCAGCCCGGGATCGGGATGCCGCTGCGGAGTTTCAATGTTATGAGGTAGGCGGCGTGACAGAAGCCGCCGACGGCGACCAGAAGGCCGAACCACTGCACCACACGGATGGGGAAGTAGGAGAAGGCGAGGATCGAGTCGATGAAATACTTCACCTTCTTGCGCAGGGTCCACATGCTGACGCCCTTCTCCCTGCGTCGGCGCGTATAGTAGATGACCTCGCGGTCAAAACCAAGCCAGAGGATGAGGCCCATCAAGGTGGTGTTCTTCTCGGCTGCTTGGACGACCGCGTCGATGACCACCCGGTCGATGAGCACGAAGTCGAATCCGCCCTTGGGCATCTCCGGGAAGACGAAGCGGCGCAGGATCCAGTAGTAGATCCCGGAGAAAAGGCGCTGTCCCAATCCTTCCTCTCGCTCCTGGCGCGCTGCCAGGACGACTTGGCGTCCGGCCTTCCAATGCGCGAGCAGGTCCGGGATGAGCTCCGGAGGGTCCTGGAGATCGGCGGAGATCAGCACGGCGGCGCGGCCGCGCGCGCGGCTTAAGCCGGCCACGCAGGCCGTGAAGGAGCCGAAGTTCCGGGAGAGGCGGATGGCTTGGGTGTGGGGGCGTTTTTTGGCGTAGGCCTGAAGCTGGGCCCAGGAGTCGTCGCGGGAGCGGTCGTCGACAAAGACCAGCTCCGCGTTCGGTCCCGCCGCTTTTTCCAAGGCCGGAAACAGATCGGGGAGATTGGCGGAGTTGTTGTAGACGGGAACGACGACGCTCAGCTCGGGAAGTTCATTTGCCATGGAATTGTCTTACCGCTCCCGCGATGAATTCGAGTTCCTCGTCGCGCAGGTGCGGGAAAAAGGGCAGGCTGAGCAGGTTCTTGGCCGCGACTTCCGCGACGGGGAACGAGCCTTCGCCGTATCCCCAATTCCGGTAACAGGGCTGGAGATGAAGCGGAGTGGGGTAGTGGACGCGCGTGATCACGCCGCGCTCCTCGAGGAAATCGCGCATGGCGTCGCGTCGCGCCGAGAGCACTGGGTAAAGATGGTAGACCGAGCGCCCGCCGTCCACCGTCTCGGGCCGGAATAAAGGAAGGCCCTTGAAGGCCGCGTCGAAACGCTCGGCCATTTTGGCGCGCCGAGCGTTCCATCCGTCGAGATGCCGCAGCTTGACACGCAGGATCGCGGCCTGCAGCTCGTCGATCCGGCTGTTGAGCCCCTCTTCTTCATGATGGTCGCGGCGCGTCTGTCCGTAGTTGCGCAGGCGGCGCAGCCGCTCGGCCAGCGCGGCGTCGTTGGTGGCCACCGCTCCGGCGTCCCCGTAGGCGCCCAGGTTCTTCGAGGGGTAGAAGCTGAAGCACGACATGACGCCGATCGTTCCGGCCTTTTGCCCGCGGTAGATGGTTCCGTGCGCCTGGGCGCAGTCCTCGATGATCGGCAGGCCCAGCCCTTTGAGCGCGTCCAGGTCGGCGGGCCCTCCGAACAAGTGCACGGGGATGACGGCCTTGGTCTTCGATCCCATCGCGCGGCGCGCGGACTTGGGGCACATGGTCAGCGTGTGCGCGTCGGCGTCCGTGGGAATGGGCGTCGCGCCCGCCAGCCGCACGCCGGTGGCCGTAGGCACGCACGTGTTGGTCGGAACGAGGACCTCGTCGCCGTCGCCTATATCGAGCGCGCGCAGGGCCAAGGTCAGGGCTTCGGTGCCGGAGGCGCAGGCGACGACGTACTTGACGCCGAGCCACGCGGCGAACTCGGACTCGAAAGCGTCCGTCTCGGGTCCGAGCAGAAAATAGCCTCGGGCGAGAACGCGCGCCGTCGCCTCGTCGATCTCGTCCTTGATCTCGGCGTACTCGCGCGCCAGATCGCCCTGCGGTATGCTCAATGAATGCATCGGGAGGGGGGCGCGTCGGCGCGCTCGCCGCAGAAGCAGGCCCAGCCTTGGCGGCGGGCGGGATTGCCGAAGACCACGGCGTGGGGCTCGACGTTGCGCGTGACGACCGCGCCCATGCCCACCATCGCCCATTCGCCGATCACCACGCCCGGTCCGATGATCGCTCCGGCTCCGAGCGAGGCTCCTTTCTTGACCAAAGTCTCGGGATGGGCCACGGGCCGCCGGCTGCGGGGCCGGCGATCATTGGTGAAAGTGACGTTGGGCCCGACGAATACGTCGTCTTCCAGGCGCACGCCGTCCCACAAATACACGCCGCACTTGAGCGTGACGCGGTCGCCCACGCGCACGTCGTTCTCGACGAAGACGTGGGAGTTGAGATTGCAGTCCTCGCCGATCGTGGCACCCTTGAGCACGTGTGTGAACTCGTAGATCCGGGTGCGCGGACCGACTTTTTCCGTGTCCACGATGGCGCGCGGATCGATGAAGGGGGCGTCGCTCATTGCCAGTAGCGGGCGCGGTGGCGCTTGTAAAAATCCGTCGTGCGCCGCAGGCCGTCGTCGAGCTTGACTTGCGGCGACCAACCGGCGGTCTCGCGGATGCGCGTGATGTCGCTGCAGAAATCGCCGGGCTCCTGCGCGGCCCGCTCCGCGGAGAAGGGCTTGAAGGCCCAGGACCCGTGGCCCAAGACCTCGATCAAAGTCTCCGCGTACTGCTTGAACGTCACTGGCTCGCCGTAGCCCACGTTGAGGACGCGGCCGTAGGTCTTTTCCTCGACCGCGCAGGCGAGCATGGCGTCGATGCAGTCGTCGACGTACAGGAAATCGCGCTTGATGCTGCCGTCGCCGAAGATCGGGATCTCCTTTTCCTCGAGAGCCAGGCGCACGAACCAATTCGCCACGCCGAAATGGTGATGCTGCATCTGCGCGCGCGGGCCGTAGATGTTGGTGAGTCTTAGGTTCACGCAGCGCACGCCGTGAATGTCGTGATAGACCTGAAGGATCTTCTCCGCCGTGAGCTGGGAGATCTCGTAGATCCCCTTGGGGTTTGAGGGCGCGTCCTCGGAGACCGGCTGCTTGGAGGTCGGGCCGTACTGCCCGCGCGTGCCGCCGCGGATGACGACGGCCTTCTTGTTGTTCTTTTTCAAGGCTTCCATCAGCACGGCCGTGCCCTTGATATTGATGTCGATGTCGAGGAAGGGGTCGCTGAGACTGTGCACGTGGCTGACCTGAGCGGCGAGATGAAAGACGAAGTCGGCCCCTTGAACCAAGTGGTTCATCCCATGCTCGTCGCGCACGTCGGAGATGTTGACCCGGATCTTGGCGGCCGATTCCGGAAGGCCGCTCTCGAGGTTGAACTTGTTCCCGCCGTAGCCCGGGATCAGGGCGTCAACGACCGTGACGTCGGCGCCAGCCTCGGCCAGTCTCAGGGCGAGCGTGCTGCCGATAAATCCCAGTCCGCCGGTGACCAGCACCCGGCAGCCGTTAAAACGCTTGTCGCTGGGCGGGCTCATCTGAAGACGATACCGTATTCGTCCCCGCCCTTGCTATAATGGACGCTCCCGTGACGACCGCCACCGCTTCCCTGCCCGACATCGTTTCCCGTCTTTTCGCCTGCCCGTGCTGCCACGGGACCTTGGAGTTATCTTCCTTCGGCGGCGAGGAAACCGGCGCGGCGCGCTGCGGCGCCTGCGGTGCCTGGTACCGCGTCGAAAACGGGGTGGCCGAGCTTCTGCCGCCGCGCCTGCAGGATGCGGGCCTCCGGAGCGATTTTCAACGCCGCCACGCGGCCGCGTGGGGGGGGTGGAACGCGGGCCCGAAGGATCCCTCTCGCCAGGACGACGTCCACAAGCTCGGGCAGAAAAATTTTTACGACGAGGACGCTCTCGCCTACGAGACCAGCATGCTGAAGCTGTCTTTCTGGCAGGCCTTCGACCGGACCTTCCGGGGCATGATCCGCGCCGCCGGCGGCGGCCTGCTCGTGGAGGTCGGCTGCGGCACGGGGCGCATCTCGGTGCCCTGCCGAGACAGCTTTTCGGCGATCGTGGGTTTCGACATCTCCGAAGCCATGGTGCGCACCGCCGAGCGCAAGCGCCGCGAACTCGGCGACGCGGGACACCTGCGCTACTTGGTGGGCGACGCGGAGAACATCCCGCTGCGCGATGGGGTGGCCGACGCGGTCGTCTTCTCGGGCATCCTGCATCATGTCGAGAACCCGGGCCGCGTCATCAAAGAAGCCCTACGCGTGCTCAAGCCCGGCGGGCGCTATTGGGGGCTCGAGAACAACCGCAGCGCGTTTCGTCCACTCTTCGACCTGCTCATGCACGTGAGCACGATCTGGAACGAAAAGGCTCATGAGGACCACTTCATCATGTCCGCCCGCGAGATCAGGCAGTGGCTGATCGAGGCCGGCGCCGGCGTCGAGGCCGAGACCTGGACCAGCGTGTTCCTGCCGCCGCACGCCTTCAACCTGCTCGACGCTCAAGGTGCTGAGTCACTCATGGTCAAGAGCGACGCGTTCATGCGCCGCATACCCTGGCTTCGCGACCAGGGCGGGCTCGTCCTTTTCTCGGGCCGCAAGCCGGGATGAGCCGGAGCCGCGAGCTTTCCCTTCCCGCCGCGTCTCTCATACTTATCGCGCTCACGGTCATCGTCCACGGAATTTTTGTTCCGTGGAAGGGCATCTATATGGACGATTGGCGCTTCATTCAGCTTTGGGAGTCGGCGCCGAGCCGCTCGTTGTCCGCGCTGATGTCGGCCTTCAACATCGGCGGCTTCTGCTGGTACCGGCCGCTCGATATCCCCTACTTTACGATCCAATACTGGCTGTTCGGCCGCGCCTTCTGGATGTATCAAGCCCTGCAGTTGATCTTCAGCGTCGGCTCGGTTCTTTTTCTGCACGCGGCCTGGCGCCGCGCCAGCGGCGATGCCGCGCTCGCCTTTCTTGCCGCGATTATCTTCGCCGTTTACCCGAATCATGCCTCCACTTATCATTGGCTCTCGGCCCCATTCGCCGCCGTCTCTATTCTCTTTTCCGGAGCGCTTCTGCTGCAGTTGGAGGCCGCGAAGTCCGGCCGATGGGTACACGCGCTGAGCGCCTCCGTTTTGTTCGCGGCCGCCATACTCACGTATGAGGCCGTGCTGCCTTTAGCGGTCCTGATCCCGGCGTTGAGCGCGATGCGTCTGCGCCGCGACGGGCGTACGACCAAAAAGGCCTGGCTCATCGCCTTCTGCTCCTCCATTCCTCTGATCTTGGCCGCGGTCGCGGCCGTGCTCTACCAACAGGTCTTGATCCCGCGCCTGTTCCCCACGGGCCAAACCCGGCCTATGAGCTTTAACTTCGTGCGCCTGCTGCAAGTGTATGGGCGTTCATTCGAGTGCAGCACCAGCGGCGTGCTGGCTTTGGCGGCTGATTCCGGGCGCCGCGCCGTCGAGGCCGGGCTTTGGCTTCTGCTGCCGGCCCTGGCCGGGGCCGTCGCCGGCGGCTATTGGCTGTGGCGTCGCAGCGGTATCGAGACGTCGCAGGCCGGCCAGGTCGGGCGCGAGGAATGGCTGATCGCAGCCGTCGCGGCCTGGGTCGCGTCTTACGCCCCCGTCGCGGTCTCAGCTCAGGGCTACATGCCGCATATCTTCGACGAGCAAAACCGCCTCAACGCCGCCGGCACCGTCGGCGGATCCATGCTGGCGGCGAGCGCCTTGATGTTCTTGGCGCGGACGCGGCGAAAGACAGCCGCCGCGCTTTTCGTTCTGTTCTTTACCCTATCAGCGGGCGTCGATTGGGTCGCGGGTTGGGACTGGATGCGCTCCTGGCTTCTTCAGACCCATGTTCTCACCGAGATCGCCCGGCAGGCCCCATCGGGGCCTGCCGATATCGCTCTCTCCGGTGTGCCTGAGACCATCGGCCGGGCCGCGGTTTTCCATGCCGACTGGGAGTTCGAAACCGCGCTGCAGGTCTGGACCCGCCGCCCCGATCTGTCGGGCCGTCTTCGGCCGGCCGCCCAGCCGGCCGGACGGCCGGCGTTTGTTTACCAGTATCCCCAGAGCGTCATCGCTCCATCGTCGAAATAGCGGGTATTTAGAACTGTTTCCAGGAGCAGTTCTATATCCGAGAGCAACGCCATGGTCGAATACGATCGCTTTAAAAAAATAGGGGACAAGCATCCCATCGCCTTGTTGGTCAGAAATGCGTTGGCTCCATGCAGACGATGGTCGGTACGCAAACGCCGGTGCTGGAAAGGGTGACGCGCAAGTGATTAGGCGTCGAACTAAAGTTTATTATCGAGGGGAAAGATAATCAGCTTCCCGTCGTCCCAAACCGGCGCGCCCTTCGCGCGGAAGCGGCGCCACAGGGCGCCCTCGGGCTCAGCGAAAATGCCGCGCTTTTCCGAGGCGATGAAACGCGCCCCATGGTCCGCGGCCCAATTGATCTTTCCCTCGGCGAGCTCGGGATGCAAGGCGAACTCATCGGACCAGCCTCGCCGGTCAAGGTAATACAGCAGGATCGAGGCGGCCTGGCAGTTGGTCATGAACAAGTCGGAGGGAGCGCTCACGGTCGCCGCCGCTTTGCCCGCATTGGCGAGATAAGTGTAGCCTTGGCGATACCAGTGGCCGATGCGCAGGGCCGCGTGCACGGGGACCGATAGGACGAGGAGGACGAGGCCGGCCAGGGCCCAGGAGCGGCGGGAGCGAGACACGCCGGCGACGCGCGCGCGCAGAAGCGCGACGCCGACGCCGATAAAGCCCGCGACGACAGGGGCCATGGGCAGGGCCGTGTACTCGTGGTAGTGCGCGTAGCCGCCCATCGCGAACAGGTGCAGGGCGACGCCCCCCAGCCAGCTCATCCAGAATATGTCGCGACGGCGCCCCAGGATCTCGCGTACGCCGACGGCGAACAGAGCCAGCCCGCCGTAAGTCGTGGTGACCTCGGGGAAGCGAGAGGTGATCTGAAAGAAGATGAAGTAGAGCACACGGTCGTAGGCCAACAGCTTCGTGTACTCGTCGCCGCGCGTGGGCACGACGTAGAGCCCGGTGCGCGCCCAGAGATACCAGGCGATCACGCCGCCCATCGCCGTCAATCCAGCCAGCCACATCCGCCAATCCAGGAACGTTCGGCGGCCCAAGCGCCGCCAGGTCAGGCCCGCCAACGGCACGAGCAGATGCGTGTAGGGAAGCTTGAGCCCGGCCGCGATAAACGCGCAGAACACGGCCACCGCCCAGGCGCCCCACGGTCTTCCGGGGCCCAGCGAGCGTTCCCAGAAGAAGAGAGAGGAGACCAGAGCCAGCAGTGCGACCGCCTCGGGCTGGACGGTTCGGCCGAAATAGACTTCGATCGGCAGGACCGTGAACAGTGCCGCACCCCACAGCGCCTGCTCCCGACCGAATTCGCGCTCAAAAAACGCAAACAGGAGTAGCGTGGTGAGCGCTGAGGCCAGCACGGAGATCAGCCGGCCCCACTTCTCGCCCCAACCGAAGACGGGCCACAGCTTGCCGTATAGCCACATGTAAACGGGCATCTCGGTGGCGGCCAACTTGTCCTCGGGGCCTTCCCAATCGATGCGCGGTCGATAGATCGCACGCGCCTCGCGCGCGTAATTTCGCGCGATTGAGGCGGTGTTGACCTGTCGATGAAAGTGGTAATCGAGCAAGGGCGCCCACAGGCCTTTGGAGTGGACGAAAAGGGATAGGAGCCCGACCAAGGCGAAGCACAGGCCCCGCCGCCGGAGCAGAAATCCCATCACTCTTTGAATGCGTACATCTCGAAAGTGCCGCCGGAGCGCAGGACGGTCTCGAGAACAGTCGCGACCAAAGTCAGCGGCGCGAAGATAGGGAGAAGCAGGACGATTATCAGGCTTTGGAACGGGTAACGCCAGGCCGCGTCGGTGCGCGCGCTGGAGTCCTTGAGCAGGGAGTAAAGCAGGTTGAAGCGAAGCCCTAAGGCGTTGTAAATGCTTTGCAGGAGCCCGTACGGGTTCTGCTCGAAGCTGAAATAGTCGAGCTGCACGACGCGCAGATGGTGGCGGGTGAGGACCGCCTCGAGCGCCTTGGGCCCGAAGTGGAAATAGTGCCGCGGCACGTCGAGATGGAACCAGAAACGGCCGAACACCCGCGCCTGCCAGCTGTCGTAGTTGGGCACCGCGACGGCGAGCACGCCGCCGGGCTTGAGCAGCTCGTAAGCGCGAGCGATCGCCGACACCGGGTTGGCGAAATGCTCGAGCGAGTGCCAGAAGATCACCGCGTTGTAGCGGTCCTTCTCGTGCGGCGAGGTCAGGAAGTCGCCCGTGGCCACTTCAAGCCCGAGAGTGTTGCGCGCGTGCCAGGCGGCTGTTTCCGAGAGCTCCAGGCCGTGGGCCTCATAGCCGAGCTCGCGCAGATAAGAGAGCATCATCCCGCGCCCGCAGCCCACGTCGAGCACGGGCCCGCGCGGCACGCGGTTGTGAAGCACGCCCGCCCGGCGTTTGCGGAACCAGCGCACCATCTTCTCGAAAAGCGGGTTGAAGCGGACGTTCGCCTTGCCGTAGTACTGCTCGGGATACCAGGCGCCGATCTGCTCTCCGGGGACCGGCGGCCAGGTTCGCCCCAACCCGCAGTCCGGGCAGGCCAGAACCTCGAAGCCGCTTTCCACCGTGGGGCGCACGGTTTCCGGCCCGTCGTGGCCGCAGGCGGGGCAGCGCGTCGGGCGCTTATTCTGGTCGTGCAGCTCGGGCTGGAAGCGGGGCGCGGAAGTTATCATCGAGCTGTAATTATATAAAATCGAATTCATGAACACGGCTCTTCGGACGTCTTTATTCCTGCTTTTGGCCGCGGCCCGGGCCGCGGCCGCGCTGCTTCCCGATGAGGAGAACACGATCAAGGTGTTCAAGGAGAACGCCGCCTCCGTCGTCTACGTCACCAACGTGGCCATCACCCAGAACGCGTACATGGACGAGTTCGCCATCCCCCAGGGATCGGGCTCGGGCTACGTGTGGGACGAGAAAGGCCACATCGTCACCAATTTCCACGTCGTCCAGGGCGGAGACGCCTTTCTTGTGACCCTTCAGGACCAGACCCAGCTCGAGGCGCGGCTAATCGGCACCGATCCGACCAAGGACATCGCCGTGTTGGAGGTGACCAAGGAGCTCAAGAAGCTCAAGCCCGTCAAACTCAGCTCCTCCGACGTCCTCCAGGTCGGTCAAAAGACCATCGCCATCGGCAATCCTTTCGGCCTCGACCATACGCTGACGACGGGCGTGATCTCAGCGCTCGGGCGCGAGGTCCAGGGCGTGAGCGGCGTGACCATCCGCGACATGATCCAGACAGACGCGGCCATCAACCCGGGAAACTCCGGCGGCCCGCTGCTCGATTCCGACGGCAACCTCATCGGCATGAACACCATGATCTTCAGCCGCACGGGTGCTAGCTCGGGCATCGGTTTCGCCGTGCCGGTCACCTTCATCAAGAGACTGGTGCCCCAGCTCATCGAATTCGGGAAAGTGGTCCGCCCGGGCATGGGTGTCAGCATCCTCAACGGCGGGCAAAAATTCTATCTGCTCGGAGACCAGCCCGGCGTGGTGATCAACGCCGTCTCGGCCGGTAGTCCGGCCGCGAAGGCGGGCCTGCGCGGCCTGAGGCGCCAGCCGGGCGGGCGCGTCGTCCTAGGCGACGTCATCGTCGGCATCGACTCCTTTAAGATCGTCGACTTCGACGATCTTTACAACGCCTTCGACCGCTACAAGGCGGGCGACGTCGTGACCGTGAAAGTCCTACGCGGCGGCAAGACGGTGTCGCTGCGCGTGACGCTCGTCAACATCCAGTAGCCGCGATCTCGGCGTACAAATACACGGCCGAGGCGATGGCTTTTTTGAACATGCCCAGATGCAGGCTCTCGTTCTCAGAGTGCGGGTTGGAAAGAGGGTCCTCGACGCCGATGAGCAGGGCGGGCGCGCCCTTGAGCGCCTTGGCGAACGGCCCCACGAACGGGATCGAGCCCCCGCAGCCCATGTCCACGGCCGGCTTGCCGTAGCCTTTTTGGAGCGCGCGTCGCGCGGCGGCGAAAGCGGGCGCGTCGGTGTCGGTGGTCCACGAGGGGTTCGCCGTCTCGCCGGAGAACTCCACGGACACGCCCCAGGGCGCGTTCTTCTTGAGATGCTTCTTGAGCGCGTCGAGCGTCTTGTCCGGGTTCATGCCCGGCACGACGCGGATGCCCATGTGGGCCCAAGCCGAGTCGTTGATGATATTGGCGCAATCTTTCTTAGACGAAGCCTGGATCGCGTTGACCGAGAACGAAGGTTGATACCAGTTTGAACGCAGAAGGTCCTTGGACGCGGCCATGAGCTTGGTCTTGGAGAAAATGCCGGACTGCGCGCGAAAGGTTTTTTCCGAATACTTGAGGACTTTCAGGCTGGCCTCGGCGGCTTTGCCCGGCTTCTGGATCCCTTTGTAGACGCCGGGGATCAGCATGCGGCCCTTGGCGTCCACGCAGGACGAGATCATCTTGGCCAGCGCCTGCACCGGATCGGCGACCGCGCCGCCCCACATGCCCGAGTGCAGGGGATGGTCCATCGAGCGCACGGTCACGTCGAGGGCCACGATGCCGCGCAGGGCCACGGTAATAGAAGGGGTGTCGTGGTCAAAATTGCCGGTGTCGGTGAGCACGATCGCGTCGGCCATGACCTTTGACGCGTACTTCTGAAGGAAGGGCTCCAGATGGTCCGAGCCGCACTCCTCCTCGCCTTCGATGATCAACTTCACGTTGACGGGCAAAGAGCCATGTGTCTTTAACCAGGCGGCGATGGCACTGGTGTGCGCGACGGCGCCGGCCTTGTCGTCGGCGCAGCCGCGGCCGAACAGGCGGCCGTCGCGCTCGGTGGGCTCAAAGGGCGGCGACTTCCACAATTCCGCGCGGCCGGCGGGCTGGACGTCGTGGTGCGCGTACAGCAGAAGCGTGGGCTTGCCCGGGGCGTGCAGCCAGTCCGCGTACACGTAAGGGTGCGCGCCGGGAAGCGTCAGTATCTCGACGTTCTCCAGGCCGCGGACCCGGCACAGGGCGGCGACCGCCTCGGCGGAGCGTACGACCTCTTTCGGGTCGAAGCCGGGGAAGGAGACGCTGGGAATGCGGGCCAAGGTCTTAAGATCCTCGAGAAATTCGCCGTAGTGCTCGTCGGCGTATTGGACGGCTTTATCGGTGTTGACGCTCATGGGCCCGATCATACCAAAGTTGGTAGAATCGACCGAGATGCTCATCCTGCCGCGCTATGTCATGCGCCTATTCTTTCCGATCTTCGGCGCGTGCGCGGCTCTTTTTCTCGGCGTGCTGATGATGAATCAGTTCCTGCGGCTGTTCTCGTTGGCCATGATGAAGGGCATCCCTGCCTGGTGGATATTGACGTGCTTTGCGCGCCTGCTGCCGTCCTTGGCGGCTTTGGCCATGCCCATGTCTTACCTGGTCGCGGCGATGGTGGTCCTAGGGCAGTTGACGGACTCCGGCGAGATCATGGCCCTGCGCGCAAGCGGATTCTCCTACCGCGAGATCACCCGGCCCTTGCTTTGGATCGCGCTGGGCCTATCGGCGCTTCTGCTCGTCGTCAACCATAAGGCGGGGCCGGAGGGGTATCACTCCTTCAAGAAGCGGACGACCGAGGCGGCGCAAAAAGTCGCCCATGTGGAGGTGGGGCCGCGCTCGTTCACCGAGCTTGGTCCTTGGCGGCTGTATGCCCGCGATTCGGACAAGGAAACGGGGCGTTTGGAAGGCGTCTATCTCGTCAAGCCGGGCAAGAAGCAGGGAATGCGCATCAACGCCGAAAACGGGACGCTGAGTACGGTGCCCGAGCGAGGGGTCTCCTTGGAGCTCTTTGACGGGCAGTTTCAGCTTCCCAACGATGATCCGGAGCGCTTTACCAGCGGCCGCTTCGAGCGCTACCGCGTGTTCGTACCCTTGTCCGCGCCCTTGATAGAGCGCCCAATGGACATGCAGGAGATGAGCACCTCGCGCCTGCGCGAAAGGGTCGCCGATCCCGCGACCAAGGAAGACCGCCGTCTTGAGTATCGCGTGGAAACGGCCGTCCGCAGCGCGGGTGCGCTGTCGCCGTTCGTCTTCTTTTGGGTCGGCGTTCCCCTGGGTCTGGGCCTCAAGCGCGGCGCGCGGGGGGCGGACTTCGCCGTCAGTTTGGGCGTGATGTTCGTCTTTTACGGCCTGCTGGTCCTGGGCGTCAGCTTGGGCCGTCAGCACTCGTCTTTGGCCTCGGTGGCTCCGTGGTTGAGCAACTGCGTGGGTTTTGTCGCCGGCTTGTGGCTGACGCGGCGGGCGGCGGCGCAATGAAGATTTACACGCGCTACATGATGGGGCGGTTCTTCCAGCCATTTCTCTTTGGTCTCGGGATCTTCGTGGTGCTCATCTTCTTGGGCGACACGTTCGACAAGATGAACAACATCATGCGCTCGAAGGCGCCCTTTTTGATCATTCTCGAGTGCCTGTGGCTGGGCGTGCCGTATTGGGCGGTGCGCGTGATCCCGATGGCGACCTTGCTGGCGACGTTGATGGCGATCAGCGGCTTCGTGCAAAGCGGGGAGTGGCTGGCCACGCAGTCATGCGGCATCGAGACGAAGCGTTTTTGGATCCCGGTGCTCTATTGCGCGTTTGCGATATCGGTCCTGGCCTTTGTTGCACAGGAGACGGTGATGCCCGCGGCGTGGGCGCGCTCGCGCCGGCTGTGGCGCGAGCGGGTCCACACCGAATGGGAGTGGAATAAATACGAGAACGTGGCCCTGCTCGGGGGCCCCGATCAATTCGTCCAGACCTGGCTGTTTCTGCCCAAGGACGGCAAGCTCGAGCGGCCCATCTTCGAGACGATCGGCGCGCTCGGCGTCAACCGCCAGCTCGACGCCAAATACGCGTTATGGAACCAAGCCCAAAACCGCTGGATTTTTTACGAGGGGGTGGAAAGGGTTTTCGGCCCGCAGGGCGTGGTGGAGACCTCGTTTTCCACGATGGTCTCCGAGCTGGCCACTCCTCCCCTGGCTTTGGTGCCGCGGGCCACGAGTCCCGATGAGCTGACGATGCGTGAGGCGTTTAGCTACGCGCGCAGCGTTGGGCGATTCGGCGGGTCGCCTCGCGAGTATGTCGTCGCGGCCCATGCCAAGCTCGCCTATCCCTTCACCAGCCTGGTGATCGCCGCCTTGGGCATCCCCATCGCGTTGAGGCTGCGCCGGTCCTCGCGCGTGGTCAGCTTCTGCGCGGCTCTAGCCCTGTCCTTCGTCTTCCTGTGGACGATGGAGATCGGACGCACGCTCGGCGTCAGCGGCCGATTGCCGGCGTTCGCGGCGGCGTGGATGGCCAACGCCTGCTTCGGCCTCATCGCCTTGACCTTGATCCGCCGATGGGATCTGTAAGCTTTACTTTTTCGTTGGCTCGGGCGCGGGGGTAGCCGCGGGCGCAACGGGTTTTGCCGTCTGGGCGTCGAGCTCCTTCTGGGCTTTCTCGGAGGCCTCGCGAACCTTCTCGGTCGAAGCCGGCTGTTCGTCCGAGCCGCGCATCTCGCGGGACTCATCGGAGCCGCCGAATAGGACGCTGAGCTGAAGTGCTACAGCCGCTTCGCGCGGCACCTTCGTTTCCTTGCCCTGGCTTTGGGTGACGACACGCTTGGGGCTCAGCGCGGCGGAGGCGTCGAAGAGCACGTGCAGGAAGTTGAGGCCCGCGCCGGCGGTCAGCATCGTGCCCGACCCGCTTTCGGCGAGGTTGCGCATCAATCCGACGCGCAGGGGGATGTTGATCCAGGAGCGGTTGAACACGTTGAACTCGTTGCCCACTCCGAACTGGCGGCTGGCCACGTTGTCGACGGGCGTCAGATTGCGGGTCAGGTCGAGGTCGCTGGTGATGTTCCACCAGTTGAAGGGGGTGATCGACGCGCCCATGCGCACCTGGCCGTTGACGGCGTAATCGTTCTTCGCGCCGGCGGCCGTGGCCGTGGCAGGCTGCTTGAAGGTGGGGTTATTAAGGTTGCGTCCGACGAGACCGACGCGGGGATGGAGCACGGCACCATCGAAGGTCCGGGTGATGTCCCAGAGCACGCCCACGTCCACGCCCACGTTGCTGCTTTTCGCGGCCCCATCCTTGAACTTGCTGAGCATGTTGCTGTCGCTGTTGTCGTTGCGGAGCACGTAGTAGTCGTAGTAGCCGACCTGGGCGGTCATGAGCTTGAGGTTTCCGCCCAGGTACAGCCCGGGAGCAAAGGACATTTCCCGGCCGTAGCCGACGCCGAGTTCAAGGACTTGAGCGCCTTTGAGGGTGAGTTTGGAGTTGTTCGTGCCGGCGACGATCGCGGCTTGACCGCTGTTGACCAGGTCGACCGTGGGGACCGCGCCCATGTCCAGGTAGCTGTTGGTAAATAGCGCGACTTTGCCGATCTTGACGTTGAGGCCGGCGTCTACGCCCACGCGCACGCCGTTGCCGGGCTGGTTGAGCTTGGCCAAGGCCGTGTCGATCTGGGCTTGGGTGGGGGCAGTCGAGCTGTCTTTGAGGGCCTTCAGGTCGTTGCCCCCCTCTATGACCGAGCCGGTGACGGCGGCGCGCACGCCGATGGGCAGCTGCATGCCGTAGGCGTTGGCGGTCGGGCGTCCGAGCGCGGCCGGATTCCAGTAAGCGGCTATCGGCCCCTGCGCGGCGGCGACCCCCGCTCCTCCCATGCCCATGGCGCGCGGGCCCACGGTGTGCCATTCCAGGGCGCGAGCGGGTGCGGCGGCGATCAGCAGCACGACGAGGAAGGAGAGAAATTTTTTCATGACGGAAGTATGCCACATATCTGACGGGCAAAAAAAGGCCGGGCGGCCCCGAAGGACCGCCCGGCTGCTGCCGACAGCGGAACCTTAAGAACTGTGGCCGTCGAACCAATTCCGGACCGTCTCAACGAGCCCGTGCACTTCTTTTTCGGAACCTTCGATGGTCAGCAGGTAATCGGAGCTGAACCAGCCGGCATATTCCCGGATGACGTACTTGGCGCCCTCGGCATCCAAGTAGCGGCGCAGTTCAGCGAGGGCCTGCGTCCGGTACAGCATCCCGACGTTGAAGGTCACCCGCGCCTTGACGATCGGCGACGCGTCGCCGCCGGCGACAAGAGGCCCGATGGACGCAGGCGTTTGTTTCTTAAACCGGACGCCGTCGAGGCTCATCCTCGACAGCGGACCGGCGTGAGCGCGCATCTTCTCGACAAACGAGGTGCTTTGCGTTTGCGGCAGGTTGATGCCGTGGGCTTTCGCGGCGGCGCGGATTTCATCCTCGTGGAGGATGTTTCCGTCCCTGTCCGTGGCGTTGACGAGGACCTGCTTGATCGCGTCCGGGATGGTGGTGGCCTTGGCGAACATCGTCGGCAGGACCAGGGACTCGACGACGGCCGAGCCCTCTTTCTCTCCGAGCTTTTCGATGAGCGCTTTGCGCAGCTTCCAGGCGAAGCCGCCCCAGGCCTGGCCCTGGGCGTGGACTTCGTCGAACTCGTTGTACTGGTACTTGTTCTCGCCGTGGCGGATGTAGTCCACGCCGCCGCGGGGCACCTTCATGAAGTGCTCGCCGATGATGGGGTTGTTTAAGTCGAACATCGAGAGGATGTCGCCCCAGCCTTCGGACAAGCCGCCGTTGACGATGCCGCCGGGCGTGAAGTCGTCCCAGTAGTGGCCGGTCTCGTGCTGGGAGACGCTGTCGTAGGCCGTGTTCCAGCACCGGCTGCTCGAGCGGAAGAAGTTCTCGCTGGGGCTGCCGGGCGTGTAGTAGGCGTTGCAATCCTGGTTGATGTTGGTGCGGATGGGCATCTGTGTCGAGTCCATCTTCGCGGTAGTCAGCTTGCGCTCGCGCAGGTAGTTCAGCGCGCGGTTGACGGTGCGGAAGGCGTTGACCTGGGCCAAGGCGTTCTCGTTGCTGATGTTGGCGTCCGGGTTGAAGACGATCTGGTTGTCACCGGGCTTGATCGTGACGTTGATCGACAGGGTCTTGCCGGTGGTGTCCTCGACGCGGATATAGGGGCCGGAGAGGGTGGCCGTCAGCGTCGTGCCGGCCGCGGCGTCGATGACGGCGTCGGACGAAAATTTCCCGTCCTTGTCGGTGACGTAGGTCTTCTCGCCGATCTTGATCTGCAGGAAGGCGAGAGGGACTTCGGTCAGCTTGGAATTGGGCAGGACCGGCCCTTTGTCGACGGTTTTGCCATTGACGGTCCCCGAGACGCTTGATTTTTTCGTCGCGGCTTCGACGTCCTCGGACACTAAGCCCGTGCGGTTGTCCCACAGAAAGACGAGGCCGCTGAGCACGTCCACGGCGACCATGTACTCGAGGCCGTCCGCCAGATAGAGCTTCACGTGGCGCCATGAGCCGCGCGCATAGATCAATTTTTCTTGATAGAACTTGAATTTGTCGGCCACTTCATTGGTGGACATGCCCGTGCGCTTGGCGATTTGGTCCATGATCTGGTCATTGGTAAACACCGTTTCGGTGTTGACGTCGAGCTGAGGGAAAACTCGCCCGTTCTGAGAGACGATCGTGGCCTTCTCCTTGACGGTTTTTATCGTAAAGGACATGTAGGTGCCGTTGACTTCGAACCCGTTCTTGACCTGACGGAAAAGGAGGAAGATCGAGTCGGCCTGCGTGCCGTAGCCTTTGAAGGCGGTGGCGCCGATGAGACGCAGGTCGGAGCTGCCCACGCGGTAGCGGGGGAGGTCCGCGTCGATCATGGCCTTGACCTCCGCGACGACGGAGTCGACGTTGGCCGGGTCGGCCGAGAGAACCTTGCGGCTGGTCTCGAAGACGCCGCCGATGTCCTGACTGCCGGGCAGACCGTAGGCTTCGACGAGCGTCGTCGGCTCGCGATCGGGTGAGGGCACCGTCGCCTGTTCGTCTGGATGGGTGCCGTTGGGCAGCGTGAGAGGCTTCTGCTCGCGCAGGCTCATGCGTCCAGCGAGGGGCGCGGGCTTCTCGCGGGCGCCGTCGAAGGAGATCGTGGGCTTGGAGTGGCCGCGGACGGCGTTGAGGACGCGGGCGACGAATCCTTTTTCGGTGGCCGGCGTCGAGGTCTTGGAGGTCGAGGCGGCGGGGATTTTCTTGGCGTAGGCGGCGGCTTCGGCGGCGATGGCGGCTAGGTCGCCGCCGGCGCGCACGCTGATCGGCGCGCCGGCTTGCGCGGATAAGACGGAATTTAAGGTCGGGGCCGGCGCGGCGGGCGCCAACTGCATGACCCCGGCGTTGGCCCCGGGCATGAGAGGCATGGAAATCGCGCCGGAGGCGGACACGGCGGGGATGCGGACTTGGCCGGGCACGCGGGCGGCGCCGGCGAGGACCGTTCCATGCATGACCTGCGCGGCGACCGGAAGAGGACCGGAGCCGAGGAAAAGGGAGACGGCGACAAGGATGGGGAAGAGGCGGGCCTTTTTGTTCATGGGCGAATACTACGCCATTCGCCTTTTACTCCACCTGGGTCTAAGGGGCTTTCCGTCGAAGACAGAGGTCCTAGATGTTTTTAGGACTTTTGGCCCGAACCAGCTTCAGAAATAAGGCCCACCCGTCGTTGGTGTAAATATTGACGTTGAAGACCACCGTCTCGGCGGCGTTGACGGTATGTGCGATCACGGCGTTGAGACGTCCGGTCCGCTGCATCTCGTCGAGCCGCGCCGCCAGATACGCGGCGTCTTTCCCGAGAGAGAAGTTGAGGCTCTCGTCGGTTTTGAGCAGGGAGATCACCTTGTCCGCGCCGACGGTCGTCTTGGATTGATCGTTCGGACCGTCGTTGCTTTGCAGGGCGGCGACGGATTTCTTGAGGTCGAACGTCTCCATGTCGTAGCTCATGACGAACGAGCCGCCGTTTTTGAGATCGACATTGTTCCCGATCGCGTTGAGGAGCTGTATGGCGACGATTTTTGAGGCTTTGGTGGAGACGTAATCGGTCTTGGGAGTCCGCTGATTCGCGGTCGGCCCCGGCGCCGCCAGAGCGCTATCAAGGCTCGCGGGCGGCATGAGAGGTATGGACGCCGCCACAGGGTTGATTAAGAAGGCGCCGGAGATTAGTCCGGACAGACGGGCGCTGGATCCGCCGGCGATGGGGCCATGTACCTGCGCGAGGGCCGGTCCAGAGACGAGCAAAAGACAGGCAAGGGCAAGACGAGGCAGTTGAGTCATTATTCCCGAAGGATACGCGGGCTAGTCGCCCATCGCGAAATGCAGGTGCATGACGTCCCCGTCATAGGTGTAAATCTCGAAGTAGAAGAGAACCGTGTAGGTCTCGCCGGTGACTTTGACGGTGCGCGCGAACACGGCTCGCAGACGCCGGGAATCCTCCATCTCTTTGAGTCGCTTCGCCAGGTATGTGGCGTCGCCTTTCAGCCAGGAGTTGATGCCCGCATCGGTTTTGAGCAGGGTGACGACGTTGTTCGCGCCGATGGTGGTCTTGTACTGATAGTTCGGTCCCTCGTTGGAGAGGCGCTCTTCCAAGGCGGCGACGGATTTATCGAGATCGAACTTCGTCCTGTCGTAGCTCTCGATGAGCGCGCTGCCATTGTTGAGATCGACATGTTTCCCGATAGCGCTGAGAAGTTGTTTGGTGGTCTTCTCCAGGTTGGCGGAGTCGAAAATTTTCGCCGCATTATTAGAGGTGTAGGCGGGCGTTATTGTCGGCGCGTAGGAAATGCTCCAATCGCGGTTGCCAAAATACTTGCTGGCGACGGGAATGGCCGCGCCGGTTTTGAAATCGCTCGTGTTCTTGCCGGCAACATTTATTACTAGAGACGCCGAAACGGGAATCCCAGGCTCGGGGCGATCCTTAATAAAGGAGCGGCCCACCATCTGGACCTCAATCTTGCCGTCCTTGAATGACCAAGTACCCGCTCCGTTGTAGACAGTTGGCACTATATTCATAACGGGGGCCGGCACGGACTTCTTGAAATTATAATCCACGAGTTCGCCCGTAAATTTTAATGTATGGTCAGCGCTGAACTTGAACTCATAAGTATTCTTGCCGTCTTCATCCATGAACGTCGCGACATAAGAATTGGGAATATCCGCTTCCGCAATGGGAGCGCGCAGCGCTGGGGAGCGGCCCAGGGCGGAGTCACCCCAGCCCTCAGATAGGCCGCCATTGACGATGCTGCCGGCATAGGCGTCGTCCCAATAGTGGCCGATCAAGTGAGTGATGACGCTGCCGTGGGCAAGGGCTTCCGAGGGGTGCGCGGGGGCGTCGACGTCTCCGGGTTTCGCCTCGGATCCG
>JAYVZL010000362.1:0-3079 GCA_043783505.1 Elusimicrobiota bacterium
CAAATTTGACCGTGACCAGCACCACGCTTCGCGGCGGTCCCCAAGGCGCCGCCCTCTTGATGCAGTCGGGCACCGGGGGCTCCGTGGTTCTGACCAGCAACACCATCACCGGCGGGCGCTGGGGCTTGTCCATCGCCACCATGACCTGCGGCGCCTGCGGCGGCAACATCAACATCACCAGCATGACGTTCCCGGGCGGCTTGACCGCGGGAGCCACCGCGATCCATTTCACGGGGGGACGGTTCATCTCGACGTTCACGGGCGTGGGCTTCAACGATCCCAACATCGCGGTCAACGTCAACGGCCGCGCCCTATCCGCGGCGTCCCGAATCACCATGCAGCTTTACTCAGGCGCCCGGGCCGGGTCTTTATTCGAGAACGACGTTCTTAATCTGATCGACTGGGGGGGCGTCAACCCCGCTCCCACCAATCCGCTCGCGACAGGCGTGTTTCTGTCCAGCGTCGCGGTAAATTTCGGGACGGTCGGAGCGGCGCAGTACGTCGTCGAGGCCTCCACCGCCGCCAATTTTACCGGCACGCTGTTCGCCTCGATCGGCGCAGCCGGCCCTCTCGTCTTATCTCCCTTGGCCCGCAACACCACCTACTACCTGCGCGCGGGGGCGCTGTGGGGCGCGGCCACCTTCTACGCCAATACGACACCCATCTTTGAAGTCACTTTGGCCTCCACGCCCGCGCCCCTCAGCTTTACCGGCATCACGCCCAATCAATTCAACGTCAACTGGCGCGCCAACAGCAATCCGGTCGCCACCGATTACGAAGTGACCATCTCGACAAAAGTCGACTTCTCGCTTATCGCCAGCTCGCTGACCACCACCGCCGTGACTAATCTCTTCACCTCCCTACTGCCCCAGACCACCTACTTCGCCCGCGTGCGCGCCGTCAACGGCGCCGGCGTAGGCAGCGCCTACGCCTTGGGCGCCGTCGTCACGACCAACGGCGTCATCACCATATCGGCCAACCGCCTGTCTTCCGTGTGGTACGGCGCCACCGACACCGTCTTCAACGCCCAGGGGGCCGCCAACTTCCATTACGCCGTCAACACCGATCCCGCCTACGTGCCCACGAACGCCGACTCATCTTTCGACGGCTCGGCGCTGCCGGTGATCTTGCCTCAGGGCATCGTCTATTTCCACGTCACCGGCGACAACGGCGGCGCCTCCGTGGGCGTCGGACATTTCGGGCCCATGTTCATCGACTTGGCAGCGCCCATCGTGCCCACAATCGCCGCCCAGGTCAGCGCCGCCAACGTCACTCCCGTGCCCGACGGCAGCGTCCTCTTTTCGCCCACGCCGCACATCACTTGGACCGCGCCCACCAACACCGCCAGCCCCATCGTCGGCTACAGCGTTTCGCTCTCATCGGAGCCTGCCGATCAACCGGCCTTGCTGGCCACGACCATCCTCACATTCACGGACTTCATCCTGACCCAGCCTTACGTCTGGTACGTTAAAGTCCGCGCCCAGAACCAAGCCGGGACGTGGGGAAGCGCTACCGGGATGAGCTTCACCTACAGCATCGTTCCCACCGCCTCGGACATCATCCTGCGCAAGAACTACTTCAATCCCTTGCGCGGCGAATGCACGTCGATCAGCGTGCAGGTCACCGCCGCCGGCCACCTCAAGGTCAAGCTCTACACTCTCATGGGCCAGCTCGTGTCCAGCTGGATCGACCAGGACGTCGCGCCCGGCAGCTTCAGCTCCTCGTGGTGCGGACGCAACTCGGCGGGCCAGAGCGTGGCCTCGGGCGCCTACATACTCCACGTCGAGGCGCCGGATCAAAAGAAAAACTTTAAGGTCATCGTGGTTCAATGAAGCGAGCTTGGCTTGCCGTCCTCCTTTTCTCGTCCTCGCCCGCTTCCGCGGGAGTCGGACGGGCGGGCGGCGTAGTCTTGCGCGAGCCGTTCGGCGCGCGGCCGTTCGCCTTGGGCCAGGCTTACGCCGCCTTGGGCGACGACGTGTTCGGCATGTACTACAATCCGGCGGCGCTTAGCCGCATGCGCGAAAGCCAGGTCGCCACGCAGTTGATGCAGTCGCTCGTCGACACACGATTCGGCACCGTCGGCTTCGCCACGCCCGTAAGTCCCCACCAGGCATTCGGCGCCAGCATCGGCTATCTCGACGCCGGCAAGGCCGAGATCTTCGACGCCGCGGGCAATCCGGCGGGTAGCCGCAGCGCCCAGCAGGATCTCGTGGCCCAGCTCGCTTACGCCCACGCGTTCTCCCTGCCCGTGGGACGCCTCCATATCGGGACGTCCGGAAAAGTGATGCGCAGCACCTTGGCCGAGGAAGTCACGGCCAGCGCCTACGCTCTCGACGCCGGCTCGATCTACGAGCGCCCGATGGCCGGCGGCACGGGCTCGGTCGGCTTGAGCCTCGCCAACCTCGGCCCGGGGATCAAATACTCCGGCGGACTCGCCACGGGCTCCCACGAAGACGCCTTGCCGGTCACCGCGCGCCTGGGATTGGCGCTGACCCGCGACGTGTTCAAGGCCGACACGCTCGCGGCCGCGCTCCAAGTCGAGCGCGTCTTCCACGACGACTCGATGTTCCAAAGCGTCGGCCTGGAGTACAACTACCACGCCTTTTGCGCCTTGCGCATGGGCTATCGCATGGGGCAGGACCAAGGCGGATTGACCATGGGACTGGGCCTGAGCATCAAGAACGTCACGGTCGACTACGCCTTGGGGCTGCTCCAAAGCTTCGACAGCGTCCAGCAGATGTCGCTGCACTACCGCTTCACCATTCCCGGAATCCGCTACCGCGCCACCGACGCGCCCACTCCCTTCGAAGTCATGGCCGAACGGTTCAAGGAGGAGGCCGCGGCCCAGCGTCTCTTCGACGCGAGCGCGCAGATCGAGCTCATGAAGGCCTACTTCCCCGACAAGGACACCAGCCCGTACAAAATCCGGCTGGACGCCGCGGTTCATGAGATCCTCCTGCGCGGGGCGAGCGCTCCCCGCTTCCACTACGCCCTCGGCCTGCGCAGTTACCAGGAAGCCTCCTGGCATGAGACGGTCGTCAACCTCGAGGCCGCCCAACGTCTTCAGCCCCAGGACTCG
>JAYVZL010000363.1:0-7922 GCA_043783505.1 Elusimicrobiota bacterium
AAAAGGGGGGGGTTGGAAAAACAACCACCGCTATCAATCTTGCCTCCGCTTTGGCTGTTTTAGGGCACGAAACCCTCTTGATAGACATGGACCCCCAAGGAAACGCCACTTCCGGCGTTGGCTTTAACAAGCAAGAGTTCGATCCCAACATGTATGATGTGTTGGTCGACCTCATGCCGCTTGAAAAAACCATTAAAGCCTCTTTATTACCGAAATTGTCAGTGGCCGGGACTAATAATGATCTAGCTGGGGCTGAAATCGAACTGGTTTCTGCCTTGGCACGCGAAAGCCGCCTTAAAGGAGCCCTTTCCGCAGTGAAGTCCCGCTTTTCTTACATTATTATCGACTGCCCGCCTTCTTTGGGCCTTTTAACCGTAAACGCTCTCAATGCTGCGGATAAAATTGTCATCCCGATCCAGGGCGAGTACTATTCAATGGAAGGTCTTGCTCAATTCACAATCGCCGTCGACCGAATAAAGGGGGCTTTGAACCCGAAGCTTGAAACCGAGGGGGGGGTTTTGACCATGTTTGACTCTCGAATGACCCTCTCAAACCAAGTCAAAGAAGAGGTCGCCCGTTTTTTTGGTCCGAAGATGTTTGCCTCCATCATACCCCGAAACATAAGACTTGCCGAAGCCCCGGGCTTTGGTCAAAGTATTTTCCAATATGATGCCAAGTCCAAGGGCGCGGAAGCGTATATGGCTTTCGCCCAAGAATTTCTGGCTCGACGCGGGCTGGCTCAGACTTCCGCCCCTTTTACAGTAGAATCCACGGAGAACTTACTATGACACGCAAAGCCCTCGGCCGGGGATTATCCGCTCTTATTCCCGGCGTCCCCGAGCCAATTTCGGTAATGCCCGCCGCCGCCGGCACATCGGAGGGGGTGATCATAAAAATCCCGATCGCCAAGATCCGCCCTAATCACTTGCAGCCCCGTCGACACTTTGATCCCGAATCGCTAAGCGAGCTGGCAACCTCAATCCAACAGCACGGCCTGGCTCAGCCCATCGTCGTTTCCTATGACCCGATAACTCGGTCTTATGAGCTAATCGCAGGCGAGCGCCGCTTGCGCGCCAGCCAACTGGTAGGGCTACAGGAGATCGAGGTCGTCGTGCGTCAGCCAAAGGACGATCGGCACCGCATGGCCTTGACCCTCATCGAGAATCTTCAGCGTGCCGATCTTAACGCCATCGAAGTCGCCATCGGATATCTGCGGCTTATGAAGGAATTCGGCATCAACCAAACCTCTTTAGCCGAAGAGGTCGGCAAGTCCAAGGCCACGATCTCAAACACCTTACGCCTGCTGGAATTGTCAGAAGACATTCAAAACGCGTTACAGTTCAGCCATATCACGGAAGGTCATGGCCGAGCCCTTCTCACGATCTCCGATCCGAATCTTCGGCACGCCGTTTTTCAAAAGTTGGTCGCCAATAAGCTGTCCGTCCGTGAGACCGAAACTTTAGCCCGAGAAATGGAGGCCGCTCCGGTTCTCGACGAACGGCCCACGAAGGATAAAAAAATATCCTCCAAGCCCGCCGACTTGCGCGCGATCGAGGAGTCGCTGCAGCAGATCTTAGGTACGAAAGTTGACATTCGCACCCGCAAGACCCCGTCTAAAGGCACGATTCAAATTAGTTTTTTTAATTTTGACGACTTTGATCGCATCGTAAATATGATTAAAAAATAATGATAATTTATAATTTAGCTCTTGCCGGCTCGATGCTCTGCGCCGCCGCTGACGGCTTGCCTCCGACCCTTTCCACGAGCTCCATCGTTCCGACGATCGTGACTTTGTCTCCCAACCCTCACGATTACAGCCGTTTCGCGGACGGCGGACCCGACGCCAACTGGTACGTGGGCTTCAATAACGCGTGGATCGTCAAGCTACCGTCCGCCCCTACGGGGGGCTTTGAGCGCTCTTTTATCGGCGCCAAACTCGGCCGTGCCAAAACGCGTCCTGTCGCGGGCAAACCCTGGCTGCGAGAAATTATTCCCGGCAAGATATATATGGGCATATCTCAAGTCCCGGCATGGACCTCGGAGCAAAGCTTCTTTCTCGCCGAAACGCGGGACATGCCCGCTGAGGCGGACCCCCAGGCGCGCGTCGACGGCGTGGGAGCTGGGGAATGGTTTTGGGCGGAAGTTCCCATGGCTCAAGTCAGCTTCACCGGCCCCAACTATCTCATTATTTGGTCGCCGACGAATTACTTCATGCACCCCTCAAGCGCGCCGATCCTAGCCGCCGCCGATCTCGACGAACCGGGAAGAGAGACGCGCGCCTGGCTCAATCGCTCGGTGATGGGCGTGCCCCCTCGGTCACCGGGAACGTCACTTGAAACGCCCCTTAACACCCTGGCGCCAGCGTTGGCCATCAAGCTCGTGCCTCCCGGGCCCGATGAACCCGCGGTCTCCGTCGCCGACCTCACCCTCGCGCGCGCCGGCAAGCGCATGCTGGTGCGGTTTTCCGTCGCGGGCGAAGACGTGGCTGAAGCCTGGGTCGAGTCATCGCGCGATCAGTTGGAATGGGAGCGCGTCTCCCG
Organism: Elusimicrobiota bacterium; assembly: GCA_043783505.1. Taxonomy (GTDB): domain Bacteria; phylum Elusimicrobiota; class Elusimicrobia; order UBA1565; family UBA9628; genus GWA2-66-18. The sequence continues at coordinate 2,541 of JAYVZL010000363.1, forward strand.
TATTTTACGCAAGCCTCCTTATCTATTTACCTTGCCGTCTGAAAAATCCCCCGCTCCAGGCACGTTCCTGCGGGGGATGGCACGGGACATCTCCGGCGCCGTCGGACAGTCCGCGCCCGCGATTATTCCGTATGCCCCGCATTAAGCCGCTGATCGTCGGCGTAGCGGGAGCAACGGGCATGGTCGGCCGAGAGCTCGTCGCGCTCTTGGAAAACCGCCGATTCCCGATAAAAGAACTTCGACCATTTTCTTCGGGCCGCGCGCGCTCCTCGGTCCGCTTTAAGGGTCGTTCGATCGCCGCTCCCGGCGTCGACTCTTCCGCCCTCGTCTCATGTGATATCGTCTTTCTCCTCAGTTCCGACGACGTCGCCTTGAAGCTCGCTCCGTCCCTGGCCAAAAGCGGCGTATGGACAATCGACGACAGCGAGGCCTTCCGCCTCGATAAGAATATTCCTCTGGTCATTCCAGAGGTGAACGCCTCTGCGTTGACGGCGAACCGCCGATTGATCGCCTCTCCCAACTGCACCATGACCGGCTTGGCCGTCGCCGGATCTCTTTTACACCGCGATGTCGGCATCCGCGAAATCCGCCTTGCCTCTTACCAGGCCGTTTCAGGCGCGGGGAAGGCCGCGGTCAGCGAGTTGTTGGCTCAACAGTCGGCGCTCCGCGGACTCCGTCTCGAGAGCGACGGCCGCGCGCCCGTACTTGGCTCGGGAAAATCCTCCTCTTTGCCTCGCGCCATCGCCTGCAACGCCATACCTCAGGTCGGTCGTTTTGGCGCCGACGGATATTCAACCGAGGAAACCAAAGTCGCCGCGGAACTGCGCAAGATCTGGTCGGCGCCGGGCCTCAAGGTCTCGACCACGGCGGTGCGCGTGCCCACGATCCGCGGACACGCCCTTGCCGCATGGCTGACACTCGCGCGCCCCACCTCCCTAGCCCGCGCCCGCGCGCTGCTCAAGCGCACTCCCGGGCTGGTTCTGTCGAATGAGGGCGATTACCCGACGCCGCGATCGGCGGGGGGGAAAGAGCCCGTGTTTTCCGGGCGCCTGCGCCGGGGCGCCACGGCCAACGAGATCGCGCTTTGGATCGTCTCCGACAACCTTCTCAAGGGAGCCGCGCTCAACTCCATCCAGATCGCAGAAGAGCTCTTGCGCCGGGGCTGGCTTAAGCCCCGCTAGCCGATTTCTTTTTTCAAGAAAGACGGCAGGGCGAAAGATCCGACGTGGATCTCAGCGTTATACCATCGAAAGGCGACCTTCGACGCGAGCACACGCGCGCGCTTGAAGTTCCTCACGGGATGAAGGCCCTTGGTGGCGAAGGTAAACGCCCATAGCCCTCCCGGGTACGTCAAATTATTGAAGAGACTGACTTCCACAACCGGGAAAATAGGCCTCATGATCTTTAAAAGATTCGTGATGGTCTTTATCTCATAAAAAGGCGATCCCGCCTGGCTGACCACTATCCCATCTTCGGTCAGGATGCGGCGCACGTTTTTATAAAAAGCCGAGCCGAACAGCTCCTTTGCCGGACCGAAAGGCTCGGTCGAGTCCACGATCACCACGTCGAAACGTTCTTTCGTTTCGGCCACGAATTTTACCCCGTCCTGAATCATAACGCGGGCGCGTGGGTCGGACAGCGCCCCCGCCGTCTGAGGGATGAAGCGCCGTGAGGCGGAAACGACAAGATCGTCTATCTCAACAAGAAAACATCTCTCCACCGACTCGTGGCGCAAAACCTCGCGCACGGTGCCGCCGTCGCCGCCGCCGATGACCAAGACCCGCCGCGGCTTCGGATGCAGAAACAGCGCCGGGTGCGCGATCATCTCATGGTAGACGAACTCGTCGCGCTCAGAGACCATGGTCATGCCGTCGATCAAAAGCAGCTTGCCGTGGCCCTTCGTTTCAACGACTTCCACGGTCTGGAAAGGGCTCTTGCCCTTGAACAGCTTCTTCTCCAAGCGAAAGCCGGTGCGCACGATGCCTTGGTAGACCTCATCGACCCAGCGCGCTTTCGCCGTCACAGGACGATTTCGACCGCTGGGGCCGTTCCTTCGACCGGCTTGAAGTGATGGTCGAAGGAAACTCGATAGCCGCAAGAGAGACTTTGCCGCACGGCGCGCTTGAGGGGATAGTCGCAGCGCGTCTTCTTGCGCGATCCTTGGGGCTGAAATAAAACCACGTCGCAGGATTGAGGCTTGAAGATCTCTAGCACGCGCGTCACCGTCTCGTCGGCGTCGCCTTCCACGAAATTGGTCTCGAAACTGACGTAGGAGCCAATCTTCTGCGGCGTGACGTGGATCGTGTAGTACTTCAAGCCACGAATGGCGTTGAGGGAGTAGCCCATCGGCTCGAACAGGTGATCGTCGACCTGGAAGCCCGGGAAGATAGTCCAGACTCCGGATTTCTCCTTGATGAACTCGTGCTTGCGCTGGGGTCCGGCCATGAACACACGCGAAGCCTGAGGATCGACGCCGTGCATCAGGATTTCCAGAGTCAGGTCGTCGGCGGCCGGCGTGTAGGGCTTGTCGAGGTGGTAGAGGAACACGTGATGATCGTCGCCGTCGCCGAAACGATAAGACTTGGCGGGCATGCGCTCGGAGAGCCGGCGGCAGTCGTCAAAAAAGTTGGAGGGCTGGTATTCTTGGAAGTGGGCGTTCTTGCGCTCGTAAACGAGATATTGAAATGCCTCGATGCCGAAGTCCCCGCACAGCTGCAGAACCGCGCCAACGAGGTCCGTGCGTCCGCAGGTGATCATCGTCAGCCACGTGTCGGTCACGAAAAGGCTCGACTCCGACAGAAGATAGGCGTCCATCAACTCATTTGAGATCGTCGAGAGAACCTGGGCATTGGCCTTGGCCACGATGCCCTTCCAGTAATCGTGGCCTTTCGAGCGCAGAGACGCGCGCCCGGGCATGAGAGACAGCTCTACTTTTTTCTCAGGACCCTCGAAGAACATCCCTCACCTCCTAGCGCGCCTTGCGCCGCGCCGCATTGCGCCGGGCCACGTCCCGGCGCCGGAGCTCCCGCTCCACGGATTTGATCGACTTCCAATTCTTTAAAACCTCGGCCCCGTCTTTAAAGCGCCGCTTGCCGCCGAACACGTGCGGGTGCCGGCGCATCAGCTTCACTGCTTGGCTCTCGGCCACCTTGTCGAGATCAAAATGACCCGCCTTCTCCGCGATCTTCGCATGAAAGTATACGTGGAAAAGAATGTCTCCCAACTCGTCTTCGATTTCATGCCAGCGACCGCCGGCGAGAGCTTCGACGAGTTCGGCCGATTCCTCGCGTAGGTAGGGGATCAGGCTTTTGTGCGTCTGTTCTTTGTCCCAAGGACAGCCCTGAGGAGACAACAGCCGCGCGACGACGGATTTAAGCTTCGAAAGTCCTCGCGCCATATCAGGGAACCGTGATCCGCTCCGCCCCGAAATACGGGACGAGCGCCTTCGGAATATTCACCGAGCCGTCGGCCTGCTGATTGTTTTCAAGGATCGCCGCGGCCAAGCGTCCGACCGCCACTCCGGAGCCGTTAAGCGTGTGGACGAGCTCCGCCGCGGATTGGGGCTCGCGTTTGAAGCGCGCCGCCATCCTACGCGCCTGAAAGTCGGAACAATCGGAGCAGGATGAAATCTCGCGGTACTTCGACTCCGAAGGCATCCATACCTCGAGGTCGTATGTCTTTTGCGATGAAAATCCCATATCGCCCGTGCACAACTGCAGCACCCGGTAGGGCAGATCAAGGGCTTGCAGAACGTCTTCGGCGTCCTTCGTCAGCTTTTCGAGCGACGCTAGAGAATCCTCCGGTTTCGTGATCCAAACCAGTTCGACTTTGTCGAATTGATGGTTGCGAATGACTCCGCGAACGTCTTTGCCGTAGGACCCGGCCTCCTGCCTAAAACAAGGGGTGAAGGCGGTCAGCTTCATCGGAAGCTTGTCGGCCGAGAGAATTTCATCTCTTACCATGTTCGTCAAGACGATCTCAGACGTGGAGATCAGATACATCGTGGAGGTCTTGTCGCCCTCCGTATTGACCGTCTTGTACATGTCGGCTTCAAATTTCGGAAGCTGCCCCGTCCCTTCCATGATCTCGGGCCGAACGAGATAGGGCGCATGAATTTCCAAGTAACCATTCTTCGTGTGGCGGTCGAGAAGAAAAGCGCCCAACGTGCGAAGAAGCTTGGCGCCCGAACCCTTCCAAAGCGCGAAGCGGGACCCGGACAATTTTACCGCCGCGGCCAGGTCGAGAATCCCCAATTTTTCGCCGATGCCTTGATGGTCCAAGGGTTTGAAGTCGAACGTCCTCGGCGTGCCGTTTTTACGGATTTCTCTATTTTCAGTCTCATCCTTGCCCAACGGCACCGACTCATGGGGCACATTGGGAATCGACATCGCGGCGGCGGCTATCGTCTTTTCGGACTCGGACAAGGATTTCTCCTTATCCGTCATCTTCACTTTAAGATCGGAAACGGCGGCCTTCAGCTCGGTGACTTTCACATTGTCCTTAGCCGCCACCGCCTTTCCGATCTCCTGGGAGGAGGCGTTGCGTTTGGCCCGCATGTCCTCGACTTCTTTGAGCAGCGCCCGATGCCCTTCGTCGAGCTTCAATAATTCATCGAACGCCGCGGCCGTGCGCGGATTGCGCGACAGCAGCGCCCCCCTTATTTTTACCGCGTCTTTGCGGGCCGAGCCAAGATCGATCAATGTCTTACCTCGAGGATATTCTCCAGCGACTGCAGCGCGACGGCGCCCGCGTGGGGCTCGATCATCACCTGCAGCTTGATGCGGTCGGGCCACCAGCCCGCGCGCGACAACTTGTTGAGATACAGCTCTAAAGAGGGGGAGGTGGACAAATTCACGTCAATGACTTGGTTGGGGTCGACCTTGGGAACGCGCTTCTCTTCGACCATAAATGGGATTCCCCAAGCTCCCTCCTCCGCGCCCGCGACGGAAGCCGAGAGACGGGCCGTCATGCTGTAGCGCAGCAGGATTCCTTCGATCGCCTTGGGACCGCGATTTTTAAGCGTCAGTCTCGCGCGCAGACGGCTGTCGAGCTTGGGCGGGCCGTCGACAAGCTGGGACACGTCCTCCCAGGCGACGACCCGCGCGCGCTCCACCCGCCCCCGCTGCCATTGGACGTTCGTCAGCAACAGTTCCGCGGACGCCGGCCCGGCGCCGACGGCCGCAAAAGCCGCTAGCGCCAAAGCCGACAACGCTCGTCTCACCCCGGACCCCTCACTTTTTTTCGCCGTCGATCGGAAGCTCCGGCGCGACGGGAGGCTCGTTGGCGATAGGAGCCACGCGCGCGACCTTGTCTCCCTCGTCGAGACGAACCAGGCGCACGCCTTGAGTGTTTCGGGAGATAGTCTTAATGTCCTTACAGCGC
>JAYVZL010000364.1:0-7891 GCA_043783505.1 Elusimicrobiota bacterium
AGCGCGTCGGGCGGGACTGCTTGCTTATGGAGGAATGCCATGAAAGTCGCCTTGCTTGCTAGCGGGGCGCGCACCGCTTTTGAATCCAAGGAGTCGATCAATCCGGTCTCAGTATTGAGTTTCAGGGGATCGGGAAGGACCGGCGCTGCGATGACGCCCGGAGTCATGCCGTCGAAAATCGCCGCCCAATCCACCGAGACGCCGCCGACATTTTTGACTAAGCGCTGCGCCTTCTCTCTAGCCGCGAGAATCTGCGCGGGATCGCCGAGTCTCACAGCCGTGCCCACGGCCTGCGCGGCCGACACGACGTCTTTTCCCCAAATGGAGGCGAGCAGCGCGGAGTTGTCGTCTGTGAGTTCATGAGCGCTCATGAGCGCGCTGAACTTCTCCTTGAGCCAGTCTTCCCCGGCTTTTATTTTTGCGGCGCGCTCGTCGGCGGAAAGCTTCTTCCACGCCGTGCCGTCCAATCCGGCGAGTTCGTTCTTTCGAAGGTAGGCCTGATAGCGAAAAAAATGCACATGAGCGGGATCGTCGAAGCCTTCGGGGGTTTTTTTCCCCAGCCTAATCGGGGAGTCAGCCGTGCTCGCGATCGATCTAGTCGCAGCCGGTGCCGGCGCGCAAAAAGCCGGCGGCGCGGCAAATAGGGCCAGAACAAGGATCGGGATGCTCATGGGGGTTCCTCTTAGGGCCCAGTATGGCTCTCGAACGCCGGAATTTCAAGGGCCAGGGTCGGCTAATTTTCATCCATCGGTCGAAATCCTTTTTCATCTTGTCCATAGGCTCGCCGCCGCGGCGGGATTACAATGGATATGTCGGATTGCGATCCGCGGGAGGCGCTTATGCCATCAGAGAAAAGAGTCGTCATGGACTGCCGCAAAATGCCGGACTCGGACTGTTCGCTTTCCATCACAGGCACGGAGGCGGAGGTGCTGGAGCTCGGCGAATATCATGCCACCACGAAGCATGGCATGAAGAAGGATTCAGGGCTGCGCGACAAGCTGCGCACGTCCTTAAAGGAAGAAGCCATGTCGCGTTGACGCAGCGACGATCGATTCAGCGCCCCGCGCGTCTTATTGGCGCGCGGGGCGCGTTTTTATGGCGCGGAGATCTCGCGCACGCTCATCTTCTTGTAGACGAGGCCGTTGGCCGCGACGTCGTCGCTTCTCCAGTAGACGGTGATGTTGGGCTTCCCCGACTCGGTACCGGGGCGGGCATCGCTGTTGGTCAGGCGCAGCGCGGGGTTGATTCCGGAGTTGCAGGGCGTTCCGCCGACGCCGAAGTTCGAGCCATTATCTTCCAGCTCGTTGACTTTAGTCCAGGTCCCGCCGCCGGCGCCGTCGGTCAAATCCATATAGTTTTCCAGCTTAACATTCCCGTTGGGCAGGTCATAGACCACCAGCTTAAAGCCGATCCATGTCCGAAACGGCAGGGTCGACCACATGGCTCTATTGTTCGCGGTGCTCGAATTTGGATGGGACGTCTCCTTTTCGAAGTCGATGTGCCCGTCGTAGCGGAATCGCGCGTCGTTGCCCCGGCTGTCGCAGAGATTGGCGGTTTCCGAGCCCGTGATCCCATGGTTGCTTCTTGCGACTCCTTCGATGCCGCCCCAGGGCGTGTTGCCGTCGGCCACGCGGTACGCGTACACCGTCATCTCCACGTTTCTCCAGCTTTGCTGCAGTGCTGGATCATGGATGTACATCCGGGGCACGGAGCCGGAGATCGCAAAAAGGCCCTTGCCGTCGACGCTAAATGAGGCGTTGCCGTGATTGGCGTCGAACCACGGATCTTGGGGATCGACGCCCGAAAAGTCGCGCGCCACGCCGTTGTCCCACGTGGACAGCCAGTTCTTGCCGCCGGCGGCGGTCGGATACATCTGTTTGATCCCGAAGCGATCAGCCCCCCCGGGCGGGGCCGCGTTATTGACGGTGACGGTGATAGAGACGCTGCCTCTGTTGCCGGCCGCATCCTTCGCCGAAGCGGTTAAAGTGTGCATCCCGTTGGCGGAGGAGGCCGTGTTCCAGGCCATCGTGTAGGGGGGGGAGGCAATTTCTGGTCCCATGTTCGTCCCATCGAGCAGAAACTGCACTCCGGCCACGCCCACGTTGTCGACGGCCGTCGCCGAGGCCGAGACCGTGCCCGAGACCGTCGTCCCCGCGCCGGGAGAGATGATCGTCGCCGTCGGCGGAGCGGCATCGGGAGGGGGCGCGTAGTTGTTGACAGTGACGGGGATGGACGCCGTTCCCTTGTTACCCGCGGCGTCCCGAGCCACCGCGCTTAAGGCGTGCGCTCCGGCGGCCGCCGACGTCGTGTTCCACGTCGCCGCATAGGGGCTCTGAGAGGCTTCGGCTCCAAGGTTCGCGCCGTCGAGCTGGAATTGCACGCCGACCACGCCGACGCCGTCGGAGGCCGACGCGGATACGGCCGTCGAGCCCGAGACGCTCGCGCCCGAGGCGGGTGCGGTCATGGCCACGAAGGGCGCCGTGGAGTCGGGGCCCGGCGCTGAAAGTGCTAAGCCGCACGTCTTGTGGCTGCCCACCTCGGAGAACAGTGACCAGTTATTGATGTTCGTGATCGCGGACTGCTCGCCGCGGAAGGCGTAATTAGCCGCCAACGCCTTTTCCGCCGCGCCGGGTGGAGTGACGAAGACCGAGTAGCGCCGCGCGACGGGGTCGACCGCTAGGCGAAAATGATAGGTCGCGCCCCCCGTGTAAGGAACGGGGATCTCCGAGGAGTAGGCGGCGCCGTTGCGGGCGTCTATAAAACCCGTGTTGTTAAAACGCACGATGGCCGCCAAGCTCGAGAAGCCCACGGCGCCGCCCTGGGACAGGCCGATTACTCCGTCGATCTTGGCGGCGTTGGGTGTCGCGTCGAAGTCGGCGTTGAAGGCGGCGATCTGGGCGGGCAAGGGAGAGTTCTGCCAGAAGGTCGACGACGTGAGACAGCCCGAGGCGCCGGTGACGCGGACCGTCAGCGGGGGGGAAGTGGTCTTATTGCCGGCGGCGTCCCGGGCCGTCGCGGCGAGGGTGTGATTGCCGAGCGAGGCGGAGGCCGTGTTCCATGTCGCGGCATAGGGCGCCTGCGTGTCCTCGGGCCCCAGGTTGGCGCCGTCGAGAAGGAATTGCACGCCGAGCACGCCGACGTTGTCAAAGGCCGACGCGGTGACGGCCGCCGAGCCCGAGACGCTCGCGCCCGCAGCGGGAGTCGTGATGGACACCACCGGCGGCGTGGAATCCGGCGACGCGCCCGTGAGCGCGAAACCGCATACCTGATGGCTTCCCGAGGTGGAGAGGAGCGCCCAATTATCGAGTATCGAGGCCGAAGCCTGCTCCGCGCGGAAGGCGTAATTCGTCGCCAGCGCCCTTTCTCCGGCGCCGGGCGGAGTCACGAAGACCGAGTAGCGCCGCGCGACCGGATCGACGACCAAGCGGAAATGGTAGGTGGCGCCCGCCGTATAGGGAAGGGAGGCGTCGGCCGCATAGGCGCCGGCATTGCGGGCGTCGATAAATCCCGTGTTGTTGAAGCGCACGATGGCGGCCAGACTGGTGAAATTCGTTGCGCCGCCTTTGGACAAGCCAGTCACGCCGTCGATCTTGGCGCCGCTGGGGGTGGCGTCAAAGCTGGCGCTGAAGGCGGCGCTTTGCGGGGTGAGGGCGGCGTTCTGCCACGCGGTCGACGCCGTGAGGCACGCCGCTCGCGTCCCGCTTTCGCCGCAAAGCAGGATAAAGACGGCGCTTGTCAAGAAGGGTCGTATTCCCATATATTTCATTCTATGCCCGCGGTCCTTCAGCGTCCATGGCCGCCATGTAAAGTTAATCTGTGAGAAAAATAGCCGCGCTATTTGACGACGGCGAAGCTTTGATAGAGCCGTTTGGCATCGCGCGTGAGGATCCTCGCGGTATAGACTCCGGAAGGCACGAGGGTCCCGGAGGAGTCGCGGCCGTTCCAGACGATGGGGGCGCCGCTTGAAACGGCGTGGAACACCTGCCTGCCGTCGAGATCGACGATGGAGACTTCCTGCGCCGTGGCGCCGAAGACCGCGGCGTCGTTGATGCCGTCGGCCAAGGCGGGACTCAGCACTTTCTGCGGAGCCCGGCCGGAATCGTCCGCCGCCGGAGCGAGCGCCAGAGCGCGTGCCGCCGCGCCGTCCCGCGGCGTGCCGGCGGTGATGAAGCTGAACACCCCGGAAGCAGACGCAAGCCCGGCGGCGTCGCGGGAGCGAACCCGGTAATAATACAGTGTTCCCGGCAATAGTCCGCTCAGCGCGATGCCGCGCTGCTGGACGCGGGAAGCGTTCACCGAGGTGGCATGATCGCAGGCCGGCGTCGCCCCGTACTCCGCCTGAGAGTCGGCGCGTTTATTCGTCGTCCAAAGGATGACCGCGCCGCTGGGGCTCACCGCGCCGGCCGACACCGCGCTGATCACAGGCGGGGTGTTGTCCACCACGGCCAAGATGATGGCGGACGTCGCGCTTAAGCCGGCGATGTCGCGGACCACGGCGGCGAGGGTATGCGGGCCGTCGGCGACGAGGGCCGTGTTCCAGCTGACGGTGTAAGGGGCGGCGGTCAAGACCGCCCCGAGCTCGAGACCGTCCAAAAGGAACTGCACGCTGGCCACTCCTGAGCGGGCGGTCGCGTTGGCCGACACGGTCACGACGCTCGAAACGAACGCTCCGTCCGCCGGATTCATGATCAAGATAAGCGGCGGGCGCTCTCCGGGATGCGGGCTCGGCGCGGCCGAAGTCGAAATCTCCGGAGGCGACGCGATCGAGGAGGCCGGAAGGGAGACCGAGGCGGCCGCGGGCTGCGGGGGGGAAGTCATGAAGGTCAAGTCCTCGGAGACGGTTAAATTCCCTTGGGAGTCCCGCGACTTGACGCGGTAGTGATAAAGAACGCCGGAGGACAGTCCGCCCAAGGACAGGTTGTGGCGGGCCGACGGAGGCTTATTTAAGGAAGCGGTATTGCTGTAGGTCGAGGTCTTGCCGTAATCGATCTCCGTGTCCGCGGGTTGATCCGTCGTCCATTCGATTTTGACGGAGTCCGTCGCCTCCGAGGACGCGGAGATCTCGCTCAGGACGAGAGGCACAAAGGCGGCCGGCGCGCGCTCCACGAACGGGAGCGCAAGCAGAACAAGCGCGCCGACGCCTCGAGTCACTGATCCGCGCCGGTCGGGGTCATGAAGCGCGTGTTATCGACTTCGAACATCAGGCCCTCAAGATACGGGGAGGATTTCCCCGACGCGGCCAGCCGCGACGTCTTGCGGAAGAAGCCGCGCGCGTCCGCCGCGGTCCGCTTGCCGGTGACGATCTCATCGGCCAAGTTCAACGCCAGGCGATTGCTCGCCTCGCTATTAGAGGTGAAAGTCAGTTCGCCGGCGGTCTGACTGACGTCAATGTTGGGATTGAATCGCTTGAGCTCGGAGACCTTGTCGTCGGGGACCAGATAGCCGATGCTCTGCTGCAAAAAATTGCGGCCCTCGCCGCCGACCGGCGAGCGAAAGACGATGGTCTTCTTCCACGCGCCGTTGTTGAACCAGACCAAGGTCTTGCGGTCGAACTGGCTGGGCGCGCCGTACTTATCGAGCATGAACATGGCCGTATGCTTGGCGTGCCGCGGCCAATCGCGGATGATCGATTCCGGCGTTCCCGCTTGATCGGTATGAACGATCTTCGCCGATCCCGTGCCCGCGCATGCGAGAAGCGCCAAAAGCCCGAGCGCGGCGGCGCGCGACGTCCTGTATGCGTTGTTCATAGCAGCCTCCTTGTTATCCCTCGGATTCTACTAAGGGGGCATGTCGACTTAAGGAAGCCGCGGTAAATTAATTGTAACGAGCGATCGCCTTTCTCGCCTATGCTCCGCGGACGCCGCCTTCCTTATGATACCGCCGGACTTCAAGGCGCCCGACACGCGCGCGCAGCAACGAGCTCGGGGAGCGATGGCAGCGGCGCATTGAGCCCGCGCCGTTCATGCGTCCGATTCATAGGGTTTACGCCGCCGCAATTGTGTCATCGGGTCCAACCTTCTAGAATCACCCCATGCTAGTTCACGATTTCCTGCGAAACAGCGCGGCGCGCCTGCCGCACAAAGTCGCGCTGGTGTGCGGGGGAAAACGATACACCTACGCACACCTCGATGAGATGTCCAATCGGCTGGCCAACGCGCTCATCGACAAAGGCGTGAGGCGTGGCGACCGCGTCGCGCTTTACTTGGACAATTCTTTGGAAGCCGTCGTGGGGATATTTGCCGCACTCAAGGCCGGCGGGGTCTTCGTCGCCCTCAGCCGCGGCGCCAAGCACGATAAGCTCGTCGCCCTCTTAAACGACTGCTCGGCTACGGCCGTCATCTTAGACGCGGCCGCTCTCGAGCAGGGCCTGCGCGAGCGCCTGCCGCGCGAGGCCGAGGCGCTCCGGACGATCGTCGTCTGCGGAGACGCCCCGCGTATGGACGGACCGATCCTGCATGAATTTTCCGCGATCCAGGCGTCCGCTTCGCCGCGGATTCCCCAGCCCGGGAGCATCGATCTCGATCTCGCCTGTCTTATTTATACCTCCGGCACCACCGGAGAGTCTAAGGGAGTGATGTGCGATCACGGCAACGTGGTCTTCGCCGCGAGCGCGATCGCGCGCTATCTTAAGAACACGGAGCGCGACGTCGTTCTCAGCGTGCTTCCTCTGGCGTTTAGCTACGGCCTCTACCAGTTGTTGGCGACGGCACTCGTCGGCGGCACCTTGGTGCTCGAGGAGTCCTTCGCTTTCCCCGATCTCGTGCTGCGGAAGATGGCGCAAGAAAGGACTACCGGGTTCGCCGGCGTGCCCACTATCTACGCGCGCTTGCTGTGTATGGACCTCGAAGGCTTGGACTTCTCCGCGCTGCGCTATCTCACCAACGCGGGGGCGGCGCTGCCCATCGAGCAAGTCAAAAGCGTGCGCCGCCTATTTCCCAAGACCGACCTATATCTGATGCATGGCTTGTCCGAGGCGGCGCGCACGATGTACCTGCCGCCCGATCAAGTCGACGCGCGTCCGGCGTCCTCCGGGCGCGCTCTGGCAGGAACGGAGCTCTGGGTCGAGGACGAGGACGGGTGCCGGCTCGGCCCTGGACGGACGGGAGAGCTGGTGGTGCGCGGGCGCCATGTGACAAGGGGCTACTGGAAGGCTCCAGCGCAGACGCTCCAGCGCTTTCGGCCCGGTCCGTTGGGAGGAGAGCGCCTTTGCTGCAGCGGCGACCTTTTTCGGACTGATGATGAGGGTTATTTTTATTTTGTCGGCCGCAAGGACGACATGATCAAGAGCCGCGGCCAAAAGATATCTCCCCGCGAGGCCGAGGACGCGCTCTACAAACTCCCGGGCGTCCGGGAAGCCGCCGTCATCGGCGTTCCGCACCCGGAACTGGGCCAGGCCGTCAAGGCGTTCCTCGTGGCCCCCGGCACTGAGCTCAAGGAGGCCGCCGTCATCGCCCACTGCAAAAAGCACCTTGAGGATTTCATGGTTCCGCGTACCGTGCAGTTCGTTGACGCGCTGCCTAAGACTCTCTCCGGCAAGCTGCGCCGAATGGACCTGAGCTGATGTGCGGGATCGCCGGAGTTTTTGACCGTTCCAGGCGCGAGAGCGCGTCCGAGGAGGACCTGCGCCGCATGCTGGCGATGCTGCGCCATCGGGGTCCCGACGAGTTCGGCATCCTGCTCGATCGCGAGACGGGTTTGGGCAGCGCCCGGCTGAGCATCATCGATCTGGCCGGCGGCGGCCAGCCTATCTCCAACGAGGATGGCACTCTTTGGATCGTCTTCAACGGCGAGATCTTCAACTACGTCGAGCTCCGCGCCGAGCTCGTCGTGCTGGGGCACGCATTCCGCACGGAGAGCGACACCGAGGTCATCGTCCACGCGTACGAGGCGT
>JAYVZL010000365.1:0-18274 GCA_043783505.1 Elusimicrobiota bacterium
CGGCTCCGTCTCTACCTGCAGCCGGCCCGCGAGCAAGGCCTCGCCCTGCTTTGCGTCGACGATCTTGGCGACGACCGCCTTTTTCACGGCGATCGCCGCGTAGCGGCGCGTGTCTCCGTCCGGGCTTTGCGGGCCCTTCTCGACGTGGACGATCCCGGCTTTGACCATCGCCGGCCGGGCGGCCAGCGCCATCATGCCGCGGCGGAACGAGACTCTATCCGCGGACTTGAGGTGCTCGTCGAGCAGGACCGGGCTGATCCAAGGCATCTTGCCCGCGCTGTCGAGCCGGCCGACCTGCTCCAGGCGCTCGAGGATTTTGCCCACGACCTCCGGGTCGCGGTAGTCCTGGAGGGCGATCGCGCATCCGACGATGAGCTTGACGTTGTCGGTCGAGCTCATGAGCGCGATCAAGCCGTCTTTCGCCTTGACGCCGCCGGTGCGGCGCAGGACCGAGGGCAGGAGCGTGTCGGGCACGAGGCCTTTGTCGCCGAGCTCTTTGACCTTGGCGTAGACGGAAGACCCGCGCACGCCCAGAGGCGAGCCCACGCGCTTGAAGATTTCCGCGCGGACCTCGGAGGGACCGTTCGACATCTCCTTGAGCACGAACTCCTTGCTGGTCTTCCCGGAGACTCGGCCCGCCAGGAACCCCGCGGCGCGGCGGCGCAGCTCGACGTCCTGCGGGCCGTCGCCGGGCTTGTCGAGGATGGCGACGATGGTTTTGGCCAGGCTCTCGGCGGTGACCGCGTCGATCTCCTCTCCGTCGAACTCCGGCGACTCAAGCGCGGCCAATGCGGACTGGGCGCATCTCGGCCTGAAGACGAGTCGGGACCTTGGAGGGCGCGGTCTTGGCGAGCTTGGACAGCTCGCCGTACTTGTGTCCCAGACCCCCGAGGACGAGGGCGGTGAGGCTGATTCCGGCGAAGGCGTCGATGCGGTTCATAAAGTTATGTCTCCGGACGTTATGCCTCTGGTGCGGAGCGGGCTTGCGTCCGGAAGTGATACGCGCGTCGAGGCGAGAAGCTTACATGTTCAATATATAGATTGGCTACTTCTATTTTACGATGTATAATAGATGCATGTATTCTAGATGTATAAACTTGCCCAAGAGGAACAGCTTCTTTCTTTTCGGTCCGCGGTTGACCGGCAAGAGCACTCTTTTACGCCAAACTTTCACGCAAGAAGACGTTCTTTTTTTGGACCTGCTTCATCCATCCGTGCATCAGAAATATCTCGCCGATCCGGCCGCGTTCCTGCGAGAGATCGAAGCGGCAAAGGGAAAATACAAACGAATCGTGCTTGACGAGATCCAGCGCGTCCCGGCGCTTCTGGATGTGGTGCATCACCTTATGGAGTCGTCTTTGGGCCGTTCTCTTCAGTTCATCATGAGCGGGTCCAGCGCGAGAAAACTCAAGCGCTCCAAGGCCAATCTTTTGGGCGGACGCGCATGGTCCCTGGAGCTTTTTCCCTTGACTCATGAAGAATTAGGGGACAATTTCGAGTTAGAAAAGGCGCTTGCCTTCGGGACCCTGCCCAAAGTATACGCTTCGAGCGAATCGGAGACGGAGGAAGACCTTCGAGCGTACGTGGAAACGTATTTGACGGAAGAGATCAAGGCGGAAGCCTTGACGCGTAACCTCGGGGCGTTCATCCGCTTTCTGCCGATGGCCGCGGCCGAAAGCGGACATGGCGTCAATGCCTCCAATATCGGGCGAGAAATCGGGGTCAGCTATAAGACCGTCCAAGAGTATTTCAAAATTCTCGAGGATACTCTGCTGGGATTTTGGCTTGAACCCTTCGCCAAGTCCGTGCGAAGACGGATGTCTAAGCAGCCCAAGTTCTACTTCTTCGACACGGGAGTGCTCAGAGCTCTCAAAAAAACCCTCAAGGTCCCGTTGGAACGGTCCAGCCCGGAATTCGGCGGCCTCTTCGAGAATTACTTCATCAATGAAGTCCGGCGCCTCAACTCTTATCGCCGCCTTGATCTAACGCTCAGCTTTTATCGAACGGATGCAGGGGCCGAGGTGGACCTCGTCGTGCAGCGGCCCGGCAAGTCCTGGCTAGCCATGGAGATCAAAGCGACGGCGCGCCCGTCGTCATCCCATTGCTCGGGTCTTTTATCGTTCGCCGATGTGATGCCCGAGGCGGAACTCATCCTCGTTTGTCGAACGGACCAGCCGCAGGTTTTTCGATTCGGCAAGCGCACGGTGCGAGCCTTGCCGTGGCTGGACTGCTTAAATCTCATATGAGTCATTCGACCGCCTTTTCCGCGCTAATTTTATCCGCGCAGCTCGCTGGCGTCGACATGCCGCGACCGGTTGTCGAGCCGCCGAAACCGGTATTTTCTATCGGGCTTGATGAGATCGAACGACGGCAAAGCGAGGCCTTCGAATTTCATCGCGTCGGACGAGCGGACGTCGGTTTTTCCGCGGCGGTGGGTCCGGACGCGGGGCCCTGGATCAAGTTGGCTCAAAAGGGCGCGCTCCATGCGGCGGCTCTGGATAAATTCGATCAAGGCTTGGACGTTGATCTGCCCTATGAACGGTATCGTTTTATTCGGGAACAAGACGATATTCGGGCCTTTCCAGTGAACGCTCCACAGTCTCAAGCCCGCGTCCCGATCGGGGAGCTGATCGACCGGCTGTATCGCTTATCGACTCATGTGCGATTTCCGTTGAGCGAATATGCCGTGATGCATGAGCGCGGCGGCGTGCTGCCGGCGGCGGTGTCTCTGCTTCGGCGTAACGACCAAGGCACCTTGATGCTCACGCATTTTCAGGCCGCGGAGCTTGACCAGGTGCGATGGTTCCTGTCGGTCAACGACATCCGCTACGGCCTTAAAATCGAGAAGGACCGGCTGGTCTTTTATTCGACGCCCGCGCCCGTTAATACGACGAGGATTGAGCGGCCGTACATGCGATAATATAGACAGCCGTGTCTTCTCCCTCCTTCAGGTCTGACCCCCGTTTTCTGCCCATGACGCGCGCCGAGATGGACGCGCGCGGCTGGGACGCCGTCGACATCGTCTTCGTCACCGGCGACGCCTACATCGACCATTACTCGTTTGCGATGGCGCTGCTCGGGCGGGTGCTCGACAAGGCGGGCTTTCGCGTCGCGATCCTCTCCCAGCCCGACTGGCGCAGCGCCGAGCCGTGGCGGCGCTTTGGGCGGCCGCGCCTGTTCTTCGCGATCTCCGCGGGGAACATGGACTCGATGATCAACCACTATACGGCCAACAAGAAAGTACGCAACGACGACGCGTACTCGCCGGGAGGCAAGATCGGCCTTCGTCCCGACCGCGCCACGATCCCGTACTGCCAGCGCGCACGTGAGGCTTTTCCGGGCGTGACGGTGGTCGCCGGCGGCGTCGAGGCAAGTCTTCGTCGTTTAGCGCACTACGATTATTGGTCGGATTGCGTCCGCCCCTCCATTCTTATGGATTCAAAGGCGGATCTCCTTGCCTACGGCATGGGCGAGGAGTCCATCGTCGAGATCGCGCGGCGATTGGAGGCGGGTAAGACCATCAAGGATTGCCGCGATCTGCGCGGCGTCGCCTACGCGCTCGGCGCCTCGGAGACGGCGCCGGCGGGCCAAGACATCGTCGAGCTCCCGAGCTTCGAGGGCGTCAAAGGATCCAAAGACGACTTTCTTCTGATGGCGCGCCTGGCCCACCGCGAGACCAGCCCGTTCAACGCAAAAACATTGATCCAACGCCACGGCGGACGCGTCGTGGTCGTCACCCCGCCCCAACTGCCGGTGAGTCAGGAGCGGATGGATTTCTACTACGGCCTGCCCTACACGCGCCGCGCGCATCCGTCCTACACGGCAGCGATCCCGGCCTTTGAGATGATCAAGGACTCTGTCACCATCATGCGCGGCTGCTTCGGCGGATGCACTTTCTGCTCGATCACCGCGCACCAAGGCCGCACCATCCAGTCGCGCTCCAAGGACAGCGTCCTGGGCGAGCTCAAGGCGATGTCCGCCGATCCCGAGTTTAAAGGGATCGTCTCCGACATCGGTGGGCCTACGGCCAACATGTACCAGATGCGCTGCACCGAGCCCGAGATTGAGGCCATCTGTAAGCGCCAGTCCTGCGTCCATCCGGTCGTGTGCAAATTCCTGGGCACCGATCACGGCCCCTTGGTCGACCTCATGAAGAAGTCACGGGAAGTCCCTGGGGTGAAAAAAGTGTTCGTCGCCTCCGGCATCCGCATGGACTTAGCGCGCCTCTCGCCCGAGTACATGACGGAGCTGACGGCGCACCACGTCAGCGGACGCATGAAGGTGGCCCCCGAGCACGCCGATCCCAAGGTCCTCGAGATGATGAAGAAGCCGCGGCACAACACCTTCGAGGACTTCGCCGCCAAGTTCGAAGCCGAGAGCAAGAAGGCCGGCAAGAAGCAGTACATAGTTCCGTATTTCATCGCCAGCCATCCCGGCTCCGACCTCAACGCCATGATCGACCTGGCCGTTTTCCTCAAGCGCAACGGGTACAAGCCCGACCAAGTTCAGGACTTCATCCCCGGCCCGCACGACCTGGCCACGGCGATGTACTACACCGGAAAAAATCCGGAGACCGGCCTGCCCATGCCCGTGGCCAAGGGCATGCGCGATCGGCGCCTGCAGCGCGCGCTGCTCCAATTCTTCAAGCCCGAGAATTATTTCGAGGTGCGCGAGGCGCTGCTCAAGGCCGGCCGCAAGGACTTGATCGGCGGAGGCTGCGACGCGTTGATCGCCGCTCAGCCTCCGAAAGAGGCTTTGCTCGCGCGGAGAGAGCGCTCGGAGAAGGATTTCCACGAGCACACCCACGCCAAGGACATGCCCAAAGCGCCCAAGACCGGCTATCGTCCCGGCCGTTCGAGCTGGAGCCGTCGTGAGGGAAAACGCTGATGGAAAAACCGCGTTTGGTCCATTTCGCCAATCTCGACGCGATCGAAATCCCCCATCCCGATCCCAAGGCGCTGACGGTCATCTGCATGCACGGCTACGGGGCCGACATGCGCGACTTGGCGCCGTTGGCGCAGGAGCTCGAGACGAAGCGCCCTTTGAGATGGCTGTTCCCGAACGCGCCGGAACAGCTCGAGTGGGGCGGCCGGGCTTGGTTTCCCATCGACGTGGCGGTCTTTGAAGAAGCCCAGCGCACGGGTAAGACTCGAGATCTTTCCGGCCACGTGCCGGAAGGCATGGCGCGGGCGCGGGAGGAACTGCAGGCCTTCATCAAGGAACTCGCCGTCCCTTTTGAAAAAATCATCTTAATGGGATTCTCTCAAGGGGCCATGATGTCCGTGGACCTGGCGGCTCGCGCCGAGGCCAAACCGGCAGGCGTGGCGATCTTGTCGGGGACTTTGGTCGATTTGAAGACTTTGGCCAAGTTGGCGGTCAAACACAAAGGGCTGCCTTTTTTTCAGACGCACGGATCCGTCGATCCGATCCTCGGCTTTGCGCAAGCATTGGCGCTGGAAAAGGCGCTGACGGAAGGCGGTTGGTCTGGAAAGCTGCAGCGCTTCGAGGGCGGGCACGCCATCCCTCCCGAGGCCATGGAGACCTTGCGGGCGTGGCTTGAGGCCCGTTGAGCGCGGATTGGACTAAGCGGTTCTTTCGCTCTCCGGTATTTACGCCCGGCGGGGTGGAAGCCGCAGCCGCCGCGCCGATGGAGGTCGCGGCCCTCTGGCGGACGTTGAAGCTCAGGCCCGGCTCGCGCCTTCTCGACTTGGCCTGCGGCACCGGCCGCCATTCCACTCTGCTCGCCCGCCGCGGCGCGAACGTCGTCGGCGTGGACAAGACCGCGGCCTACATCAGCGAAGCGCGACTCAAGTCCAAGACGCTGCCGAACTGCCGATTCCTGGTCGGCGACATGAGGCGCCTATCCTTCAAAAACGAATTCGACGCGGCGATAAATCTCTGGACCAGCTTCGGCTACTTCGACGGATATTCAGACGATGTCAAAGTCCTCAAAGGCGTGGCGCGGGCGCTCAAGCCGGGCGGTTTGTTTCTGATCGACTTGATCGACTTCGCCTGGCTCAAAAAGCACGGCCAGCCCCGCCGTTGGGACCGCCGCGAGGACGGAAGCTATCTGCTGCAGGACGTCGAGTGTGTCGAGGGAAACGATCCGAAGACCCTCAGCGCCTGGACCATTTTGCGGCCCGGCAAGCCCGAAGTGCGCGCGCGCTTCACGGTGCGCGGCTATGATCGGGCGCGCCTGTACGCCGCACTGCGCGGTGCCGGACTCAAGCCCGTGAAGTCTTGGAACGGATTGGGCGCGATGGCCCGCATCCGGGCAACGGGTCGCCTCGTCGTGCTCGCTCGTAAGCCCTAGATAGTTCACAACTATTCACGCTTTTCACAGGTCGAACTAGCGGCAACGCTAGTTGCGGCCCATCCTGTGGATAAGTCTGATAATCTAACGGCCCCGGCATCGCTGCTTATGTCGCGTTTGACATAGGGATTGACGCATGGTAGGCTTCGTTCGCATGATCCTTTACGTCGGAACGGCAGTTCTTTTATCGATGTTCCTGGTGGCGAGCCCGTCCGCCCGCGCCGAGGAGAAATCCGGCACGGTGGCGTATCGCGCGGCGATGAAGGAGATCGAGAGCGATATGCAGGCTGGAAAAAACGCGAAGGCCCTGGCCGCGCTGAAGGCATTAAAGAATAGCGCCAAAGATGATGAAATCGAATATGAGTCCTGCTCGCCGTCAAACGAGATTGCCGGACTGATCGACACTGTGCAATGCGCCATGATGTCCCAAAAATCAAAATCCGCTTGGAGCGATTGGGAAAAGGCGAAGAAGGATGTCTTGGCGAACATGCGTCGTGCAGATACGGCAAAGTTGAAAGACTATATCGCCTGCGATGCCGAGGATCTTTTGACCGTCGAGATCTATTGCCCTTGGGATGGGATGGCCGGAGATGGGACGATGTCCCGACTCATCGTGTCGTTGAAGCGCCGCGGCCTGGATAAGATGCTGGCCAAACCGTCGTGGGTCGCGCCGAACTCCGTCGACAAGAGCTGTATCGAACGGCAAGCGCTGGTGTTGACGGGGCTTCAAGTTCCGGACCCTTTGGGCGTGCAAAAGGGCCTTCCTGCCGTGTTGATCCTATGTAAAACCAAGGACAAGAAGATTTATATCAGAGGTCTCGCGGGTTTTGATTAAAAGCCGGGTTCGCAGCCGGCTTGAGATCGCCGCGGCGTCTTGCGCCGAACGTTTATCCGCGATCGCGGGCCCGGGCTGGAGCGTGGGCGCGATCGACGCGGACGCGGCGCGTCAGGAGATCCTCGAGCCTCTGCTCGACAGCGCGCAGGAGTGCCACGGGAGCTGGTTCTCATTTCCGGGCGGGTCCATGCTGGTTGTAATCCCGTACAGCGCCGGCCTGCCCCTGGTCGATCATTTCACGCGCAAGCACGAGATCGTGGACACTCTTGAACACCGCGAGGCTCAGGTGCTCTCGGAAGTCTCGTGTCTGCTCGTCAACGCCGTCGCTGAGACGCTGTCCAAGGACCTCGACACGGTTCTCATCGTGTCCGCGCCTTCGAGCATGCTCGACACACAGCGCGAGGTCGCGCTCACCGCTTTGGAGCACGTGCGCCGCGCGGGACCCACCGCGATCGCGGGGCTCCTCCGCCTCAACGGTCCCGGGACGCTGGTGCTCTCCTTGCTTGTCATCATAGAGGCTAGGACGGCCCTCCATTTCGGATGATAACAAGGAACCTGCGCGTTTGGATGTATGGCGCGGTGATCGCGGCGGCGACCTGCCTGCAGTATCCGTTGATGTACGCTTTCCGCTCGGTGTGGACGGATAAATTTTCGTCCTACGCGCAGTCTTGGCCCAACGACGGCCGCTTCACTCAGTTGGGAGCCTACGGCATAGACGACGGTGACACCATCCACTACGGGCCCATGGTGTTGGAGTTCTCGAGGCATTGGCGGCCGCGCGATCCCTATGTTCTACGAGAAGGGCCGGCGGTTCCTCCGGATTACGTCTCCTACCGGACTTTGGGCGGGCTTCAACGGCTTACCGGCAACATCAACGCCACTTGGTTTATAGCCCGGTTCATCGCCTGCATGCTTTGGTTCGTCCTGCTCTTCTATACGGCTTTGCTTCTGTCCATCCCCGAATCGGCGGCGCTGTTCTGCGCCGCGCTTTGCACCTCGTTCTCCTACGTCGTGGGACTTTATTTTCTCAATAACGTGCATTGGTCCGGAAGCTTGATAAAGACGGCGATGCAGACGCTCTACAGCATGGCTCTCTACGGCCGGACCGAGGGCGTGTGGCGGATACCGCGGCCCGGCTTATCCCACATCGGATTGTACGCCGCGATTCTCGTCTGGGCGAGAGCCGCCGCTTCTCGCGGGATCATTCCCTGGGTCCTAAGCGGACTATGCGCGGGAGCGCTCGCTTACGTGCGGATCGACGTTTGGTCGGGGTTTGTAGGAGCCGCTTGTCTGTTTCCGCTGCTTCAGGGGGCCCTTCATCGGCGCTGGGAATGGCGCTGGATTCTTCCCGCCGCGCTGGGACTGACAATCGGTTTTCCCACGCTCTTGTTCGGTCTCCATCCGCCGGAAGATTTCCTGCTCAAGGGAGGCATGACCACCGGGGGCGGAGCGGATTGGATGACGCTGGCTTATCTTCCTCTCGTCGCCTGGATCTTGAGCCGGCGCAAGGACGCGCTGACCGTCTTTCTCGCCTCACTTCTCTTGACCGTCTGCGCGATCTGTAATTCGGGCCTGATCACGGGCCATTCGCTGTACACGCCCAATTGGCGAGCCTACGGAAACATCTATCTGCTGCTTGTTTCCGTTTCCCTGCTGCCCCGGCGCTGGCTGGAACGCCGCGACTTCTGGAAAGCGGCGATGGCCGCCTGCGTCGCGGCCGTGCTCGCGATCAACGTCGGCTACGCGGGCGTCCGCTATCCCTGGCAGGGTCTGCCTTCCGCCTACGACGAGGCCTTTCGCTGGCTGGAGGCCAACGCGCGGCCGGAGTCCGTGGTCTCAGCACTCAGCCCTGAGGTGAATGCGCTGCTGCCCTGCTTCACGCCGTTGAAGACCATGATAGGAGAGGGCGCGCCGCTGCTCTCCAATATCTCGGCGCAGGAGAATGTTGAGCGCATCGTTTTCGCCGTCGATATCGTTGGCGGCGATCCGCAGGCCTTCTTTAATCGGATGTTCGATGAGGATCGCAGCGAGATGCGCTACAAGCTCGACCGCGTCAAGACCGACTTCGCGGCCCTGCGCTCCCGCTACTTCACGCATTACCCGCCGCGCCTGCTTCAGAAGAAGCTCGACGTCGCGCTGACGACGTGCGCTTCGCGGCGCTTTCCCGTGGATTATGTTTGGGTCGGGCCCTTCGAGCGGCTCTGGCTGCGCCCGGGCTTTCCGGCGGGCGCGGGACCGGCGCTGAGCCGGGTCTTCTCGAACGGCGTCGTCGACCTCTACCGCGTCGACTAGTTTCGAGGGCAGCTTTTTAAGTCCTTCCCGCTATAGGGCCCCTCACGAGGCAGTTCTTTGCGAATAACTTTGCAAATGGATTGAATAAATTTTTCTTCACCTTCCGATTCCATTTTCCTCATCTTAGTTCTAACAATAAGTTCAGCAAAAAGATGTTGGCCCCTCAGTTTGTTTTCAGCTCCGCTCGCGCTGAAACCATTGGTCATTAGGAATTGCCTTTGAACCTCGTACGCATTGTGCTCAATAATAATTTTGAAAACGAACGCCGTCAGATAGAACGAGTCTTCGTTGTCTTTTTTTACCGGAGAAAGAACGTCTAGTTCGTTCTCTATCCTCTCAATAAATCCACTCGTGATCTGCTCGATATGGTGAAGTTCATGAACCAGCTTATCCGCGGTAACGCGCGGCGTCAGAAGCATGATTAAATCTAATTTTCCAGCAAATAGAAGTTCACCCAGTTTTTGTCTTGTTCCCTGAAAAATCGGGACTGAGGCGTCAGTGTATTCTGAAAACATTAGAACTAATCCAACCTGGGAGGGTATTTTTCTCAACGATGCCTCGACCCCTGGATCTTTCCAAAATAAAAGCCTGGAGAAGTCTGTTGGCAATTTAGTGATCACGACAATTGGCCCTTTTAAATTTTTCTCGCTGTATGCAGCGAGAAATACTTTCCCCTGTCCCCCGGCGAGGAAGAAGCTTGAAAACATCCTAAATTCCTCTGGATGGGTTGTTTTTAGGCTGTTAAGATTCACCTCTCTAATTGTTCCCTCTTCCAATGTCGCCTTAGCGGCTGGATTTTGGGAAGAATTACGTTTGAAATCAGTGTTGAACTTTTTAAAATCTTCAACATTGACTCCTTGTCCCTGATCGAAATTAAGCGAACCGTAGGAACCCTGTTGGCCGGCCCGGGTAATCATCGGCCAGGCCGCGGTCAGCCATGCAAGAAGCAGATGTGTGCTGTTCGAGTTTTTTTGCATCCTAATGAGTGTATAGTGCGCGGAAAAATTTTTCAATAGACAAGCCTGCCGCATTGACGGCGTCGACAAGGCTATTTCGCGGACAGGGACATGTCGGCGTACCAGGCCTCGGCCGTGTCCTGCGTGTCGTCGGCGTCGGTCATGATCGCGATCCCGGCGTAGGGCGGCGGCTCTTTGCCGAACAGGCGTTGATAATCCTCGAGGATATCTCGCTCTTCCGAGCGCCACTCGCCCGCGCCCGCGTCGCCGGAGCGCGCGGCGACCATCATGACGCGGCGCGTGTAGGGGCTCGGGAGGGACTCTCCCTGAGCGAGCTTGTTGGCCCAGATATAGCTGATTCCGGCATAGAGGGGATACTCGCCGCGCAATTTCTTGATGAGGCCATATTTGAGGCGCGTCATCAGGCCGACTCGCGACGGTTCATACTGAAAAACGACATACACGCGAGCCGCGTAGTCGTCGCCGCTTTTTTTGCGCTCGTCGCCTCTGGCCAGGGTCTTCGCGATCTTCCAGCGCCAGCGCAGGATCGGCGTTTCGGAGACGGAACTGATCTTTCGAGCGATCAAGCCCGAGGCCGACTTGTCGGCGAGCGCGTGAAGCGCGCCCGAGGACGGGGCCCAGTCATAGCGGGTGTGGGCCTCGATTTTTGGGAAGGCCAAAGGCTCCCAACCTTGGGGCAATCCGGCCGGAGTGAGGACGGGCGCCGAAGACAAAAGGATCAGAAGTGCGGCCGCGTTCATGTCTTTGGCGAGGATCTCTCGGCGTCGGTGCCGAGCTTGCGGCTCATCTTAGACGGCGCCACGGCGCGCTTGGCGCGGTCGCCCGAGGCCCGCGCGGCCAACGTCAGGTGATCCTCGCCGGCGACGGCGCGGGTCAGGAGCTTGGCCTGCTCGGCGTCCACCATGAGCTGGACCGCGGCCCATTCCTCGTTGCCTTCGGGCGGGCCGGCGCGCAAAACCAGGACGTCTTGCAGGAGCGTCATCGCGGTCAGCTCCGACTTGCCCCCGGCTTTGTAGCCTTGGCGCGTGGAGAGCACGTCGACGCGATCGCCGGGGACCAGGAACTCCTGCTGGTCGGGGTAGATCAGCACGGATAAACCGCGGTGGTTTTTTTCAAGGCCGGGAGGTTGTGCGTATAAGTCCTTGCGTTTGAGGCGTTCCTTCTCTCCATCGAGCTTGCTGAGGAACAGCCGGTCCTCTCGTTCCACGGCGAGCGCCGCGTACTGGGCTTCCTCGGGCGACAGCGCCAGAGACGCCAAGCCGGTGCCTTCGGACCAGTCCGGTTTGACGCGCAAGACCACGGCGCGGGCCGCCAAGACGTCGGAGTGCGTGTCGGTCGTCGCGTCGGCGCGCGGCGTGTCGACCATGATGAGGACCTCGACTGCGTCGCCGGGAGAGAGGAACTGGATCTGGCTTTTATCGAAGGCCATGGCCACCGCGCGCTTGCCCGCGGGCGCCTCGTAGGCCTCCCGCGTCGTCGGCGCGGCCGGAGGCCGGCACGCGGCTAAGATGAGGAGGAAAAGAAAAGGCTGTTTGCTCATGGCTTAGAATTGGAACGTCAATGTCGTGCCGAAAGCGTAGGACAGGAAATCTTCTTCCTTGAGGAATTTGTGCCACAGGCGCTGCGCGGAGCCATTGAGCGTCATGCGCAGATTCTTGGCGATCTCGTAGTCGCCGCTGGTGTTGAGCGAGAACAGCTTGGAATTGTCGGTGACCGTCACCGGCGAGCGGCGCTGCGCCAACGAGGCGCTCGTCGTCCAGATGATGCGATTGGTGAACAGCAGAGGCTTGGCCGAGCCGGGCAGACGCAGGCCGGCGGGCAGGGCTAGGTCGGCGCGGACTAATACGCTGGGAGTGATGACCTCCACCTCCTGCGTCTTGACCCCGGTGCCGAGCTCGGTGGAGTCGAGAGTGTAGTCGACTTTCGGGGTGATGCGGAACTTGCGGATGTCGAAGGTGACCTGCACGGTGGAGTCCTCGTGCCGCGATTTTTGAGTGTTGGCGTCGACGCGCAGGTCCTTGTTTTTAGAGGCGCGCAGGTTGTAGCTGACCAGCGTGTCATAGCGCTTGGTGATGATCGTGCGCAGGTCCGTGCCGAAGCTGTCTTCGGTGTTGAGCGTGGATCCCACGTTCTCGGTGGTGCGCACCGCGTACTTGAAGTTCATCTGCGTGTTCGCCAGGAAGCGCTCGGCGTGCCAGAGCTGCTCGAGCTGCGAGATGCTGGCGACCGCGTCGGGCAAGGTGCGGGAGATCGTCTTTGAGGGCGTGCCCGTGACCTCCGTGCGCTGGACGCTGAGCACGTAGTTGTTGGAGATCGACAACGAACGCCAGGCGGCCATGCGCCCGCGGATGTCGTAGCCGTCGAGCGGCGACCAGCGCTGTGTCGAGTTCCACGTGTCGCGCAGCGTAAGGTTCACGCGCTGCGCGACGGGGTTGCCCGGCCGCAGGGGCGTGCGGACCCAGAGCGCGTTGTGAGTGGGCATCTCTTTTTCGACCTGGTTCCACACGTCGCCGTCCTGGAGCTGATAGCCCGAGACGATGTTCATCGAGTGGAAGAGCTTCGTGCGCGGAAAGATCTCGCTGATGGTGATCGGCAGGCTAATCGAGCCGTTGGCCGAGCGGTTGACGGTCTTGATGTCGCCGGCCTGGAAAACGTAGGTCGAGGCTCCGACGATGAAGGTGGAGATGTTGAGGATGTTGTTCTCGATGGTGTCGATCTGGTAGTTGACCTGCGGGTTGAGCCAGCTCAGCAGGCGGTAGTTCGAGGAGACGCCCGCCGACTGCGAGAAAGACTTCGGATAGCGGCTGGTGACCGGGGTCCCGCCTGTCGAGTCGATGCGGCTCTCGGTCACATTGGTCATCGACCAAGTGGGGTTGAAAGACGAGCCCGTCCAAGGGGTGAAGGTCAAGCGCATACCGTAGGAGTTCGTGCGCTCGGCGGTGTCGAAGTTTCCGGGAAGCGTCTTGACCCGCGGGTCGTCGAAGCTGACGTCGAACTTGGTGTATCCAGCACTGGCGTCGACCGTGCGCGGCAGGAAACGGCTGCGAGAGGGCAGCCCATACTGCAGCGTCCCGTTGTAGGTCTGCCGGTCGTCGAGGCGCGTGAGCAGGGTGTATTCAACGCGGTTGCGCGTGTGGGCGAGGCTGATGCGCGGATAGGCGCCGTAGGCGATATTGCCTTGGGCCGAGCCGACCCAGGTCGTGACCTTGCCCTGCTGGAGCAGGTTGACGAGGTTCGAGAGATTGCCGGTCTGCACCGTGCTGGGAGTGTCGGTGATGTGGCGATTGATGTTGAAGGACAGCGGAAACCAGGCCAGGCGTGTCAAGTTCAGGTAAGCGGAATCCTCGCGGTTGTCCTGGTTCGACACGACCGAGGTCGGCGTCTGGAAATTGCGGTCGATGGCGCGATGCTTGGCGCCGAAGGTTCCCCAGCCGGGGACCTCGAAGTCGGCCTGGACCTTGTCGGCCGTGCCCACGCGGGTGACGGGCTCGGCCATGTGGATTTCGTTGACGAACAACGCTCCGTTTTGATTTGCGTTGGTCGCCGACCTCATGCCGGCCACCAGTTCGCCGACCTGCTGGAGGCTGGGATTGCCGGTGGAGATGACGGTGGTGCCGGGGGTGTCCGCCCTCCAACCGTCCATCACCGAGTCGCCGTTGACGTCCATCTGCTCGATGCGTATTTTCCGCCAGCCGGTGAAATTGATCGGGACCTGCACCTCGAAGTAATCGGAATCCGAACCCGCGCGCAGGAAGAAGACGTGATTGCCCGTGGTGTCTGGCCCCCCGGACGCGTTGCCGAAGAGGAGGAAGCTGAAATATTTGTGCTGGCTGATGTCGATGGCCCGCGAGAAGACGCGCTTGGTGTAGACGGTGGCGCCGGAGGCGAGGTTCTTGTATTCGAGCTGCAGAGCCTGTTCGGAGAGGTTCTTGGTGTTGGCCTGCTTCTGTAGGTTGCTCAGGCTGCCGTACAAGTCGTTGAAGACTTCCGCGGCGTCCCCGCCGGCGTTGAAGATGGGGGTGTAGGTCGGGTTGTCGACGCTGTTGACCGGGGTGACGTTCAGAGTCTCGCCCGCCGGCGACGTGCCCGAGCCGGGGACCGCCGGGTCGCCGGCCTGTCCGCGCTGCCACGTATTGCCGACCGCGGCGATGCGGGCGAACTTCAAATTGCCGACGTTCGTGCCGCCAGCACCTTTGCGGATGGAAACGCGTATCTGCTTGATGTTCGTCCAGCGCGAGATCGTCGCCGAGGAGATGTTCAGTGGAATCTGGAAAGTGTGCCAGGTCGGCCCGTTGAAGTCGATCTTCGTGTGGTCGAGGCCGTCGGTGACGTCGTGCAGAACGCTCGCGTTTCTATATCCGAAGTCGTCGCCGGTGAGGTCGTCGGGATCGAGGCGGCCGTTCTTGTTGAGATCGTCGCTGTCGATGAACCCATTGCCCGCGCCGAAGCGCGCCGGCGGCTTGGCGGCCGCGGAGTAGAAGAAGCCGATGTCCTCGGCCGGCTGAAGGATGCCGTCTCCGTTGACGTCCTCGGTGCGAAGCACGCCCGAGCCGTCGGCATTCTCGTCGATTCCTCCGAACCGGAAGTTGATCTCGTTGAGGCTGTTGTCGCCCAGCATCACGACCTCGAGGATCGTCTTTTGGGACATGTCGATGCCGCTGACCGAGAAGGGATAGACGATTGAGACTTCTTGGGTGCCGGCGGTGGAGAAGTCGTAGCTCATGCTCAAGACTTTTTGAGTCTCATTCGCGTTGGCCTGCGCGCGCGGGTTAATCTTGAGGATGTCGAAGTCCTCCGACGCCCAGGTCAGCTTCGTCGGATCGGTCGGGACCGCGCTGGGGTTAGAGGCGATCTGCCACTGCGAGGCCAAAGTCGGAGCCTGCTCCTCCTGCTTGATCCCCTCCATGTTGTCGATGAGCGCGAAGGGGTTCAAGCTCAGGTTCTGCCGGCTTTGGGCGAACTCACCGGCCAGCGACATGATCAGCTTGCTGCCGATCTTGACGCGCTTGACCTGGGCGTCGAACTCGTAGACGAGGAGGCTCTTGGCCAGCTCGGTGATCTGTGGGACGGTGGGAGACTTCGAGCCGGCTTGGTATAAGATGGTCGAGCCGAGCGAGTATTTGTCCGCCCATTCGTGGGACACGCGGCCGCCGAGCAAAGTGTCGTCGTTGATGCCGGCGAAGGGCGCCACCTCGAAGCTCATGTTGATGGTGGAACCGGGGGTGATTCGGTCGGGGTTGAAGAAGGTGACAAATCCCGCTTCATAGTCGATGAAGTAGTCCACGTTGCGCGTCAATTTCTGACCGTCGAGGATCACGATCTCCGACTGAACGACGAGGTTGGGCTCCAGGAAGAAGGTTTTGAAGCGGAAGTTGTACTCGATGCGGAACAGGCGCTTGGTGATCGGCGTCTGGGCGTACACGTCTGGATCAGGCGTCGTCGGCGAGGAGTTGTTCACCGAGAAGGGCTGGAGAAGGTGGAAGATGCCGTTTTCGAAGTCGACTTGGACCGTGTCTGGATACTTCTGCACCGGGTTGAGTCCGGAGCCGACCTCGGCGCGGGTGTTGGGGTCGATGACGCGCAGGATGAAGCTGCCCCGGCCGTTGTCGCGCACGATTTGATTTTGGCCGATCGAGTAGAAGGTCTTGAGCTCGCGATTGTAGCCCGACTCGTCCAACGTGCATGAGGAGCAGGCGATCGGCTGGTCGCCGCTGGTCTTGATGAGCTTGAAGCGGTCGGGGCGCGAGGTGTTGCTGGCAAGCGTGCTCGTCGAGGTCTGGAAGACGAGGCGGTTGCCGGAGACGTCCTCGTAGTCCATGGCGATGACGTACTGGGGGAGGAGCTGGTTGCGGAACTGGACGATGCCCTTGGCGTAGTCAATCGTGTAGTCCTGTCCCGCGATGAGGGAGATGAACTTGCCCGTAAACGAGGAGCTGTCCACGCAGTTGACGCCGCGGCAGATGACGTCGTCGACGGTGAGCGTCTGCTCGTTGACGTTGGTCACGCCGATCTCCTGCTTGGCCAAAAACAGGCGCTCGGTGCCGGCCTTGATCGGCAGGCGGGCATTGACGCCGAAGGACACGTCGTAGTATTGGCGCCGCAGGTAGGAGATGTCGAGAAGATCCGTGGCCACGAACTGCGTGTTGCCGGTGAACTGCTTGGTCTTGGTCAGTCCCTTGGTGCGTGAGCCGATGAAGGTGGCCTTAAAGCCTTTGTACTTGATGTCGGCGCGGATTCCGAAGAGCTGCTTGTTGTAGGACACGAACTCAGTCGCCGGCAGCGAGAGGTCGATGTCGCCGAAGGAGACGTTCTGCACGACCTCGTTCGGGTCGCCTTGGTAGACGACGGAGATGTCCTGCTGGTTGGGCTTGGTGTCGTCATAGTCCACGTTGACGGTGATCTTGGGGCCGACTTTGCCCTGCATGCGCAGCTGCAGTTGCTGGTTGATCTCGATGAGGTTGGTCGTCTGCGGCCGGCCCGTCGTCGTCTGCGGCCCGATGAAGCGCTTCTCCGAGAAGTTAAAGCCAATCACCTTGCGGCCGGTGACCGAGAGGCTGGTGCCGTAGGTCGGCAACTCGACCTCGGGCGGCGGAGGCTTGGGGGCGGCCGTCGAGAGATTGATGTCCTCGAGCGCGATGCCGGTTCCGCCGGGTCCGGGCGCGCGCTCCTCTCCGGGCTCCTCGCCGCGGTCGACCTGCTCGCGCACAAGCTCGAAGCGGGCCGCGTCGTATTCGACGGGCGCCATGCCGGCTCGCACTTCGCGCGGGTCTCGAGGAGGCTTGGCCGGCTCGGACGGGGACGGCGCCGGCGTCATGAAGCCCGCACCTTGAGGCCGGTCGAACAGTTGGAATTTCGAGGCGGACGCCGGGACCTCGGGGGCGACGGCGTTGGTCTCCTCGGGGGGGAGCGTCGGCTCCGACTCGACCGGCGCGTCAACGTGCTTCTCCGGCGTTTTAACCGGCTCGGCGGGCGCGGGGGCGAAGTCCGGGTCGTAGGGAGTCGAGAACTGCGCGCGCGCCGGCATCAAGGCCAGGCCCGCGAAAGCCGCGAGCCATGCCACGCCGATAATACGCCTCAGTCGAGTCGAGAGCAAGTTGTGTTCGGGATGTCGCGCCTATAAAAGCGCGGACCCGCGCGCGAAGGTCGGCGTTCCTTATAGCGCGCGAGACGTTTGGGAGTATAGCGGACGTATCGGACGGCGTCAATACGCGCGACATGTCTTTGTCACAGGGTGAAAACACCGCGGTTTACCAGATCTTGACGCGGTCTTTTTCGGGGAGGAACATCTTGTCGCCTTCCTTTAGGCCGAAGGCTTTATAGAATGCAGGGAGGTTGGGCATCACGCCGTTGACCCGGTACTGGGCAGGCGAGTGGACATCGGTGAGTTGCAGCTCGAGGGCCTTGTCGCGAATGGCCTGGCGCCAGACCTGGGCCCAGCCGAGGAAGAAGCGTTGATCGCCCGTGAAGCCGTCGATGACGGGCGCTTCCTTCCCGTTGAGGGATCGGCGATAGGCCTCATAGGCAACCGTAATGCCGCCCAGGTCTCCGATGTTTTCGCCAAGAGTGAGCTTGCCGTTGACGTGCTTTCCCGGCAGCGGCGAGAAGGCGTCGAACTGCTCGACGAGCTTGCCGGTGCGGGCGTCAAACTCGACCCGGTCCTTGGCGGTCCACCAGTCCTTGAGCATGCCGTCGCCGTCGTATTTTGAGCCCTGATCGTCGAAGCCGTGGCTCATCTCGTGGCCGATGACGGCTCCGATCGCGCCGTAGTTGACCGCGTCGTCGGCCTCTGGGTTAAAGAACACTCCCTGCAGGATCGCGGCCGGGAATACGATCTCGTTCATCAACGGGTTGTAGTAG
>JAYVZL010000366.1:0-18224 GCA_043783505.1 Elusimicrobiota bacterium
CAAAAGATTGACCACTCGCAATTGATCCGGGGTCGGTATTTTCCCGACCGTGCCCACGTAAGACCAAACGATGAGTCCGGCCATCAACGTAAGCCCGCCGGCCATGGCGGACGCGATGACTTTCACAGCCCCCCCAATTCGTATTGGACAAGCGCTGCCGCCGCGATCGCGGCCGTCTCCGCGCGCAGGACACGCGGGCCCATGCCGAAGACGATCGCGCCCTCGGCCTCGGCGAGGGCTACCTCCTCCTCGCTGAAGCCGCCTTCCGGACCGATGAACAAGCTGACCTCGAGCGCGTCCACGCCGCGCTTGGCGTCGGCCGCGCGCAGGGCTGGACCGATCGTCTGCGCCGCGGCCGATCCCTTCATCCCTTCCCAAGCCAGGAGAATGAGACCTTTGTCCTTGAGCGCGCGGATCGCGTCGCGGAACTGCACCGCCTCGCGCACGACGGGCAAATCGGCGCGGCCGCATTGCTTGGCCGCGGCCATGATCAACCGCGACCAACGCTCGGCTTTGGATTTGACGCGATCGACTTCATGCAGAAGGACTACCGTACGCGGCGTCAGCACCGGAATGAAGGCGGAGACACCCAATTCCGTGCCCTTCTCCAAAGCATAGTCCCAATGGCTGGCCTTGAGCAGGCCCATGTAGAGATTGATCTTCACCGCCGCGCGCGCGTCGGCCGCGATCGTTTCAGTCACCTTTCCGGTCACGGAACCATCGGCGTGAACCGTCTCAATGACGCCGCGAAAGCGTCCGCCCTTTCCGTCGAAAAGATCGAGCGTCGCTCCGGCGCCGAGGCGCATCACCCTCGCGACGTGAAAAGCCTCATGGCCCTGGATACGGAAGGCGTCCTTGCTCACGTCCTCGGGCGCGACTAGAAATTGGGGCATAGACGGCTTAGAAGTTATCCACTGTGTGTTTGTGGTTCAAAACTAGTCGTTCCCGAAGATGCGGCCGAACACGCCGCCGTCGCCCTTGTCGACGTTCTCGCCGTGGATCGTCTTGCGGAACTCATCCATCAACTCGCGCTGGCGAGCGGTGAGCTCGCGCGGGGTCTCCACGCGGATGTGGACGAGAAGGTCGCCGCGGCCCCGGCCATGCAGCTTGGGCATGCCGCGCTCGCGCACGCGTAAAGTGGCGCCCGTTTGCGTGTGCGCGGCGACTTTGACCTTGACCGACTCACCGTCGATAGTCGGCACGTCGACTGTGCCGCTCAGTGTGGCCGTGGCGATGTCGACGGGGACGGTGACCGAGAGGTCGTCTTCATGGCGCTCGAAGCGGGCATCGGGCTTGATCTTGATCTCGAGGTAGAGATCCCCCGGCTGGCCGCCCCGCGCGGCCTCACCCTCGCCGGAGATTCTCAAGGTGGCGCCATCGTATATACCCGCCGGGATCTTGACCTTGAGCTCGGCTTCCTTGCGCACGCGGCCCTGGCCGCGGCAGGACTTGCACGGGTCGTCGACGGTTTCGCCCTCGCCGCCGCAACGCGGACACGCCTGGGTCATCGAGAAAAAGCCTTGGGAAACCTGCACGCGCCCGGAGCCGCGGCACTGGGCGCAGCGCTTGCGGCCCGTGCCGGGCTTAGCACCCGATCCCGCGCACGTGACGCACGACTCGACGCGCTGAAAATGAAGGGGCAGCTGAGTGCCCTTGAAGGCGTCCTCGAGCGTAATCGTCGTCTCGTACTTGAGGTCCGCGCCCCGGGCCGCACGGCGAGCGCCGCCGCGACTGCCTTGGCCGCCGAAGAGGTTCTCGAACAGATCTCCGAAAACCTCGTTGACGTCCACGCCCTGCCCGAAACCCTCGAAGCCGGGGTGTCCGCCGCCGCCGGCGCTCGCGTTGACGCCGGCCTCGCCGTACTGGTCGTACATCTTTCGCTTCTTGCCATCGGACAGAGCCTCGTACGCTCCGTTGATCTTGCGGAACTTCGCCTCGGCGTCTTTATTGCCGGGGTTGCGGTCCGGGTGATGCTTCATGGCGAGCTTGCGGTAAGCGGCCTTGATCTCCGCGTCCGTGGCGTTGCGCGCCACTCCTAGAAGCCCGTAATAGTCTTCAGCCATGTTTCACCCGGACCGCCCGGTCCCTTACTTGGAATCCTTCTCGTCGACGACTTCCGCGTCCACGACGCCATCGCCCTTGGGCTTGCCGCCGTCGGGCGACGCGCCCGCCCCGGCTTTCGCCGACTCGGCCTTGTACATCTCCTCGGCCAGCTTATGAGACGCCTTCATCAGCGCTTCCTTGGCCTTGTTGATGGCCGTGAGATCGTCGCCCTTGAGCGCTTCCTTGAGCTCGGAGATGCCGCGGTCGATGTTCTGACGGTCCTCGGCCGAGACCTTGTCGCCGTGCTCCTTGAGCGCCTTCTCCGCGGAGAACAGCAGCGTGTCGGACTCGTTTTTGGCCGCCACCTTTTCCTTGAAGGTCTTGTCTTCCTCGGCGAACTGCTCGGCCTGCTTGACGTACTTTTCGATTTCAGCCTTATCGAGTTTATTCGACGCGGAGATGGTGATATGATGCGCCTTCTTCGTTCCCAAATCCTCGGCCTTGACGCTGAGAATGCCATTGGCGTCGATGGAGAAGGTCACCTTGATCTGCGGCGTGCCCCGGGGCGCCGGCGGAATGCCGTCGAGGTCGAACTTGCCCAGCGGCACGTTGTCCGACGCCTTCGGGCGCTCGCCCTGCAAGACGTGGACCGTGACGGCCGGCTGGTTATCGGCGGCAGTCGAGAACGTCTGGGATTTTTCGACCGGCACCGTGGTGTTGCGCTCGATGAGCGGAGTCATCACCCCGCCCAAGGTCTCGATGCCCAGGGTCAAAGGCGTCACGTCGAGCAGGAGCACGTCCTTGACCTCGCCCGTGAGCACCGCGGCCTGCACGGCCGCGCCCGCGGCCACGCATTCCATCGGGTCGATGCCGCGCTCGAGCTTCTTGCCCACGTAGTCCTCGACGAACTTCTGGACGACGGGCATGCGCGTGGGTCCGCCGACTAAGATGACCTTGGTGATGTCGGCGGCCTTGAGCTTCGCGTCGGTGAGCGCCTGCTCCATCGACGTCTTGCAGCGTTTGACGATGGGGTCGACGAGCGACTCCAGCTTCGCGCGCGAGAGCTTCATGGCCAGATGCTTGGGCGCGTTGTCGATGGCCGTGAGGTAGGGCAGGTTCAGGTCGGTCTCGAAAGTCGTGGAGAGCTCGATCTTCGCCTTTTCCACGGCCTCGCGCACGCGCTGGATCGCCATCGGATCCTTGCGCACGTCGGCGCCGGTCTCCTTTTTGAACTCACCCACCACGAAGTCGAGCAGCGTGTTGTCCATGTCCGTGCCGCCGAGCTGCGTGTCGCCGGACGTCGAGATCACCTCGAAGACGCCCCCGCCGAAGTCCATGACGGTCACGTCGAGCGTGCCGCCGCCCAAGTCGAAGACCATGATCTTCTCGTCCTTGCCTTTCTTGTCGATGCCGTAGGCCAGGCACGCGGCCGTGGGCTCGTTGACGATGCGCACGACCTCGAGACCCGCGATGGTCCCCGCGTCCTTGGTCGCCTGGCGCTGGTTGTCGTTGAAGTAGGCGGGAACGGTGATGACCGCCTTCTCGATCTTGTCGCCGAGGAAGGCCTCCGCGTCGCGCTTCACTTTCTGCAGGAGATAAGCGGAGAGCTGCTGGGGCGTATACTCCTTGCCGTCGGGCGCCTTGAACTTGTGATCGGTGCCCATCTTGCGCTTGAAGGCCATGAAGGTACCCTCGGGATTGGCGACGGCCTGGCGCCGCGCCGGTTCGCCGACGAGAAGCTGCCCGTCCTTGGCGAAGGCGACGTAGGACGGAAACGCCTTGCCGCCGATGCTCGTGCCTTCGGCCGAGGGGATGATGGTGGTCTTGCCGCCTTCCATCACCGACGCCGCCGTGTTCGAAGTTCCCAAGTCAATTCCGATGATTTTGCTCATAACAACCTCCTAAAGTTTTTACTCTACCGTCGCCTTCTTCTGCAGGCGCACCTTCGCCGTGCGCAAAACTTTATCTCCCAGCAGAAATCCCGATTGCAGCACGTCTGCTACCATCTCCTCTTCAAAGCCCGGCTTATCGACGAAGCCGAATGCCTCGTGATAGTGCGGGTCGAATGGCTTGCCCAGGGGATCGACTTGCGACACCCCTTCTTCCTTGAACAGCTTGTCGAACTCCCGAAAAATCGCTTCCATACCCTTGGCCAGCGGCGAGTCCGCGTGCCCCGCCTGAACTTCCTCGTGCGCATGGCGCAGCAGATCGTACAGCGGCAGCAGCTTGGCGATGACCGAGGCGCCGCCGAGCTTGACCCACTCGGGCTTCTCGCGGTCCACGCGTTTGCGGTAATTCTCGAACTCCGCCTTCAGACGCAGAAGCTGACCGAAATAATCGGGCCCTTTTTCTTCCGGTCCCTTTCCAACGGAATCTGGAAGGGACACTTCCTCGCCTATGGGCTCGGGCGCCGCGGACTTGCGTTCCTCGCTCATCGGGCTCCTCCCTCGAGATCCCATTCTTTAAGACGCGCCTCGACGAGGCGGCCGACGAAACCGACGAGGCCCATCATGCGCGAGTACTCCATGCGCTTGGAGCCGATGACGCCCAGCACGCCCAGCACGCGATCGCCGTGGCGGTAGACGTGCGTCACCAGGCTCGCGGACTGAAGCTCGGGCATGCCGCTCTCCGCGCCGATGCGCACGCGCACGCGCGAGGGCAGCGACGCGTCGTTGTCCTCCAGCTCTTTTTCCAGCAGCACGGCGAGGCGATCCTTCTCGCCGATCACCCGCATCAGCGACTGGACCGTCTTGAGGTCGCCGAACTGATCGGCCTGACTCAGGATATTGCCCGCGCCTTCCACGTAGATCGACTCCGGCGAGACCACGCGTGCGACTTCGGTCAGCAGCTCTCCAGCCAGGCTGGTCAGCTCCGAAAATTCGCGCTCCATCTGCGAGAGCTTGGTCAGGACCATGTTCTGCGCCTTGTCCACGCTGCAGCCCCGGATGTTTTCATTAAGGAAGCGGTTGAGCGTGCTGATCTGCCGCGCCGTCGGCGCGAAGGCCAGCTGGATCGGCCAGTGGCGAACCATGCCTGAGTCGGTGATCAAGACGCCGAGCACATTGCGCCCGCCCACGGGCAGAAGCTCCAGGCGCTTGATGCTTTGGCTGCGCATCTGCGGCGAGAGCACGATGCCCGCGCCGTGAGAGACGCGAGAGAGCAGGCGCGACGTCTCCGACAACAGAGTATCGAGCTCCTCGATGCGGCTCTGATACTGTTCCTCGATCCTTTCCTTTTCGGAAGCTGCCAGGCGCTGCACGCCCGTGAGGTAGTCGACGAAAAAACGGTAGCCCTTGTCGGTGGGCTCGCGCCCCGCCGAGGTGTGCGCCTGGTGTAGGAAGCCGTCGTTCTCCAGTTCCTGCAGGATGCTGCGGATGCTGGCGCTCGAGAGATCGAGCCCGGCTTCCTCGGCGATCAGCGAGGACGAGACCGGCTTGGAGGTCTTGATGAAATAGTGGACGATCCACTGCAACAGGTGGCGTTTGCGCTCCTGAACGACGGCTGGTTTCAGCTGTCTCATGGGTTAATATTAGCAGTCAGACCGATCGACTGCTAGTATTTTAACGCAACGGATCAAAATTGTCAATCCCCCCTATCGACTGCTCATTTAGGCCGGCAGCCGGTCGTTCGACGCGAGCGGGATTGGCGCCTTCTCGGCTTGGGCGCGGCGATGGATTGTCCTATAAATCCGGCCGGTGCCGTCGCCGTTCTTTAGGATGCAGCCGGCGGCGCTCACCGCGACTTTCAATTGGATCGTGCCCCGATCCTGACAGCCGAATAATTGAACGCGCGGCAGGCGCCACAACGGAAAACGCGCGTCCGCCCACGTGGGTTCCGTGGTCATCACCATGCGCGCGCCGCAGGCAACCGCGTGCTTGGCGAGCTCCGCGGTGTAATTCCCGTTGGGAAACGCGAAGCTCGCGCACGGCTCGCCGATCTCCGCGCTCACCCGCGCCATGCTTCGGGCGATGTTTAAAAATGCGTCCTCTTTCGTCTCGCGCGTTAAGATCGCATGCGTAGCTCCATGAGCACCGACGCCGAAGCCGCGCGCATGAAGATCCCTGACGTGATCCCACGTCATCGGAGCGACGTCCTCGTCCTCCAAATCCGCGCTGATCCCCCGCTCGCGGCAGACGCGCTCGATGCGCTCCGCCAGCAGGTCATAGGGCAGCTGCTTGACCGCGCGCGGGCTCAATCCCGAAGGCAGCGGTTCTCCTTTTTTAAGGAGATTGTATAGATCGAACCAGAGGGGCGCTTTGCCGCCGATGAAGTCGCTCACCACAAAAAAGCAAGCCGGCACGCCCAGCCGCTCCAGCTCGCGGGCGGCTACGGTCGCGTTGCTTAGCTTTCCGTCATCGAAGGTCAGCAGGCAGAACGGCCGCTGCCTGGGGCGCGCGAGCCGGTTGGGAAGCTCGTCTAAATGGATGAAGTCGAACCACCGGCCCAGCGCGTCCACGTGGACGCGGGTTTGCTCGCGGGTCAACGTGTGCTCGTTGACGATCAGCCCGCCGTCTTTTACGCGCGCGGCCAGCGCCATGGCGGCCGACCCGATCTCGCTCAACACTCGTCTCCTCCCGGAACGCTCGCGTAAGTCTTTACGATTTGGACCAGGGCCCTGGTCGCTTCGAGGTGCGCGCGGAAAAAAATGTCCAGGCTCGCGTCTCCGGGGGCGAGCTGCGGGGCCCCCCGCCATAGGATCCGCGCCTGGTCGATCCCCTCATCGATAATGCAGACCGAATTTTTCTCGTGGCGCATCGTCAGCGCCGCGACCGTCGGCCGAGGCATGACCCACGGCCCCGGCTTGCCGTCGAAAATCCGCACAACCACGTCCTGAGCCGCCTCCGACGCCGTCGCGATCTCGCTTCGCGCCCACCAGGCGCGCAAGTCGTCGCAATCGAAATACTCGTCGAGCGCGGCTCGATCGTCGGCGGCCACCGGCGGGTCCGCGGCAGGCGCCTGGCGGGCCACGCTCAGCTCGCACGCGACGAAGGACAGATGCCGCAGCGTCCAGAGCTCATGGGGGCCCGGATCCGCGCTGATCACGGCCGCGACTTTCAATCTCGGCATAGGACGCCCTCCACGGCCGTCACCCGGCTCGTTATCGCCTCGATGACCGCGCGGCGATCGGCCTCGAGCGCCTGCGTGTGTCTCAACTGCGGGAAATAATCGAGACTCACCAGGCCTTGGAATTCGATCCCGTCGAACATCGCCTTGAATTGGCCCTTATGGTTGAACGATTCGCGCATCCCCCCGGTGTAGACGAAATGCATCGCCACCTTCCGCCCAATCAACGCCCTCAGGATGCGCCTGGCCTCCGGGTGATCCATCGGCTTGTAGTCGATAAGCGCTCGGCCGCCGGCCGGAGCGTCGATCGACAAAAGCCCCAGCGCCCAGAGCGCGCGCCGGGCGGCGCGGATCGCCAGGTCCCGGAATCTCCAGCCCGCGGTCTTGTAGCCGAACGCGTCGATCAGCACGACACCCGCGACTCGAGCGTCGTGCTCCGCGTAGCGAAAAGAGTCCTCCGCCCCTGAGCATAAGCCTCCCAAGACGACGGCCTCCACTTCACGGCTCTCACTCAAAAAATCCACCGCCGCCTTGATCTCCAGCTCGGTGCGCTTCTTGAGCGGATGGCCGCCATATCCCTGTCCGCTATCGCCGATGCCGCCCAGATCAAACCGCAGGGTGAGCACTCCCTCGGCCGCGAGCCGGCGCGCGAGCTGGGCATAGAGGCGAAAAGGGCCGAACTTCGGCGTCAGGCCGGCGCTGACGAGCACGAAGGCGGCGCGCGGGGCTGTGCCGACGGGCTCTGTGATGACGCCGGCTAGCTGCCCGTGCTCGCCGAAACGGCAGGCGGATTCTTTCATATGGTCTCCGTCGCCATCTTGGCCAACGCGGTCGAAATGCCCGCATCCGAAAGCAGCTCGCCCAGACGGGCGATGTCGTTCCAACCCGAGTCCAAGTCAAGCCGCTTGAGGGACCAGCGAGGACCGCTCGGCGGGAAGGACAACGCCTTCAATTCGCGCGCGTTCGCTTCGGAGCACGCCATCCCCAGCAGTTCGACTTCTCCCTTGACGCGCGCCGGCGGCGGCTGGAACAGCCGCCGCCAGCGCGGAGAAAACCGCTCGTTTGCCGCGGACATCTCGGCGAAGTACCTCGTCCCGTCGCACACCGGATCCCAGACGACGAGCCTGTCGAACTCGAGCTCCTCCGCGGCGGCGCCAAGCAGCGTCGCCCCCAGCCGCACTCCGACGGCGGTTATCCTCGCAGCGCCGGTTCGGCGCTTGAGCTCATGATAAGCGTCCGCGATGTCGCGTCGCCACCGGCCGCAAGTCGCGTCCACGCTCTCGCCCAGCGAGTCGCCGACTCCGTAGTAGTCGAACCGCAGCGCCGGCACGCCTTGCGCCGCCAGCCGCTGAGCCAGCCGCCGCAGAACGAAGTGCGCGCGATAGTGATCCTGGCCGACCGGGGGTCCGATCAGCACCGCCTGGCTCGCGGGCTTGCCGCTCAACACCCCGTAAAGGCTTCGCCCTTCTCCGAAATAAAAGGGCTCGAAATCATTATCGGCGGGAAAATCGGAGACGGCGGCTTCCATCTTTCCCAGACGCCGGTCGCAAAGCGCCGCCTGTCCCGCGAGCGACTCGCGCAACACCTCCATGCCGTTGAGAACGACGCCCAACTCGCCCTCGACATCGAGGATCAGCTTGATGCCGAGCATGGAGTTTCCGCCGAGATCGAAGAAATGGTCATCGAGCCCGATCTGCTCCAACCCCAAGAGCCTCGCCCAAAGCGACGCGAGCCGCCGCTCGGTCGGCGTTTGCGCATTGCGAAAGCCCGCGACGCGAGGACTCGCCGCCTCCGGCGGAGGAAGCGCGTGCCGGTCGACTTTCATGTTGAAGTTCAGGGGCAAAGCGTCTAGCTTGACGTATCTCGCCGGAAGCATGTAATCGGGGAGATGCTCGGCCATATGGCGGCGAACGTCCGCCAGGACGGCTTCATCGCGGCCGTGATCTATGACGACATAGGCGACCAGTGATTTCTCCTCTCCCCCGAGAAGCCTGGCCGTCACCACGCCGTCGCGCACGCCCGCCGCGCGGCGAAGATGATGCTCGACTTCTCCCAGCTCGACGCGCATGCCCCTCAGCTTGACTTGGAAGTCGCCGCGGCCGAGGATCTCAAGCCAACCGTCCTCGCTCAGCCGCCCCACGTCGCCGGTGCGATAAAAGCGGCGGCCGTCGAACTCGACGAATCGCTCCGCGCTCAGATCGGGACGATTGAGGTAGCCCTTGACCACTCCATCCCCGGCGAAATGTATCTCGCCGACGACGCCCGCGGGAAGGAGATTAAACGCGGGATCTAGCACCCGGACGGACATGTTCTCAAACGGCCGTCCCACGAAGGTCCGCTCCAGGCGCCGGCCGCGAGGAACGGGATATGTGCATCCCATGCAGCTGATCTCGCTGCAGCCGTAGATGACGAACACCTCGGCGTTGAAGAAGATCCGCTTCAAGCCCTCGAGCACCTCGGGCGGGACCATGTCCCCGCCGGTGGAGGCGTGGCGCACCCCCGCGAACCCGTCGAAATCCGGATAGCGGCGCGTAACGTGAGCGATGAGGCCCTTAAGGAGGCTGGGGCCCGCGTGAAAGATCGTCGCGTCCGCCAAGGTCCGCGCCAGGCGGTCGAGATCCAGGATGTGGTCGCGCTCGAGGATGACGAGCGTTCCACCCGCCGCGAGCGGCGACATCAACTCGAACATGCTGATGCTGAAGCTGTAACGCGCGATTGCCGGCATGACGTCGGACGAGTCGATCCCGAAGCGCTCCCGGGCGGAGCGGATATAGCTTGCCAGGTTGGCCTGGCTGGCCGCCGCTCCCTTAGGCTTGCCCGTGGTCCCCGACGTATAATAGATGTACGCCGTCTGCTCGGGCTGAACGTCAAGTTCGGGATTCTCCTCGGAGAGATCTTTGGCGAGACGCTCGAAGTCTTCAAGGCTCGCGCGCGTGATGATCAGCCGCGGCTGAATGTCTTCCAACGAGGCGCGCATGCGCGCGTGCGGGCAGGCGGGATCCAACGGAACGTAGACGGCTCCAGCCTTGAGCACGGCCAGGAGAACGATCGCGACGTCCAACGACGGCTCCAGACACGTCGCGACCCGGGATTCGGCGCCGATGCCTTCGGCCGTCAGATAACGGGCGAGCTTGTTGGCCCGGGAATTCAGCCGGCGATAGGTGAGGCTTTGATCGCGAAACCGAAGCGCGGTCGCCTCGGGCGCGGCGGCAGCCCGCGCCTCGAACGAACGGTGGACGAGCTCGGCGCGGGACGGCCGAGGCGGACCGTCGCACACGGACTCGATCCAACGCCGTTCCGACAGAGGAAGGATCGTCAGCCTTGAGATCGGCGCGTTTAGATCAGCCGCGATATGGCTCATCAGCACCCGAAGATGGCCCGCGAAGCGTTCGACGGTGCTGGGCTTGAACAGCTCCGGATTGTAAAGGAGCGCCGCCTCGACGTTGGTCTTCGAGTTCACAACCACCAACCGCAGATCAGCGTCCGCCTCGTCCTGGTCCTGAGGCCGGCCCGAATCGAGGAAAACGACCGCGGCTCCGCCGCCCTGCGAGTTGGAGCCGGCCGCGCCCCGCAGGAAATCGCCCGCCTGCTCCAAGACGTCCCGGCACGTCGTGCCAGCCGCGGTGGAGAGTTCGAATGAACGACTCCACATTCTCTCTCCCGCCGCGCTCATTTCCTCGGCCTCGAGTAGAATGGAGGCCTGAGCGTTGTAGCGATGAAGTAGAACGCCGAAGGCGGCCAGAAGCGCCGCCCGGCCCGACGCCGGCAACTGGAACGCGTGAACGGCTGTCCGCGCCTGCGTGGCCGGAGTGCGATGGAAATCGACCGGAAGCTGCAATGCGCTCATGGGGCTGCTTTGCAAACCGTCTCGCCGCCGGCATCCGCGAAAATTCCCAGGTTGTTGAGAAGAACGGCGGCCTTCTGCTCCGTTCGGAAGGCGTAATTAAGGCCGATGACCTGCTGGGCGCCCGCACCCTGCGTCACGTAGGCGCTGTAGGTGCGGGCCTGAATGTTGACGACGAGCTGGAAGCGATAAGACGCGCCCGCCACGTAAGGGATCGACGCGACGGCCGCGTAGGTGCCGTCGTTGCGGGCGTCGATCTTGCCGATATTGTTGAAGCGCACCGCGGCGGCCAGGCTCGTGTAGGCGGACGCCGCCCCGTTGGAGAGGCCGCTGACGCCGTCTATGTTCGCCTTTCCCGCAACGGCGTCAAACACCGCCGTGAAGGTTCCGGTCTGCGCCGTCAGGGGAATATTGCGCCAAGCGTCGGCGCTCGTCACGCAACTGGGAGTTGCGCTCGTCGTAAAGGTCCCGTCTGGAGACGTCGTGAGATTTCCGGCGGCGTCGCGCGACATCACGCGATAGTGGTAGACGGTGCCGGACGTCAGGCCGCCGATGGCGACGCTGTGGCTCGGCGTCGGCGCGGCGTTGAGCGTCGTCGTCACTCCATAGGCCGTGGTCGGGCCGTACTGAACCTGGCCGTCAGCCGCGTTGTTGGTGGTCCACAGGATCGTCGCCGAGGTCGGGCCGACGCCCGTCGCCGAGACAGCGGTGATGG
Organism: Elusimicrobiota bacterium; assembly: GCA_043783505.1. Lineage (GTDB taxonomy): Bacteria > Elusimicrobiota > Elusimicrobia > UBA1565 > UBA9628 > GWA2-66-18. The sequence goes on from JAYVZL010000366.1 coordinate 11,667, forward strand.
CGGTCGGCGGGGCCGAGGCCGTCACGGCCGCGGCGCAGACCATCTCGCTGCCGACGCTCGAGAACACGCCAAGATTGTTTAAAGCCGCGACGGCGCTTTGCTCCGGGCGGAAGGCATAATTGCCGCCGATGAGCCGCTCGGCGTTGGAGCCCTGGCGCACGTAGGCGCTGTAGACGCCGGCTATGCGATTGACGACGAGCCGCACGTGATAGGTCATGCCCGAGATGTAAGGGATAGAGGCCGCGGCCGTATAGATGCCGCCGTTGCGGGCGTCGATCATGCCGGTGTTGTTAAATCTCACCGCGACCGCCAGGCCCGTGTAATCGGCCGCCGCGCCGTTGGAGAGACCGCCCACGCCGTCGAGGACCGCCGCGCCGGGAGTCGCGTCGAACTCGACGGTGAAAAATCCCGACTGCGAGGGCAACGGAATACTCTGCCAGGCGCCGGCGCTGGCCACGCAGCCCGGCGGCACGGGAGGCACAGGAGGCGCGACGATGCCGCCCCCATATTGGAAAGCCCCGATGTCGTTGCGCGCCGATCGAGAGGTGCCGTTGAAGTCGAGCGACACAAAAGAGAGCGCGACCCCGGCGCCGATGGCGGGACTTCCGGGCAACAACTGGAAGTTGTAGTTCGGCAGGGACGGAGTCGTGAGTTTGGGGTCGACATTGAGCAGATTATCGGATTGAACGCAGCCGGAGGGCAGTGAATCGATCATCCCCGCTGAGCCGGAGTTGCTGAAGACGATGTTGTGATCGAAGCTGCACGCCCCCGAAAACGACGCCCCGACGTTGGTGATCGCGTAGGAGACGGGGTTGTAGAAGATGTTGTTGCGCACGAACACGCTCCCGTTTGGATCCCACAGGACGATTTGGCCGATCTTTCCAGGATACGGATTGGGCCCGAAAAACGTATTGTTGGCGATCGTCCCGGAGAAATTGACGGCGGTCTGGATATGCCAGCCGTTGCGGGCGTTGAAGAACACGTTGTTGGAGATCACCATGTTCCGGCCGTGGGTATAGATACCGTGGTCATGAGAGCCGGTCAAGACACTGGTGCGGCCGACGTCATAGATGACGTTGCCGTCGATTACGATGTTCATGTTGGCGTCGGTGAATATTCCGGCGATACCCTGCGCCGTCGTATCGACGCGGTTGCCGATATGATGGATGATGTTTCCTTGAATGAGAAGATTGTTGCTCCCCGCGGGATAGACAACGATCCCGAAGTTCGCGCCGTTGCGTATGTCGAAGCCTTGAATCACCCAATAAGCCGCCGACGCGCTCGGGAAGTTGAGGTACGCCTGGCAGACCAAGCGGCAATCCAGGATCGCCATGCCTTTGTGCTCGGCTTTGAGGATGATCGGCGCCGACGGGCTTCCCGCGGTATTAATGGTGACCCCCATCGAGCCAGCACCGCCCGTGGGCCCGTAAGTGCCGTCACGGACGATGATCGTGTCTCCCGCCCGAGCGGCGTTGACGCCCGCTTGGAGTGTTAGAAACGGGCTGGCGCTCGTGCCGGGGTTAGAATTGCTTCCGTTGACGGCGACGTAATAAGTCGCCGCGAGGGCGCACTGGCTCCAAAGAAGCACCCCTGCGGCCGCCAGCGCGCGCGATGCGATTGATTTCATTCTACCCACGCGACCTCCTTGAGCTTGTCGTGCACGGGATCGGCGATGAAGGTCGGCACCAGCTGGGACAGGGCTCGGATCATGTCCCCGTTGCCGGCGCCCTGCCTCAGTTTTTCCAGCATCGACATCCTAATCGCGAGCTCTTCAATCCGCTTGTTCTCGGAACGTAGGACCAGGATCTCGGGATGCTCCGACTGCTCTTGGCCCGAAGCGTCCTCGATGAGCTCCTCGGCCAGCTTCTCGCCGGGCTTGAGTCCCACGACGCGGATCTCGATGTCGCGTCCAGGCTCCAGGCCCGACAAGAGGATGAGCTTGCGCGCCATGTCCATGATCCGCACCGGCTCTCCCATCTTCAGCACGAAGATCTCCCCGCCCTTGGCCATCGCCGACGCCTGCAGGACCAAGCCCACCGCCTCCTCCACGGTCATGAAATAGCGCGTGACGTCCGGATGCGTGAGGGTGATCGGCTGTCCCTTCTCGATCTGCTCTTGGAATATCTTCAGGACCGACCCCGAGCTCCCCAGGACGTTGCCAAAGCGCACGGCCGCGAAACGGGTCTTACTCGCATGCGCCATATTCGACACAACGATCTCGGCGGCGCGCTTGGTGGCACCCATCACGCAGGAAGGGCGCACGGCCTTGTCCGTCGAGATCAGGATAAAGTTCTCGACTCCGTAGCGGTCGGCAGCGCGCGCAAGGTGATAGGTTCCAAGCAGATTGTTGCTCACGCCTTCATGGATGTTGGTCTCGAGCTGATGGACATGCTTATGCGCCGCCGCGTGAAAAACGATCTGGGGACGCTCCTCGCGGAATATACGCTCGAGCAGTACCTGGTCGCGCACATCGCCCAACATCGCGACGACCTCGCCCTCGGGCAGACTCCCGCGCAGCTCCGCCTCGCGGTAGAATAAGGCAGTGGCATGGTTCTCGAGGAGAATGATTTTAGCCGGTTTGTATCGGACGACCTGTCTCGACAATTCGCCGCCGATCGTACCTCCTGCGCCGGTGACCAGCACGACCTTTCCTTCAATAGAGCGGACGATGCTCTCGGTGTCGAGCGAGACGACGCGGCGATTGAGCAGGTCGCAGGGCAGTACTTTCCGGGGGTCGGCGCGCTTTGGTGATTTGAGCATCTCATCGATGGTGGGCATGATCCGCACCTCCGGTCGTTTGCCCACACCTTGCAGGGCGTCGGCGACCGCCCCGACCGCGCTGCCTCGGTTCCGGCTCACGGCGATGACGATCTCGTCGACCGGAACGCGCGCGAGAAGTGCTGTCATCGCCGGGACCCCGCCGACGACCGTCACGCCGTGCAAACGCATCCCCCATTTGGAGGGATCGTCGTCGAAAAATGCCGCGATGCGGTAATCGACCGATTTATCCGAGCGCATGCTTTGGTACACGAGCTCGCCCAAGTCGCCCACCCCCACGATGACCGCCGTGCGGCCGCGGGTCCGCCGACTCAGGAGCCGATAGCCCTGGGCTCGACGCGCGCAGGCGCGCAGGCCGGCCGCTGCGACCACGGAGAGGATCGGCCACAGCAGAAGGACCGACCTGGGGAACTTGGCATGAGTGGCAGGTATGAAGATCAGGCTTAAGAGCAGCGCGGACAGCGACGCCGCCTTGAGCACGTCCGCCTCGTCGCCGAAGCTTGCCGAGTACTCCAAGCCTCGCTTGACGCCCAAGCAATAGGCTATGGGGAGATAGGTCATGAGGGCGAACGGGGCGGTCACAATCAGGCAGTCGAAATAGTACGCGTCAAGGTCGAAATCGAAGCGAAGGAAAAAAGCCAGCGCGTAGGCGGCTAGAACCGCGGCGACGTCCACCGTTATCACGACCAAGCGGCGGCGGGAAACGGCGTTAAATATCGTCATGAAGCGAATGATACCCGGACAGCCGCCGCGAAGGACATCGAGGCGAGGCAACGATAATGTGGATTTTTGATGGTCACGGCAATAAAATAAATTTACGCCCCCTCTATGGGGCTGCAGGGCGCCTCAACGATAGACTCTTCGTTATGGAACAGCCAGATATCAGCGTCGTGATCGTGAACTACAACGTCAAGGACCTGCTCCTGAAGTGCATTGAAAGTCTGTACCGATGGGTTCCGCCGACGATGGCCATCGAGACGATAGTCGTCGACAACAACTCCGCCGACGGCAGCGCTGCCGCGGTGACGCGCCGTTTTCCCCAAGTATCAGTAATAGAGAACAAGTTCAACGCCGGCTTTCCCGCCGCCAACAATCAAGCCTTCCGGGTGGCCCAAGGCCGGTACATCTTCATGCTCAATCCCGACACGGAATTCCTCGAGGACACGCTTGGGAAGCTGTTCGCCCGAATGGAGCGGGACAAGCGCCTCAGCCTGATCGCGCCCCTGCTGCTGAACACCGATCGCACCCGGCAGTTTAGCGTATGGCGCTTCCCGACCGTCTGGTCGGTGTTCTGCGAAACGCACTACTTGACGCGCTTTCTCGGTTGGAAGCATTACACGGACAAGTCTTTTCACACGCCTTTCGAGGCGGAAAGCTGCTCGGGCGCCGCTATTTTCTTTAGAAGGGAGGTGCTGGGGAAGATCGGGCTTCTCGATGAGACGATGTTTTGGATAGAGGACGTGGACTTTTGCCGTCGAGCATTCGACGCGGGGCTTAAGCTCCTCTATTTCCCGGAGACCCGCCTCATCCATCACATCGGCCAAAGCGCCAAGAAAAACTACTTTATCTCGGTGTCCAACCAGGTGTTCAACAAGATCAAATTTTTCCGGAAATACAATCCCGGCCCGCAGGCCCTGCTGGTCACCGGTCTCTGCCTGTATCATGTGACTCTCAAGATAATTTTCCTGGGGCTTCTGTCTCCGTTCAACGTGATATATCGAAAGAAGGCCGAAGCCTACGTCCACACCTGGCCGCGAGTCATCAGCCCGCCGAGTGGGATTCAGTAGGCGGGGCTTTATTGACCGGCGACGACCCTCGACGCGGTCGCTAGGATGATCTTTAGATCCGTCGCAAGGCCTATCTCGCCGATATAGCGCCGATAGAGCGCGATCTTCGCGGGCAAGATCTCGGTTATGTAGCCTTGCTCCGGATCGCGATAACTGCCGAGCACCGTCTCCTCGTCTCGGTACTTGATGGCGGCGTAGTCGGTGATCCCAGGCTTGACCGAGAGGATGAACTCATAATCGCTCTTGAACAGCTCCACGTATCGCGGCACTTCGGGACGCGGGCCGACGACACTCATGTCTCCGCGCAGAACGTTGAACAGCTGCGGCAGCTCGTCGAGCTTGGTCCTGCGCAGCAGCCGGCCCAGAGGCGTGACGCGCGCGTCCGCCCCGGAGGTGATCTGCGGGCCCGCGCCCGCGACGCGCATGGTCCGAAATTTGAACAGGATGAACGGCGTGAAGCCCCGCCCGGCCCGCATTTGACTAAAAAAGATCGGTCCGGAATCTAGGATTTTGATGGCCGCCGCCACCGCAAGGAGAACGGGACTCAGAAGGATAAGACCCAAGAGCGCGGCCGCGACGTCGAACCCCCGCTTGAAATGGCGCGCGTAAAGGCTACCGCGCATGACGCAAGACGCTTCGGCAGACGTGGTCGACCTGCTCAAGGGTCATGTCGGGATAAATGGGCAGCGAGAGCGCCTTCTCGAAGACTCGATTGGCCGTCGGATAGTCCGAGTCTTGGTAGCCGTACGTTTTTCGGTAATGAGGATGCCTGTGCACGGGGACGAAGTGCACCGAGGTCCCGATCCCCTCCTGCTTGAGTTTTTCATGCAGTTCGTCTCGGTTGCCGATCTTAATGACGTACAAATGCCGGCACGTAGTGCGGTCAGGCCGCAGGCCCGGCCGCGTCACTTGTGAATCCGCGAACGCGGAATCATAGGCGGCGGCGATCCTCGCCCGCGCGGAGTTCATGACGTAGAGTTTGCGAAGCTGGGCCAGGCCCAAGGCGGCGTGAATGTCCGTCGTGTTGTACTTAAAGCCGTTGTCGACCACTTCGTAAAACCAATTTCCCTTGAGCGTGTACCGGTCCCATGCGTCCCGGCTGATCCCATGCAGGCGGTTGATCTTCACCCGGTTCGCATAGTCCTCGTTGGCGGTGACGACCATGCCCCCCTCGCCCATGGCGAGAGTCTTGGTCGCATAAAAGCTGAAGCAGGTCAGATCGCCGATGGTGCCGATGAGCCTTCCTTTATATTCGCTGGGCAAAGCGTGCGCCGCGTCCTCGATGACCGACAGACCTCGCGTGCGGGCGATCGCCATGATCTCGTCCATGTCGCATGGCAGTCCGCCGAAATGCACCGGGATGACGGCCTTGGTCCTAGGCGTGATGAGTTTCTCCATGGCGGACACCGACATGTTGTGCGTGTCCTCCTCGATATCGCACAAGACCGGCACGGCTCCGAAGTAGGTCACCACTTCGGCGGTGGCGATGAAGGTGTTGGTCGGCAGGATCACCTCGTCGCCGCGCTCTAGGCCGATGGCCTTGAGCGCCAGGTGCATCGCCGCCGTGGCGGAATTGACGCAGACCGCGAATAAATCCGCCTCGGGTATGGAGAGGCCGCACAGAGCGCTCTTGAATCGCTTCTCGAATTCCACGGTCTTGGGACCCATGGTGATCCAGCCGGACTTGACGGCCTCGGCGACTCCATCTAGCTCCTCCGTGCCGAGACAGGCCTTGTGAAACGGAACCTCCAGGCGCGCGGGACGCGCGTCCTGCCGAACGGCGATGACTTGGGCGGTATCAGACATAAAGCACTCCTCCTTTGGGCAAGGGCCGGCCCAAATGGGCGCGCCAACGGCCTGACAGAACGTTGGCGATTCCAAGAAGGGATCCGACGCCGTATGAAAAATGGTAAGTGAAGAACGTCGTCGCGACTCGAATCCGGTCTCCGGGCGTTCCCTCGCTTTGAGCCGCAAAAACGGCTGCGAGAGCGGC
>JAYVZL010000367.1:0-18147 GCA_043783505.1 Elusimicrobiota bacterium
CAGCATTCCGCCCTTGGAAGTGAAACCTTCCATCGCCTTGATGTAAGGCCGCACGTCCCGCCCCGCGGCCAGTTCGTAGTGGCCGCGCTCTCCCGTGAGCAGGGGCCAGGCCCGGCCCCGTCCCCAACCCGTGTATGGCCCTCCGTCGGATTGTTGCCCGTATCCGTCGTGGTTGTAGCGGCGCCAGCAAGGACCGGAAGGGGTTTCAACCTTCAAGATCGCGTCCACCACGCGAAGGGCATCCTCCATCAGGGGAGTGCCCGCCTCGCGGATCCCATAGCGCACCAGTTCGAGAAAGCCGGCGTCGACGATGTCCTTTGCCGGAAATTGAAACGGCATGCCTGGTTCGCTGTTCTTGACGGAGAGAATTCCCCGATTGGGATCTTCAACAGGGCGCGCGTCATCCGGGGTCGTCGGAAGCAGGCGGATATAATGCCGCGACACTCCAGGGACCAGCGACCCCTGGGTCGTCACCGTCCACTGTTCGACGTGGGATTCCAGGAAATCCGCGGAGTCTTCCAGAAACTTCGCCGTCTTCTCATCCTTGCGCAAGCGGACGAAATGCGCCGCGCATATGAGGGCGGAGATGCTTGCGGCCAAAGTCGAGGGGGAGTAGCCACTGCACTCTTCCCAACGTTCCTGGGGCGTCGCCGGGCCCTGTGCGATGATGTAGCCGGCCGCTTTTAAGATCATCGGGTAAGGGTCGAAGTCCTCCAGAGCTCCAAGCTCCTGGAGACGCCAGGCCAGCATGATGGGAAATGCCACTTCATCCAATTGTACCCCGCGCCAGAACGGCTCCCCGTCAATCCAGAAGTTCTGGTGGAAGCCGCCGTTTGGAAGCTGCGATGCGGCGAGGTAAATCAGGGCGCGAAGCGGCGTCTTCCTGTTGCCTGAGGCCAACAGGGCCATGGCGCTGTTGCACATGTCCCGGGTCCAGACCAAATGGTAGCCCCCCAATCCGTTCTCATCCCCGTAGGATTGACCCCAAGGAATGCTCATGGACGCGATCATCGCTCCGGGGTAGGTCTTGTCTTCGTGGGCCAAGAGCAGGCTGTGGCTGATCCGGTATAGGCGTCCGCCGTCCCCGGTCGGCTTCGTAACGCAGGCCGCTCCGGAACAGACGCGATGCCACTGCTCCTGAAATTTCGCCTTCTGTTCCTCGAAAGGGTGCCCCAAAGACTGAAAGAGACCAGAGGCGGCTCCGTGGAGCGTAAAGCCGAAGGATAATCCTAACGTGAAGGTCCGTGATTCGGAAAGATCCAATTCTCCCGTCAACGCCACGTTGCCGTCCGAAGCCGAGTCGAACTCCCAATCCATGCGAAGATCGTGATGCAGATCGCTCCAACCGTCGCTCGCTGCGACAAAGCCGCAGGACGCGCGCGCGAAAGGAATGCTCGCTCCCAGCGCCAGGTGGATATTGCCTCGATGGGCGCTCAGCAGGTCCCGCCCCGACATGCGGATCTTAGCGGCGTTATTTCCCCAACCTCTGCCTTCGAGGTGCGGGGCAAGGAGAACATAAAGGCGCAGTTTTTTCAAAAAAGTGGCATCGCCTTCAAGATGAGTGCGGATTAGGACGCAAGGGAGATGTGGATCGGCGATGATCTCTTTGACGATCCGATAGCGATGCAGCGGGTCGGAGCCGATGACGCGGTAGCCGAGAGAGTGTTCGTCAATGTATTCCAGCCGCGTCTGTAGATCGCGCTTCTCCTCGTGGAAGAAAGTCTCGCCGTCGGTGATCAGATATTCCAGGTCGCGGATTTGAGGGGAATCCAGGGTGGGAAAGTAGACTTCGTTGAGGATGCCGTGAGAAAGGGTAAACCAGATTCGGCTGGCGGTGCTGTAAGCCGTCCCCACCCCTTCCTTGCTGCTGCTCGTCCAGCGGGGCGGCAATCCAGGACGGCCGAAGGCCTCCACGGCCGGCCTTAAGGAACGGTGACGTTCACCGTCTGGCTGGGCCCCAGAGGAGAATGATCATTGGCGGCCAGGTTGACCGTAAACGAGTGCGGTCCGGAGACAAGCTCGTGGAAGCTGAGCTTGGTCGCCGTCGTGGCGATGACGGGGCCGTTGTCGAGCCGATAATGCAGGTGGCCCTGACCCTGCGCCGGCTTCTCCTTGACCGATGCGGGATCGACGAGCTTGAGCCCGCGGACCTGCACGCTGACGGTCGCCGACTTCTTCTGCGCTTTTTGATCGGCGTCGATCAGTTTTAAGCTCAGCCCCGATTCCACCGTCTTATTCTTAACGCCGGAGACTTTGCTCGCGCCGGCAAGCGGCGCTTGGGCGAATATGTTTCCAGGCAGGCAGATAAATAAGCCGAGGACGATGGCGGCAGCCGCGATTCGGTTATTCATGAGAGCCTCCTTCCACCGCAAACCGGCGCGGGGCCGCGTTCGCTGAAATCCCGTCACCCATCTGGGTGCGCGCCGCCAGCTCATGCTCGCCTTTGTCGAATCCGCTCCAATCATACCACCAGAGCCCAAGCGCCTCGCGGCAAGGCATCCAATCGCCGTTGTCGATGGAGACTTCCACGCCTTCGGTCCCCGGCGCCGCCGAGATGTGAAACGTATAAGACAGCCCTGAGATCACTTCTCCTTCACCGGGAAATTGCACCTGCACCGCCGGGCGGCTCTGAACGGTCCGCAGCTTATCGACGTGCTTGATTATCTTACCATCGGCCATCGTCGCGGAACTTGCGGCATGTTTCGCCATATGACTCCCTCCTGTGATGCTAGACCTTGCTCCAAATTACGAAGAAGCAAGCGAGCATCCTATGGACGGAAGGTCACAGTAACGTCTGCCCTTTGCGACGGGTCAGGGGTGTCCGCGTTGGAGTCGCAAAACGAGCGAACGCGCAGCTCGTAGATGATCGCGTCCTTATGCCAATCCGCCGGCGGCGACTTCATGACGTCCCGGCGGGGCCTTCGGCGCGTCATTCAACAGGTATTGATAGTTCAACGACAGCGACGGATAGAGATGCTTGGCGCCGAGCAGGCGCGCGACCATGAAGGCGGTGAGCGAAGCGAGCATGATCGGCACGAGCATCAGATGATGATCGGTCATCTCGTAGATGATGACGAAAGAGGTGATCGGCGCCTGAATGGTTCCCGAGAGAAACGCGGCCATGCCGATCATCGCGCAGCTGGCGATGGGCATGCCCGTAAAGCGGCCGATGTCCGCTCCCAAGGCCGCGCCGATGGACAGGCAGGGCGCGAATATTCCCCCCGCGATCCCGGACCAATACGTCAGCAAGGTCGCCAGCATCTTGGCTCCCGGAAAAAGATAGGCCCACGACTCGAAATGACCGCGCGTCAAGGCTTGGGCCGCCTCGTTGCCCGGGCCGAGCACGTCGGCGTCGCTGAGTCCGGCGACGACGAGCAGGCCCCAGGCCAGCAGAATCGGGATCGCGTATCTCCACAGGCCGTCGCGGCGGCGCATCAGCGCTTTTTTGCCGTGAAGGATAGCCGTGGAAAAGAAGGCTCCCGCCAAACCGCCGGCCAAGCCGATGAGGATAGGCGTCGATAAGGGAACCTGCGCCGGCTCCAAAAGCCTGCCGAAATAGTTGTATTCCCCGTAAAGCGATTTCGCCGCGACGGCGGCGATGACGATGGCCATGATCACGAAATCCTTGATGCTGGCGAAATAGTCCACGGTCAGCTCCTCGATGGCGAAGACGACGCCGGCCAAGGGCGTGTTGAAGGCCGCGGCCAGCCCCGCCGCGCCGCCGGCGACCATCGCGGAGCGCATATCGAATTTAAAGCCGAATAGGCGGCGCAGAATCATGAGCAGCCCGACGAAGATGCAGGTCGCGATGTGTACCGTGGGGCCTTCACGCCCCGTGGAGGCTCCGGCCAGCAGGGCGAGCAGCAGGGCGGCGATCTTGACGGTCATAGTCAGCGGCGAAGTCAGGGGTTTCAGCGCCTTTTCCGTGCCCGCGGCCGAATTCTTGATGGCGAAAATCACCTGCGGTATGCCGGTTCCGTCGGCGCAGGGCGCCATGCGGCGGATGAGCTCGACCGAAAGCAGGAAAAGCGCCGGGGTGCTCAGGAAGCACCACCAACCCACGCTTTGAAAATCCAGCCGGCGATCCAGGACGGCCTCGAAGGCACGCATGAACAACACGCACGACAGGCCGGTCAGGATCGCAGCGGAAATGAAGGCCGCCAAAGTAAGCCCGTATCGATGTTCGGATAGGAGATGAAGAAATCGTTTAGTGAGAGCGATCATGACGCGTTACCAGCCGTGCAAAGGCACTCTATCAATACTGGAGCCGCGCCGATAGCCGTCGACCTCCTTTAGGCCGCAGGCAAGCTAGCGGGCCACGCCGGCGACCTTCGCGCTCACGGCCTCCAGAGTTTCGGCCCGGCGGTTGCGCGCCCAACAATCCTCCATCGACTCGGAGCACAGCGGCCGCTCCGTCCCCCAGCTGATCGTCGCGATCCGCGCGCCGTCGACGCCGAGCGCCTTGTAATAGTCCCTCACGGCCTTCGCGCGACGCTGGCCGAGCGCCAGGTTGTAGGCGATGGTGCCGCGCTGGTCGCAGTGACCGGCGACCTGGATCTTTATATCCCGTTGACCATTCAATAGCTTCGCGTTCGCTTTCAGGACGCCCCGCGCGGCCTCATCAAGTCCGTCGCTGTCGTAGGCAAACTCGATCGTCTTGACGCCGGCAATCGCGCGCAGATTCGCGTCCCGGACGTCGGGCTCATCGTCGACAGTCCGACCGGTCTCGGTCGGCGCGGAGATGGCGGGCGGGCGCGGCGTATCCTTTCGTGCGTTCACGCGGCCGCCGGCGCAGGCAGCTAGACACAACGCCGACGCGGCAACGGCAGCGGCCATGCGCATGTCTTTGATCATTGAATCCTCCCATCTGGCAGCAGGCCCAGACCGAGCAGTCTGATGGCGGCGCGACGAAGCTCGGAAGGCGCGACGGGCTTGACCATATATTCATCCGCGCCTTCCTCAAATGCACGCGCGTTGGCGTGCCGGTCGCTCCGGCCAGTGACCACCAACACTTTTGCGTGGTTTAGATTCCGATCTTCTCTCACCGCGCGGCAAAGCCGCAGTCCGTCCACATCAGGCATGTTCAAATCGGTGATGATGAGATCGGGCCGCATGTGCGCAAGCTTGCGGCAGGCCTCTTCACCGTTCTGGGCCGTCTCGATGCGCATGTCCTTCCACATTCCGTCGAGCGCGAAAGCCATCGCCTGCAAGGTGTCGGGATCGTCGTCGACAAGCAGAAGTTCGGTCCGGTTTCGTTCGTTCATGGGTTCATCCTCCTGTCTTAATGCGTCGCGCCCGAGAGGGCGAGCTCCTCGGCCACGGCCGCGAGCAGTCGGCGCCGGTCGAGCAGCTTGTATAAAAAGCGCGTGCCCCCGGCTCGAAGATGCCGGCGGAAGTCCGCGGGCGTCTTCGAACCGGTCAAAAATACGATCGGCGTCGCGGCAAAACGCCGCTCGGTGCGAAGCTGACGGCATATCTCGAAGCCGTTTTCGTGCGGCATATGCACATCGAGAAGAATCAGGTCCGGGGCCAACGCCGAGACTTGCGCGTAGGTCCATTCGCTTCCGAAAAGAGTCGTCACCCGGTATATCGGCTTGAGCGAGAGCTCCATGGCAGCGAGAAAATCCCGGTCGTCATCGATAACGACGATTTTGGGCCTGTCGTCTGTTTTCGCCCTCATAGCGCATCTCCTTAATTCCAAGGAATCGAAGTTCCATACGAACGAAGCGTGAGTTTTCATGGCTTAACGCTCCTGGAGCGTTTCCCGTGCCGTCGTATTTTTATTTTTTCCGACCGCGCCGTTTCTTTCCAAAGCGAGCGACTGCGAGGACGCGAAGGGGATGATCAGCGCGAAGGTCGCGCCCGGCTCGGGGCGATCCAGCACCTCAAGCCGCGCTGAATGCCTCTCGGCCGCCATCCGGCAGAACGCCAGACCCAGCCCGGCGTTGCGCGAGAATTGGGAAGAGGTGCGGAATTTCTCGAAAATGGCCTCGCGCTGCGCGGGCGGGACCCCGAGCCCCTCGTCACGGACGTAGATCTCGACTTTGGAGCGATCGGCGACGTGCAAGCGAGCGCCCAGCGTAATGCCCGTCTCCTCCGGCGTATGGTCGATCGCGTTGAGCACGAGATTGCCCACCAATCTCTTAAGCAGGGCGCGATCTCCGTAGATCCAGCTCGAGTCGATTCCGTCGCCGACTTCCAAGGTCCAGCGCCTTTGTGCCTGCTCGACGACGACGCCATTCTCCCGAGCGCATTCCTCGACAAACGACTTGAGACTCAGCCGCTCCTTGCGCAGGGGGATCTCGGCATTTTTCAGCCTCGCCATTTGGAGCAGGTCCTCGATCATCGAGCTTTCCCGGCGGATGCTCCTTTTCGCCATCCTCAGCAGAGCAAGCCTTTTGCCCTGGGGGAGCTCCGCCCCGCCGCTCTCGGCGAACATTGCCAGAACCGTGTTGAGAATCGTGAGAGGTTGCTTCATATCGTGGATGAGCATATTCGTCAGATCGTCCTTCACCTCCGTTAATTTTTTGCGTTCGGCGATTTCCAGCAGGAGGCGTTCGTGCAGGGCGTTGAACTTCCTGACCAAGAGATCGGCTTCCGAATCGCTCCCGCCGTCCTTAAGACCCAGCGGCTTATCGAGCTCCACGCCCTCGATGGCCCGGGCGATGGACTCCATTCTGCGCCCGAGCAGGACGCCCAGATACCAAGCCGTCACGGCCATAGTCAAAAGAAGCGCGACCCCTAGCCCGATGCCCCGCCAGAGCAGATCGCGAAGAGCTGCCTGCAGGCTCTCCGTGGAGAGCGCGACTTGAACTCCTCCGATCAGCTTTCCGGAAACAGGATCGGTCATCGCCTTATGAAGCTCGATGAGCCGGGCCTTCGCGGGGCCGGCCCGCGGCGCTCTCGGCTCGTCCTTATGCTCCGTCTGAAAGACGACCTTTCCGTTTTCGTCGTAGATGCTTATGGATTCCACGCGGGGCAGCCGGCCCAGAACGCCGATTTCGCGATTGATGTCGCGGCCATCTCCTTGGAGTAGCTGAGGCATCGCCAGATTTTCCACTGTTTCCAGAAGCGCGCCGGCGCGCTCCTCGACCCTGCCGTAGAGAATCTCGCTGGCGGCGATATAACGGTCGGCGACGAGCGCGGCCACTCCCAGGGAGCCCGCCGCGAAAACCGCCAGGGCCAGCTGCGATCTCATCCGCATGGTCTGCCTCCTTCCTACGACTCAGTATACGGGAGGTTGATACATTTGTAAAATACATTCTACCAATATGTTACATTGATTTTTACAATGGTACCCGCGAACTTCAACCAGCTCTATTACTTCTGGATCATCGCCAAGGCGGGCAGCATTTCCGCGGCCGCCAAGCGCCTGCTCCTTAACCAATCCACGCTCAGCCTGCAGATGAAGCAGCTGGAGGCATCGTTGGGCAAGCGCCTGCTCTCGCGCAGCCGGCACGGCGTGAGCCTGACCGACGAAGGCCGCTTGGCCTTCGAGTACTGCGAAAGAATCTATTCCCACGCCGAGGAGCTCGTGGCCCTCCTTAAAGACGACCGCCCCGCCTCCGCGCCCGTCTTCCGCCTGGGCGTCAGCTCGACGGGCTCGTGGAAGAACGCCGTCGAGGTCATTCTGCGCGTCAAATCCGCCGGAGCGAACATCTCCGTGCGCATACAGACTCGAAGTGCCGAGGAATTGCAGGACCTCCTGGAGCGGCACATGCTCGACCTGGTCGTCTCCGACTTAGACCTATCGGCGCGCATGGGGCGCAATTTTCGCAGCCGCCTGGTCTCGAGCACCCAGCTGTATTTCATCGCCGCCCCGGAGCTCAAGCTGCGGATGTGGACGTTTCCATCCGGGCTGGTGCGGGTTCCCCTACTGCTGCGTTCGCCCGGCAATCCCGTACGCATGGAAGCGGAGCACTTCCTGCAACGCAACGGCGTCACGCCCAATATCCAGGCGGAGGTGGAAAATCCCGATCTCATCCGCATCTTGGCGGTCCAAGGCGAAGGCGCGGGACTCATGGATTGCGCCGTCGTGGATATGGATCTCAAGCAGGGCCGCCTCGTGAAGCTCCACGATAAACCCATCGGCATTCACGACAGCGTCTGGTTTACCTGCAGCCGGCAGGAGAAGGCTCAGCCCGCGCTGCAGCGGGCCATCGATTCGCTCATGGGAAAATTCGTCTTCAAGGAATGAATCGACAGCGTTCTTTTTAACGGTTCTTCTGCTATACTCAGTACACGACTGCTAGGTTCGATCCTGAACCTGATGAAACTGCGGTCGGTCGCGAGGGGCATTTTTTTCCAGCTCCGTCTAGGCTCATAACCTTGAGGTCGCTGGTTCAAATCCAGCCCCGCAACCAATTTCTTCAGTTTCTCGTCGAGAAAACGAAACCCGAGCCCAAAAGGTCCGGGTCTTTTTTTTGCCAAAAACCTCTAGGCTAGAAACCTAGAGGTCGCCATTTATCGACGACCGGAGTGCTTCCGACACTCACAAAGGTGCTTACCGCTAGGTTATGACAAGACTGCTAGGTTCGTGGCCGCCCCATGACCCCATTGAGCGGCTATAATCTGGATCATGAGCAGCCGGTCTTCTTTCGTTGCGCTCGCGCCCGCGTTCATCGCGCCTTTGCTTTTCGGCTTGGCGTCGGTCGCGTCCAAGCTGCTGCTCTCCGACATCCCGCCGGTGCTCCTGGCCGGCGTTTTCTACTCGGGTCGGGCCTTGGGCTCGGCGCCGTCTGGCTTCTTCGACCTCGCGCGGCCGGGCTGGCGGGAACGCCTCTTGGGCGCGCCGATCTGCGTGGCTGGCCGGCGCGATCCTCTGCGGCGGCGTCGTCGGACCGGTCCTGCTGATGCTGGGGCTCGCCAGGACCTCCGCATCGGCCGCCTCTCTGCTGCTCAATCTTGAAACGGCATTCACCGCCTGCCTGGCCTGGGCCATTTTCGGCGAGCGCGCGACCACGAGGCTCGCGCTCGGGATCGCCCTCGTGCTGTTCGGCGGCGCCGTGCTCTCTTGGCCGAACGCCAGCTTCATCGCGGACGCGCACTGGCACGGAAGCCTGCTCATCGCCGCCGCCTGCCTCGCGTGGGGCTTCGACAATAACCTATCCCAGAGGATTTCCGATAAGGATCCCGTATCCATCGCCGCGATTAAGGGTCTCTTCGCCGGGCCCGTGAATATCGGCTTGGCGCTCGCCGCCGGAGCCCGCATCTCGACGCCGGTCCTTCTCGCGAAGGCGGGCCTGGTCGGATTCCTTTGCTATGGCCTAAGCTTGGTCTGCTTCATGCTTTCGCTGCGCCGCTTGGGGAGCGCGCGGACGAGCCTTTATTTCGCGCTCGCGCCGTTCTTCGGCGCGGCGGCCGGAATTCTGTTTCTTCACGATGTCGATGTCGCTTCAACTCGGTCTCGGAGCAGCGCTCATGGCGGCGGCGGCATTGATCGGATTGCAAACCCTTCCAGAGGGAGTGACGCCGCCTCGTTAACGCGGCTGAGGCGGCGGAAGGCCCGCCACAGCAGCAGATCGTACGCCGCCTTGAGCGACGCCCCGATATAGAGAGGAGCCGACAAGCCGCCCGCGCCCATCATCCAGCCCGCCAAGCCCGGCGCCGCCGCCCACATGGATGTCCGAGTGAGTTGAACGAGGCCCAGGGCGGCGGTCCGCTCGCTGGGATCGACGATCGAAGCGAGGTATGACTGCCGGGGTCGGCACATCCATATCGATCAACAACTCGCGGAGCAGAAATAACGCGGCCGCCATGCGGAATGTCGGGCGAAATGGAAGCAGCATGAGCAGGCTCGACGGCAGATGGGTGGACACCATCGTGTTGACGAGCCCGATCCGCCGAGCGATACGCCTAGCAAGGACGTTCGAGGTGACGTTGAGGACGTCCGCGGTCACGAGGAGAGCCGCGATCTGCCCTTCATGAAGGCCAAAGCGTTTGTAGAAATAGAACGATAGCAGCGCGCTCGTCAGAAATCCACGGCCCAGGCTGTCGATGGCGAGCCAATTGACCATGTCTCGTCATGGATTTAACTGTAGCAAGGGAATCCTTGGCTCAAACCTTGACATCAACAACGTTTGCCACGAGCCGTGTGAAAGGCGTCGCCCCGCTTTCTTTTGTACAGACCAACTCGATCCATCCTGCTGCCTACACATTTCCAAGCCGCCCCTGCCAATCCCGCTGGCAGGCAGGGTATACCGGAAAACGCAAGGGGGCGCCTCCCTGGGCGCCCCCGGCCGTCCTATTCTTTGGGATTACTTGCGGCTGCGTTCCACCCTCTCGCCGCGTTTCTCACGGTGCTCGCCCTGTTTTTCCATGCGCTCACCGCGCTTCTCACGGCGCTTGCCGCGCTTCTCGAGCTTCTCGCCCCTTTTCTCGACGCGGGCGGCGGCCTTATCCTTGCCTTCGGCCTCGAGCTTCTCGGACTTGTCCTGGAGCTTCTCGCCCCGGTCCTGCATCTTATCGCCCTGCTTCTCGAGCTTTTCGCCGCGGTCGGCACGGCGCTCGCCCTGCTTCTCGAGACGTTCACCACGATGCTCAATTGCCGGGCTGGCCGGCACCGCGCCGCCGCCCGGAGCGCCCGGCTGCGCCGGGGTCACGCCGGATGGGGTCTCGGCGGGCTTTTTGGACTTTTCCTGAGCCGTCGCGGCCATCGGAAGTGAAAGAACGAAAACAAACATCGCTGAACGGAGGATTATGTTTTTCATATCTCTAATACGTCCAAGGCGCCCAAAGGTTCGGTGACTTTGACGTCACCTCTTTCCTTAGGCCAGGACTTGACTGTGATGAACTCGCGCCCGGTAGGCAGCCGATCAGGTACAAGATTCAAAGCGCTCGGGGCCGCTAACCCTAATACGTCCGGCGGAAATTACAACGACCAAGAAATCGCCAGTCCATACTGGTCGCTCCCCTGTTGGCCAGTCTGGCGGACATGCTGATATTGGAGCGTCGTAGAGAAGTCCTTTGGCAAATCAAAGTCGACGCCGTACTGCTCGGTGTCGGACGTGGCGTGCAGTTGCAGGGCTGTATCAAGAAAGTGAATGCTTCCGTATGACGCCCAAAGTGTCGCCGGTCCCAGTTCCTGGCGGGCTCCGAACTTTTCGGAATGGTCGGGGAATCCTTGAATCAATCCGGAAAGTCCGCCTGTGAAATTACTGAAGCGATTGAGTTTCTTCCCATTGAGCGCAGCGGCAATCAGCGGTATGTTCTTGTTGTAGGTATATTGACTGAAGGCGGCATCCAAGCGCGTTTTATAAATCTGCTGCTTGATAATGATCGTTGGCGTCCGCTGCGTAATGTCCACCTCGGCTGTGACCTTCGGAAAGCGTAAATATTGACTGTTGTGGGTCACCAGGATATCGCCGCCCACCGTCGTGGCGAAGTTCTCCGAGTCAGTTTTAACTGAGGCGCTGGCATCGAAAGCAGTAGACCGGGTATCGTCCGTCAGCGGGGAAACGGCATAGGTTCCGGCGAGCGCGAGGTTGTTCCATGTCCGACCGACGCCGAACGTGATAGTCGGCGTCCAAGATGACGTGTCGTTTCGAAAAGCGTTGAAGTCGGCGTTTATACCGAAGCCTTTGGGCAGTCCGAGGTCAACGAATGTGTCCGTGTTCTGGTAATGATGACTTCCGACGATGACTTTTTGCTGCGCTTCGAAGCTGAAGGACCTTTCCTCCGACGCTGGCTTCTCCGCATGGACGTTTGATTCGGTCTCTTGGGAAAAGCTGGCGGATGCGCAAAACAGAATGATTGCGGCGGCGGCGAAAAATTCACTACGCATGTTCTTTCACGCCAGTGTCAGCGTCTCCTGTGCGAGGCGCGACCGAAACGCCGATCTTGTGATTGACTTCCGCGGAATGCTCGTGCTTGGATTGAGCCAGCTTCACCGATATATTAGCGCGGCCCGCGGCCATCTCATTACGGTTTTGATTTGTGTTCAACCCGATCATACTGCATGAAACACTGTAGTCGGACCAGCGCGATTTGTCAAGTTGACCGCCACGCCCAGCAGGGCCTGCCCATCGGCCTGCTTAGCCTGATAGCCAGAATCCTTGCGATCAATGCTTAGTGGTCACCCTGTGGTCTCGCCCCTCTACTTCGATCGCTAGGCGGTGGCAGACGGCCATGCCAGCCCGGTAGGTGCTTCGCCAGAGGTGACGAAGCGATTTTCTCCGCAGCTGATAGCGCGCGTTCGAAGCCCTCGTCGCCAGGCTCAACGATGATTTCCTTGCGTAAAAAGTCGGCCCACTGGAACTCAGAGAAAGCAACGGTGCTCTTCTCATAGAAGCCCGCGTGGCGGAGGGCCCAGGAGAGGCTGCGGCACGGATCGTCAGCCAGCCCGCGGATGTCTTCTGGCAGAAGATGAGCGGCATGCGGTCCATGGCCAAACTGGTCATGCAGGTGAATCCAGTGAGATTTATGCATCGCTCCCCAAAACTCTGCCGGCGCAAGGTGAGAAAAGTCGGCCTTCACTTCAATTGGGAGTTCTTCTATTCCGAACTCCCAGCATGCGCGCGCTTGGTGATGGTGATCGATCAGGTGGTAGTGCTTCTTCGCCGAGATCACAACCGGGATCGGACGAGAGTTGAGGTAATCGTGGCGAGCGTTATGTCCCATCTCCTTAAGTTTGTAAATTTTACGCGAAACCTCTCGCAGGCCGAGAGCAAACTGAGTCGGTTTGAGATCGAGGACGGCTTTCTTCATGGCTTTAGCATAGAATAAATCTGCCGCCTTCTCCTCGGCCAAGACTGGCCACGTCACTAAACGGCGCCGGAATGATGGCCGGCCTTCAGCGTTCCGAGCCTTTCGTACACGCGCTTCAGGGAATGGGCCGCCAACCCGTCGACTAAAACGAACGCGATCGTGGCCGCGGCGCATATCAGCAACTTGCATTCAGCGGACAGCGTATGCGAATTTTCTCACGCGTTCTTCATTCAATTGGACTCTCCCGTGTTTGCGATTATACCCCACAATCGCGACGGTGCTTTCGTTGGTGTCCGAGCCAGCGCTGGAATATACCGGCACCTCGTCTGTTTTTAAACTTCTTTTCTCATTGTGTAAAGAGTCGTTCGGGTCACGTCGATCCCTCCGAGCCACTTAGGGTGAGGGTGCGATGGTGGATCGCTAATTTTTTTCGGTTGTTCCGAGAAGGTGGGCGCGCGTCTTTTTAGTGTGGGAAGCTTTTACTATCATTGGAATGACATCATTCGCGGCTACAGAAGTGCACTCGGCATGGTACACTCGGCGGTTTAGAGCTGAAATTTTAAAGATGATATATACGACAAGTACTTTGGGACTTTTCACTATAGCGCAAAGCGATTCACCGGAGATTTCCATAAAGGATCGAAATTCCATCCCCTGCGCGCCCCTGGCCGGCTGTTTGCGATCGCGAGAGCCCCGCAGGTCCTTCATCGATGACTGAGCACAAGCCGCTCTCCTTCGGCTGGATTGCACCGGTGACGCTCTTGCTGTTCTTGTCGGCGTTGCCTTTCCTGCTACCCGTAGCTGATGATCTTCCGGCGAAGGTTTTTCCCTCGGCCGCTCGCGTCTTCGGGCGGACGCACGCTCGCGTAGTCTTAATCATTGTCGACGGCCTCGGATATGACAAAGCCATCAATCACGCGTACATGCCTCTTTTAGCCGCGCGTGCCAAGAAGAGCGCCTTCGGCGCAGGCATGGCGTCGTTTCCAACGATCACGCCCTCGGGACTTCGCGCAATTTTGAGCGGCCACCGAGTCAGCGTCGAGCCCCAGCTTCCGACAGGCGTTAGGACCCAACCTGAAACCGACTCGGTTATGTCCCGAGCCTCTGCTTCGGGCCTCAAGGTGTTCATTTTCGGCCAGTTCACATGGCCTGCGGTGTTTCCTGGCGGGCAGGGCGCGCGCTTGACGGTGATCCCCTTCTCGAGCATTGTGGCACTGCCGGGGTTGCACGAGCAGGAGTCGCTTGCGCGTTATGACCGGCAGGTACTCGAAGCGGCGGAGCCGGTGCTGGAAGGGGCCGTCGGCTCTTGGGACCTAGTGATCCTTCATCTTTTCGAGTCCGACCCGATCGCACATATGATCGGGACAGAGCAGCCTTTGTATCGCAACCATCTCCGTTGGGTCGACTTCGAAGTCGCCAAGCTCTCGAAACGGCTTCAAGCCCGGGCCCCTACGACCTTCGTTCTAACCGCTGACCATGGTCAGTCAAGCGACGGCTCGCACGGGGGCCTGACTTTGGTCGAGCGGAAGGTGCCCTTCATGATGTGGGGCGCCGGAACCAGAGCGGCAAGCCTTGGAACGTTCCCCCTCTACGACGCAGCTCCCACGATCTCGGCTTTTCTTGGCGTGCCGCCCCCCGCCCAGACTGAGGGCTGGCCTCTGCTTGCCGGCATGGAGATAACGAGCCGGCAAAAGGCTGACATCATGACGGATCTTCTCAATCAGCGATTGGAGCGCTGGAAGGCCTTCATCAAGGCTTGGCCCTGGATTGGGGCGCACAACCTCGAACGCGACCGGGCCCTTTTGCGGCTCTACGAGCAAAAAAAATATGACGAGGCAGCGCTGGCAATCGAGTTGCATATCCGCGGCACTGACCGGATTATCGAGAATGCCATGCCCGAACGATGGCTCTGGCGGCTGATCGCGGCCGCGTGGCTTCTCGTGCTCGCAGCGTGCTTCGGGCTTGCATGGCGCGAGGTAGAGCCGCTACTGGGAAGCGTACGCGCCTGGCTTGCGGCGGCCTGCGTTATGCTCGTCGTGCTGCCGCTCCAGTGGTCCGGGGCTTGGAACTGGGCCTCCGACTGGCTTCTGCTCGGATGCCTTCTGCTCGCGAGCCTAAATCTCGTCTCAGGGCTGCGCGCCAAGTCAGACCTGGATCTTTTCAGCTGGACTTTTTTGTGGTCAGCCTTGCTATGCCTCGCGTTCCAGGAAGTCCTCGACCTCGCACTTTGGTCGTGGCTCGTTCTTCTCGGAATCTTCGCGGGGCGCGCGATTCGCATGAGCCCCGATGAACGTACGCCACTCCTTATGAGCTTCGCAAGCGCCGCGACGTGCGCGCTTTTCGCCGGCGGGCGCCCGCCCACTGAATCTTCTTTCGTACGGTCCCTCTTTCCTTTCGTGCGCGTCGCGTTCACTGCCCAGCCGGATTGGCAGAGCTTCGTTTTCCTCCTCATGTTTGTTGCGGCGGCTGTCGTATATGTTCATCTCGCGCAGAGGAAGGTTGAGCGACGTTGGCTCATGTTCTGTGCGATCACCGCGCCCCTCGCACTCTCATGTCTTGTTGAGCTTTTAAGCCCGTCCTCCGCTCCGTGGGTCTGGCTTGCGTGCCTAATCTCGCTGCTCGCATATCTTGCAGTGTCACCTCCTGCGGCCACGCAGGGAGTCTGGCTGAGCGTCCTGGCGTTGGCTTATTACCGGACGCTGTCCTCCGACATGTCCTTCGTCTTCTTGGCGCTCGCCGCCCTGGTCGGTTGGGGCTTGGCCTGGAGGTACCGCGAGAAGCACCCTTTACGGGACGGTCTCGAGCTGTTCGCCGTCGGCCTATGGGCCTTCAAATGCTCCGGCGGCACGCTTACGTTCTCGAAATTTCCAATCGAAGGCGGTGTCCGCGCGATCGGTGGATGGCACCCTTATGCCATCCTGCTGCTTTTGATTCTAAAACAGCTCGCTGCATTCGCGGCCCCCATCCTCCCGCGTCTAAATCGCGCATCGCGTGACTCCTTGCTCGGGATTTCACCTTTCGTTGGTGCTCTTTCGGCTGGGAACCTCACGATGATTTGGTGGGATCGCTTCCAAATCGTCGACAATGAACGCATTCGCGACCACGTGGAGTTCGCACGCGTCATGTTCGTCCTGATCCTAACCTGGCTGTTGGCGGCCCTCTGGCTCGAGCTTAAGGCGCTGGACTGGCTGAGCCGGCGCATAAAGAGTGCGCTAGATTTGAAAATGATTTCTGATCCTAACCTTAAAGGCTAGTCTTGGCCGTAAGGCAGCTACTTGGGCCTTTACGACGCGCCAAATTGAGGTCTCATAGATTTTCGCGGAAGTTGAGTCAGAAGAGCGATGCTTCGATGGACTCCAAGCAACCAAACGTGGGAAATCCAATATTCCCAATCGATTCTGAGTCGATTGCGGATGTGTCGGGGGCGAGATGTTAGCCATAAGGCCTCCAGGCTCTCTCCCTCCGAGCACGGGTGGCTCTCAATCGAGCGCGTTGCGGGGCGAATCGTCCTCGCAGACTTCCATGGCCTGGCGGAGTACGCGAAGCTCCGCAAAAAGCTCGCCTCCGGCCGTTCAGCGGCTGGCGCGCGATGGACGCAAGCGCGGTAAATTGCAGGTAAAAATACCGCTTTTGTTGCGCGCCAAGGCGGCAGGTGCTACAGTACGAGGATGGGCGAAACGCGGCCAGGTCAACATCTTGATTTAAACGCGTTTCCTATGCATAATACTTCAGGATTGTTGAAGTATTATGAAAAAGAACTCCTACAAGAAAATGGCCAAGCGGCTCTATGAGCAGGCATCTACTCAAGGGGGCTATTTCACCACGAAGCAGGCACAACAGGCCGGCTATGCGTCGAGCACTCATTCATATAACGTAAAGGCGAAGAACTGGGTCCGCGAACTCCGCGGGATTTATCGGCTGGCCAACTACCCATATCCCGACCATAGGGACATGATCGAGTATTCCCTGTGGTCAAGCAACCGAAAGGGCCAGCCGCAAGGTGTCTACTCCCACGAGACTGCGCTCAGCGTCTACGAGCTTTCGGACGTAAACCCGGCCAAGCTTCACATGACCGTTCCTCGGGACTTTAGGCGAAGCGGGCCCATTCCCAAGGCTCTCGTGCTTTACCACGCCGCGCTCCGGAAGGAAGACATTGAAGCCAGGCACGGGTTCAAGGTCACTCGGCCACTCAGAGCGATCGCCAACCTCCTCGCGTCGGGAGCCGTCTCAATGGACCACATGAAGCAGGCGGTCAAGCAAGCCTTCCAGCGCGGGCTCATCACAGCGCGGCAGCTCGAGCAAGCTGAAAGAATCCCCCCGCTGATCAAGAAGAAGATCGAGGAGCTGCGGAAAGCCTGATGGCGAAAGAGCCTCGGAAGTATGCGTCAGCCACGGCGTTTCGCCGCGCGCTCGAAGACCGACTGAAGCAGATATCCAAGGCTGAGAGGCTCGACCTCCAGCGACTACTGCGGGAAACGGCATTCGACCGGCTTCTCGCGCGCCTCTTCGCGCGAGCGGACGCTCCCTGGGTCCTGAAGGGCGGCTACGCGCTGGAGCTCCGGATCAAAGAGGCGCGCGCGACGCGGGACATCGATTTGGCGCTGCGAGAAACGCTGGGCAAGGCCCGGGGAACACCTCTCAATGACGCCATCTTCGCGGCTTTGGAGACGGCTGCCGCGACGGACCTCGAAGACTTCTTTTCGTTCACGGTCGCCAAGGCCATGATGGACCTGGACGGCGCGCCTTACGGCGGGGCGCGATTCCCCGTTGACGCGCAGCTGGACGGCCGCTCTTTCGTCAAGTTCCATGTGGATGTCGGCGCGGGCGACGTGGTGCTTGGTCCACTGGAGACGACCGAAGGACGCGACTGGCTCAAATTCGCCGGCATCCCCGCCGCGAAGTATCCGACAATCTCGCGCGACCAGCACTTCGCCGAGAAGATCCACGCTTACACGATGCCGCGGAGCGTGCCCAACACTCGCGTCCGAGACCTCGTGGACATGGTCTTGCTGATCAAGATGGGCTTGGACCGCAAAAAGACGACCGCGGCTATCGCCGCCACTTTCAAACGGCGGAACACGCATCCGGTCCCGAAGAAGCTTGAGCCGCCGCTGGCCGCCTGGGCCAGGCCCTTCGCTAAATTGGCCGAAGAATGCGGGCTTCCAACGGAGATCGGCGCGGCCTATGGAGAAGTCGAACGCTACTACTTCGCTCCGTAGTTCTCTGCTATACTGTCGCTTGACTGCTAGGTTCGATCCTGAACTTGATGAAACTGCGGTCAGTCGCGACGGCAGTTTTTCACAGCGGAGTCTAGGCTCATAACCTTGAGGTCGCTGGTTCAAATCCAGCCCCCGCAACCAGTTTCTTTCAAAACCTTGAGACTCAAGGTTCCCGTTGGGACCTCCTGGCTGCCGAGAAGATCGGCGGGGAGGTCCCAACTTA
>JAYVZL010000368.1:0-3029 GCA_043783505.1 Elusimicrobiota bacterium
CCTGGAAAAATTCGTGCCTCTTCCCGCCTGGGATCCTGCCACACCCGCACCGGAGTCATTTTTCTCTTATATGAAGCCGGAGCAGATGACTATGATCAAAAAAGGCCTTCTTTCCCCCATGCCCAGCCAATTCATGCTCCCTAACATCTGCGATTATAAAGACGCCAATTTTCTATCCCGAGACATACAATTGTGGCATCAGGTATCTCATACCGCTTTGAATTCCAAAGATCCTTTATTCTGGAACTTCCACGCCTTCATCATGGACCTCCATGAGCGCTGGACTGCTTGCCCTGGAGCGGTCCTGCCTGCCGTCAAGCGCAATGCGACTCCGGCTGAGCACCATCACTAGCCGTCCCTTCCAAGCCGCGCACCCTATGTTTGCGCCGAGCGCGAAGTGTATTACAATGCGTCCATGTCGTCTCAGCGGTCACTCGCGCAAAGTTTTCTCATAGCAGTTCCCATCGCCGCAATCGCCGGCGTACTCGCCTTTTGGCGGACTTATCACGTTCAAGCCTGGCTGGTCGATTTAGGACTTTACTTCGACTGCGCTTACAGAATTTCTTTGGGGGAAGTGCCCTATCGGGACTTTTTTATCGTGACGGCTCCGATGACCTACGCCGTCCTAGGCCTTCTGATGAAGGTGTTTGGTCCGTTTTATCTGGTCAGCCGGATATACGTGGCCGCGCAATGCGCCTTGCTCGTCGCGGTGACCTATTTATTTTGCGAGCGGTCGCTTAAACTCGGAAAAGCCCGCTCGTCCGCGTTGGCCGTCTTCCAGATGATCTGGGCTCCGCAGATGATGGTGGGCGTCATCTGGTACGACAACGACGCGACCTTTCTTATCCTGTTGGCCGGGATCTTTCTCCTGCGGGCCTGGTCGCTGCCGAATGGCGCGCGCTGGAGCTTTCTCGGCGGCATGAGCTGCGGCCTGGCTTTCTGGTTCAAGCAGGACAGCGGCGCCGGAGCGGTGGCGGGTGGACTGGCCGCCGTAACGCTCATGGCTTGGGAGAATCGCTCGGCGCGCCGGCATTGGCTGACATTCGCCGCCGGGGTCGCGGCCGTTTTTTCCGCGGCGGTGCTTTATTTCCTCGCGCATGGAGCGATCCAGGACATGATTTTTTGGACCGTGCGGCGCGCTCTTCAGTTCAAGGGAGTCACCGGGTCCGAGCGAACGCTGGAGCAGGCTGGAAGCGGCGGTGGGTTTCTCTCCATGCTTCTGTCCCCTTTCACAACGAACGTCGATCATTCCTCGAAGTTCGTCCTGCTCCTGTATTGTCTGGCGCCGGCCGGCGCCTGGTACCGCTTTCGGCTGACGAGAGACCGGCGCGAGGCGGCTCTGGCCGCGGCCGCGCTGCTGTGGGCGATCTCTTTTTACGCGGGGTTGTGCACCCATGCCGGCCAGGGCTACACCAATAAGGTTGCCACTCTCGCCATCATCTTGGGAATTCTCTGGCGTTCGTGGCCGCAGAACGCCCCGGCTCTGTTGCGGGCACGGTGGCTCGCCCCGGCCTTCGGCTTGTTCGTCGCCGCCATCGGCCTGCGCGGTCTGCGCTACCAGAAGAACTTCATCCCCGCCGGCCCGACCGTTCCGCTTGAGTCCCCCCGGATCGCGGGACTGCGCGTGCCGGAAAGCCTCAAGCCCTTGGACGCCCTGATCGCCTACATCGAACGCAACGTGAAGCCCAACGAGGATTTCCTGATCTTCGATCAGATCATCGTCTATTTCGCCGCGCAAAGGAAAAATCCCCATCCCGTCACGGACCCCAACGCCACGCGCGCCGACGACGAGGCCGTCATTTTGGAAAGCCTCAAGAGGCGGCCTAACATCCGCTGGTATTTCTATCTAGGGGGACCCAAGGACTTCGCCAAGGAGCTCGCCTTCGGACATGGCCGTCAGCTTCAGCTCGACAAGGTCAGCGCCTACGTCAAGGACAACTTCCGATTTTTGGAATCCCGGGACGGCTTTACCGTTTGGGTCCGCAAAGACGGCGCCTGAACGAGATCAAATGGGCGGCCATGACGAACGGGTCATGAAGGAAGAGCATCTTCGAGTCCCCCATCTCGCGCCAGTCGATGGGCACCTCATGCACTGTCTCCCCGCCGTGAAGCATCGCCATGACCAGCTGCGTGTCCCAGACCCAGCGATGGTCGGTCGGCGCGTCTAGATACTTCTTGAGGACGTCGCTCTTGAAGATCTTCAAGCCGCATTGCGAGTCGTGCATCTGGACGCCGAAACAAAAAGACACGAAAGTGGCGAACACGCGGCTGACGTAGTGCCGCGGCCAGCTGCGCGCGATATTGCGGCCGAGCATCCGCACGCGCGAGGCGGCGACCGCCGCCAACGGAATGTGCGAGCGCTTTTGGAGATACTCCACGACTTCCTCAAGCGCCGCGGCCGAGACGGAGCCGTCGGCGTCGATAAATCCCAGGTGATCGTAGCCCGCGCCAAGCCCATGGGTAAAGCCGGCTTTCACCGCTGCGCCCTTGCCTTGGTTGACGCTCAGCGGCAGCAGGGACACGGCCTTGTCCAGTCCGTGCGCCGCGATCAAGGAGCGCAGCTTGGCGACTTCCTCCGCGCCGCTTCCGTCGTCGACGACCAGGAAATCGACGCCGGTCAGGACGCCCGGCTTCTTGAGGTGGGCCTCGATGTCGGCGAAAAGGGACGGCAGGCGCCGGGATTCATGGTACGCGGGAATGACGATCAGGATTCCGGCGCGGTCGTTTTTCATGTGCGGGACGGCGTCCATGGTAACATTTCCGGCAAAATAAAAATGACCGACCTCGCGAGTTTTTCCTAGACTCTCGGCATGTTGGAAGATCTCTTCGGCGCGGTCGCATCCACGCAGGCTTATCGCCGCTTCGCGGCGCAGAAAACCCGGCGGACCGCGCTGTATCTGCTCTTCGTCAGCCTCCTGTTCACCCTCGGAGGCACGATGGCGCTGCGCCTGCGCTTAAACCCGATCATCGATGAGACCTTCGCCTGGCTCGAGGCGCAGGCGCCGACGCTGACGTTCTCCGGCGGCAAG
>JAYVZL010000369.1:0-3028 GCA_043783505.1 Elusimicrobiota bacterium
GTTTATGCGCGACTCCTTGCTCGACACGCTTAAGCGCCACACGGTCCAGCAGGTGCTCGCGCGCGAAGATTTCAAGAAACGAATCTCGGAAAACTCGCCCATATCCCTGCTTGAGGTGATGTACCCGCTGATGCAGGGCTACGACTCGGTGGCCGTCAAGGCCGACGTCGAGCTCGGCGGCAACGACCAGCTTACCAACCTGCTCATGGGCCGCAAGATGCAGGTCGACGCGGGCCAGGAGCCGCAGGTGGCACTCACCGTTCCCCTCCTCGTCGGCCTCGACGGCGAGAAGAAGATGTCGAAGTCCTACGGCAACTCGATCGCCCTCAACGACGCGCCCAACGACATGTTCGGCAAGACCATGCGCGTGTCGGATGAGTTGATGCTGTCGTACTATGAATTGCTCACCGACGCGGACCTGGGCGCGGTCAAGGCAGAGCATCCGATGAAAGCCAAGAAGGCTTTGGCTCGGACGATGGTCGAGCGTTTCCACGGAGCGGCCGAGGCCGACGCCGCCCTGGCTTATTTCGAGAGCACGTTTTCCAAGAAAGAATTGCCGACCGACTTGCGCTGCGAGCGCGCCGTCCCCGGCACTCCCCTGGCCAAGATCATCGTCCAAGCGGGCGGCGCCAAATCGTTGGGCGAGGCCCGGCGGCTTATTTTACAAGGCGGCGTGCAGATCGACGGCGTCAAGGCCGCGGCGGATGCGCCCGTTAACGAGCCGGCTTCATTTACTCTCAAGATGGGCAAGCACCAATTTGTCAAAGTGGAGTTAACCTCATGAACCGATGTCTTCTCGCCGCGTTCTCTTTGTTCGCATTGACCGCCGTCCCGGCTCGCGCGCAGGAGACCTCCTGGGACGCGCGCATCGCCGCGGTGAGCGGAGACGTCGTGGTGCGTTCCGCCGACGGCGGAGCCGATGCGGCCGCGGAGACGGGCATGCCGCTTGAAGAAGGCGATCTAATCGTCGTGCCCGCGGACGCTTCCGCCGAAGTGGCGCTCGACGGCGGCAGCCTGATCACCGTTCGAGAAAACTCCGAATTTAAAATCGAGAAAACCGCGAAGGGCGATGCGACCTTTTTCCTGCAGGTCGGGTCTTTGCTGGCCAAGATTCAAAAATTGGGCGAGAATCGCCTGCGCGTGCGCACGCCGACCGCGGTGGCCGCCGTGCGCGGCACCGAGTTCGGCGTGGAGGTCGAGGGCGAGAGTTCCCACGTGGGCGTCTTCGACGAGGGCAAGGTCGTAGTATCAGGCGACAGCGGCGAGCCTATGACGCTGATCTCCAACCAGGAGACTTCGGTCGCCAAGGGCAAGACGCCCGGTAATGCGACGCAGCTGCAGCGCTTCGTGCGCCATCGCGCGCGGATGCGCGGCCATGCGCGCCGCATCGCGACCCTCCGCGCGAAATGGAAAGCCATGCCTGCCCAAGAGCGCGGAGAGCTGAGAAAGAAGGTCTTGGAGCGCATGCGCGCACAGCGCGTGAAGATGCTCGAGAAGCGTCGCGAGGGCCTGAAGAAGCGGGACGACTCGGGACGCGGGCGCGACGAGATGCAGCGCAAGCGCATGATGGAGGACCGCCGCAAGATGGAGGAGCGCCGTGAACGGATACGTTCCGCTCCCCGGAGGAACGGACCGTGAGCCCGGCGGCTCAGAAAATTCAGGCCGAAGCCGCGCCGGCCGCGGACCCGACGACGCTCTCGGGCATCCCCGTCAAGCGCGAGTACGGACCCGAGGACGTGGCCGGCCGCGATCTAGGCGCCGAGCTCGGGCGTCCGGGCCAGTACCCGTACACGCGCGGGCTTAAAGGCAGCGGCTACCGTATGTCGCCGTGGACGATGCGCATGTTCGCGGGTCACAAGACCGCCAAGGACACCAACGAACGCTTTAAGTTCCTTCTGTCCCACGGCGAGACCGGCTTGTCCACGGCCTTTGATCTTCCCACGCTGATGGGCCTCGATTCCGACGACCCCCGCTCTCTCGGCGAGGTCGGCCGCGAGGGCGTGGCCATCGACAGCCTAGCCGACATGGAGGCGCTGTTTTCGGGCATCGACCTGGCCAAGGTCTCGACGTCGATGACGATCAATCTTCCAGCACCCGTGATCTTCGCGATGTATCTCGCGGTCGCCAAGAAGCAGGGCGTGCCCTTCAAGCGCCTGCGCGGAACGTGCCAGACCGACATCCTCAAAGAGTACATCGCCCAAAACGAGTACCTCTATCCTCCGGAGCCCTCGATGCGCCTGGTGCTCGACTTAATCGAGCACTGCGTGCGCGAGGTCCCCCGCTTCTACCCGATCTCGATCTCCGGCTATCATATCCGCGAGGCCGGCGCCGACGCCGTTCAGGAGCTCGCCTTCACGCTCGCCGACGGTCGCGACTACGCCGAGCGCCTGGTCGCCCGCGGCTTGAACATCGACGACTTCGCTTCGCAGCTTTCTTTTTTCTTTGACGTTCATAATCATTTTTTTGAAGAGATTGCCAAGCTTCGCGCGGCGCGATCCATTTGGGCCAAGCTCATGCGCGTGGAGTTCGGCGCGAAGAAAGAAATCTCCTGGATGCTCCCGATGCATTGCCAGACCGCGGGCGTGTCGCTGACCGCGCAGCAGCCGCTGAACAACCTGGCGCGCGTCGCCTATCAGGCCATGGCCGGCGTTTTGGGCGGCACTCAAAGCCTGCACACCAACTCCTACGACGAAGCTCTGGCCCTGCCTACTGATGAGGCCGTCATGCTCGCCTTGCGTACCCAGCAGATACTGGCTTTGGAGACGGGCGTGACTGACACGCCCGACCCGTTTGGCGGCTCGTACTATCTTGAGACGCTCACCGCCGACATCGAGCGCCGCGCGACCGAGATCATGACCCGCATCAAGGAGCTCGGCGGCGTCGTGCCCGCGCTCGAGAAGGGCTACTTCCACCGCGAGATCGCGGAGACGAGCTATCGCTTCGAGCTCGACCTGGCGGCCCGGCGCCGCAAGATCGTCGGCGTCAACGAGCAGGCCTCGGGCGGAAAGATGCCGCCCATCCTCAAGAT
>JAYVZL010000370.1:0-7798 GCA_043783505.1 Elusimicrobiota bacterium
TCGTCGTCATCGATGAGTTGGCCGACCTGATGCTGATCGCCGGCGTCATAGTTGAGGACGCCATCCAGAGACTGACTCAGATGGCTCGCGCCGTGGGCATCCACATGGTGCTGGCGACCCAGCGACCTTCAGTCGACGTCATCACCGGCGTCATCAAGGCCAACCTTCCCAGCCGCATCGCCCTACAGGTGATCTCCAAGATCGACTCCAAGGTCATCTTAGACGGCTCCGGCGCCGAAAGCCTTCAGGGGAAAGGAGACTTGCTGTATCTTTCTTCCGGCGCGCAGAAGCCGGAGCGCTGCCAAGGCGCCTACGTCTCCGAAGACGAGATACGCAAGCTCGTCGAGTACCTTAAGACTCAGGGCAAGCCCGACTATCCCATGCTCGAGACCATGGTCGCCAAAGGATCGGTTGCCGCCGACTTAGCGCAGTTCGGAGTCGAGCCCCTCGAGTTCTCGCAGGCGCTCAAGCTCGTCATCGAGCGCCGCCGCATCTCGCAGGACCTGCTCAAGTCCCAGTTCGGATCCTCGGCGCGCGCCACCAACCTCCTCAGCCTTCTCGAGGTCAAGGAGATGATCCACAAGCCCGAGGGCACCAATCGCTGGGAGATCAACTTCGATATGATCGAAGAGTACATGCGCTCCCATTTCCCTCAAGTGCCCATCGACAAGAAAGATTGATGAATAAACTTCTCGCCTGCCTTCTGCTCGCCGTTCCAGCCGCCGCTTCCGCCAAGCCCAAGGCTGCGGCGAAGATCGCGGTGTCCACCGCCGCGGCCGGCATGGAGCTACCCTCCCATGCCCCATCGAGCGCGACGCTGACCATCGACTTGATCGCCGCGCGCTTTGCCGAGACCGACTCGAAGATCACGACCCTCAAGACGTCTTTTCGCCAGTTCGTGCGTCTTGAAGGCTCGGACACGGTGCAAAGCGTGGAGGGCGACGTCATTTTCAAGAAACCCGACCTCCTGCGCCTGACGCACCGCGTCCCTGAGCCGCAGACCATAGTCAGCGACGGGACGTGGCTGTGGGTCTACCGGAAAAGCACGAACCAAGTCATCCAGACCCGTCTTGATGCTTGGAGCAAATCCGAGCCCTTGGCCCAGGGACTGCTCGACTTCGGCCGCTCCGCCGATTTGCTCGCGCGCTATAAAACCGAGATCACGACCTTCTCGGCTCCCGGCGCCGACGGCCACCGCGACTTCGTCCTGACGCTGACGCCCAAAGCTTCGGACAAGAAAGCCGGGGGAACGGACTTCACTCTCACTCTCAAAGCCGATACCCGCCGCTATTTTCCCGGTGACGCAACCTTGCGCGTGGGCCGGGTTTCCATTCACTCTGTTTTTGAAGACGTTCGCATCAACCCCGAGATTTCCGAAGAAGTCTTCCGCTTCGCCCCGCCGGCGGACGCGGATCTATTTAAGTCACCGGAGCCCCGCCCATGAGTTTGGAAAAAGAATCGGACCCCTTGCGCCGTATCCCGACAAAGCACACCGGAGAAATGCGCGCCGAGATCGGCTCCGTTCTGCGCGCCGCTCGTCTTAAGCGCGGACAGTCCCTTGAGGCCGTCGCCCAGCAAACGCGCATCTCCAAGCGCTTTCTGGAGGCGCTCGAGAACGACCGCTTCGAGCAGTTTCCGGCGATAGTCTATCTGCGCGGTTTCTTGAGAGGCTATTGCGAACATCTTGAGGTCGACTTCGACGAGATTTGGGCCAAGCTCGAGAAGGTGCAAGCCGCGCCCGGCGGCGAGGAACCCGCGGCGCAGTCCAGCGTTGCGCCGACGGTCGCATCCTCCGCGATCGCCGCGCCGGCGCACCGTCTCGCCGGCGCGGCGATCCACGCTCACACGGACGTTCATTCCCAAGACGGGTCGGGCGCTACCGGCGCCATCTTATTAGCCGTCGGCCTCGCCATGGGACTGGCGCTGTGGGTGCTTAAGGAGCGGCCTGTGTCTTCCGCCCCGCCGGTCTCCGTGGCTCCCGTCGCGCTGCAGCCAGTGCCGCGCTCAGTAGAGCCCAAACTCCTCATTCGTCTCAAGAGCGACGCGTGGCTGCGCGTCACCGTCGACGGCCAGATGGTGTTCGAGGGCCGGGCCCCGCGGGGTGCCACGCAGGAATGGAAGCCGGCCAAGATCGTCGCCCTGCGCACCACTGAGCCGACCGCCCTAGAGCTCGAGCTTAACGGCGTGAGCGTTCCCCTGGGCGCGCCCGCCGCCGACGGCGAATACCGCATCGACATCCCCTAGAACATGACCCTCGCCAACCGCCTGACGATGCTGCGCGTCGTCTTGGCGGTCGCGGTCTTCGCGGCCCTGCTCAGCGACGACGCGCGCTGGCATGGCGCGGCGCTGGTCCTGTTCGTGGCCGCGATCATCACCGATTGGCTCGACGGCTGGCTTGCCCGCCGCATGAAGACGGTCAGCTCCTTTGGCAAGGTCGCCGATCCGATCGCCGATAAGATTCTTGTCTTGGGAACCCTAATCGCGCTGATCCAGACCAAGGAGTTGGCGATCCCGTTGTGGGCGGTCTTTTTGATGGTGATGAGAGAGCTCATCATCGGCGGCGTGCGCGTCATCGCCGGCTCGCAAGGCAAGGTCCTCGCCGCCGACCGTTGGGGAAAGATCAAGACCGTCATCCAGCTCATCGTCATTGTTATGATGCTCGGCGTCGTGGTCCTGCGCGATCGAGACGCGGCCGCCGATTGGATGATCCAGTCGGTATACCCGTTGACCGTTTTCTGCGCGATCCTGTCTTTATCTAGCCTATGGTCTTACCTGATTCAATACCGCGACATGCTCGTCAAATCGTGGAGTTGATGCTCGATCGAATCGCACTTTGGTTGGCGACAGGCCTGGGGATAAGCTATATTGCCCCGGCCGGTGGCGGGCGAAAGTGGACTGGAGCGGGGTTTCTTGGAACGGTCGAGGGGCTTATCCTCTGGCCATTGCTGCCCGAGGCGCCGAAATCGTACGCGGTCGCAGTCGCGGTCGCGGTCGCGGCGTCCTGTTGGATCTGCGGAAGCGCGGAAAGGACGTTGAAAAGGCACGACGACTCGCGCATCGTGCTCGATGAAGTGGTCGGATTCTGGATCGCGGCCGCGTGGCTGCCCCGGACTTGGACGGCGGCGGTCTTGGCCTTCGTTTTCTTTCGTTTCTTTGATTCGGTGAAGCTGCCGCCGTATCGCTGGCTGGAACGCTTGCCGGGCGGCGCCGGAGTCGTGTTCGACGACGTCGGCGCCGGGATTGCCGCTAACTTGGTCGTGCGCTTGATTCTAGGGAGGATCACCTGAAGTCCGCGAGGACCGCACTGCTGGCCGTCACGACCGCCCTCTTAGGGGCGGCCTCTCCTGTCGCCGCGCAGCAGGCCTACCCTGCGGCTCCTTGGCAGCAGACCTACCCCTCGACGGGTCCCCTCATATCGCCCGCTCCGAGCGGCCCCGCGCTGGGTTCCCCGCTCTCCGTCTCCGGCGGCCCTTGGGTCGTGGCCGAAGTCCTGTTCTTCTCCGCCGGGCGCGTCGTCGCCGATTACGCTTGGCGCGACTCCGTGCGCGCCCGACACGGGCATCTCTATACCGCCGCCGACCTTCAAGGCGACGTGCAGGACCTGATGACCTTAAGCCGCTTCGACCGGGTCACTCCCGCGATCTATGCCATCACCGGCGTCCCCGTGCCCTCCGAGTTCACCGCCGTCTCCGTGTCGACCAATCAAGTGCGAGTGGTCTTCGACGTCGCCGAGAAGCCGGTCGCAGCCCCGACCACCAAGATCGTCACGCCGCCGACCGCCGTCGGAGGCGTGCTCCTGACTCCCACGGCTTGGCGCGGGGCGGGGCGCTTCCTCACCCCCGGTTTGGCGCTCGACATCAACGCCGCCTACTTCATCGGCCGCCTGTACGGAAAAAACTCGTATTCCGACTCGCCGCGCAAGACGAACTACATCGACCGCATCGGTCTCTGGACCCTAACGGCCGACGGAAAGATGCAGATCCAGTCCGAAGGCGCCCGGAGGCCGGCGATCGCCGTCGGCGGCCAAGGCATGCTCGTGTTTCGAGACTCGCCCCAGCCGACCGTCACGGCTCCCGGCGTCTCTGTCAGGATCGACGCCAAGAAAACCCGCATCCTCAGCGACGGCTATATCGTGGCTTCAAAAAAGTTCGGACCCATGCGCACCAGCGTCGGCGTCCTGCAGGGCACCATTGGCGAACTGGCGTCGCAGATGTCGGAGTTCCTAACACCCGAGGCGCTCAAGTTTTATGCGCGAGACACCAACGGCACGGAAGTCCACTCGCGCACCATTCCGTTTTTCAGCACCTTCTACCTGATCAAGTCCGACTATCCCATTGGTTTTGAGGTCATGAAGTTCAACGGCGCGGCGCGCAAGCCCTACTTGATCAACCTCAAGATGGGCCGCTTTCTCAAGTTGAACTTCGATTTGGCCGTGCTCAAGTACGACGGCGGCTACGACGTGCTGGGCTTTTTTCAGTTCCGCTACAACCACTTCCCCAAGAACTAGACGCTATGAGGCTCTCCTCAATCTCGTCTGTGCCGGGCCCCTTGGGTCCGGCCTAGCCGTGCAGACCTCGCGTCTGACGACCTTCTCGGACCTTCACTCCCGCCTCGCCGCGCAGCCGCCCTTGCGCATAGAAGAGCCGGGGCTGCGCGAAACATCCGTCTCCGTCATCCTGAGCCCGGGACCACGCGGACTGGAAGTCCTACTGATCCATCGTGCCGAACGCGTAGGCGATCCCTGGTCCGGACAGATGGGCCTTCCCGGCGGCAGGCGCGAGCAAGACGACCTCGACCTGCTGGCGACCGCCGTCCGCGAGACCCGCGAGGAGATCGCCGTGCTCCTCGATCCTCGCAGCCTGCTGGGCTCGCTCGATGACCTCACCCCGCGCACGCCGACCTTGCCCCCGGTTCTCATTCGCCCGTTCGTCTTCGGCTTGGAGCGGCGACCCGCGGCCCAAACGAGCGCCGAGGTCGCCGCTACCTATTGGATCGCGCTCGACGCGCTCGCCTGCGCGCAAGACACCGCCGAAGTCCTGATCCAGGGCAAGCCGGTGTCGGTTCCATGCTTCAAGATCGAAAGCCTGCCCGAGGGCCGGGTGGTCTGGGGTCTGACCTACCGTATCCTCTGCGCTCTGCTGCCTCGAGACGACGCTTAATCACTGCGGTCGGAGGTTTCTCGGCGCGGCGGGGGGACTCTTATCGGGCCCGTCAACGATCACGTAAACTGGAGCTGAGATCGTCGATCCGCCGGCTGAATCCCACGCCTTGGCGGTCACGGCGTGCACGCCCTTCTTGGCCGGATCGGCGACGGCTTTAGTGGCCAGCCACCACGGGGCGTTCGCGTCCCAAGGCATCTGCCATCCGCCCCAGATCACGGTGCCGTCGCCTCGCGTCTGCGTGGTGTTGATCTGCCGCCGCCAGTAATCCTCAGGAATCAACTGTCCTTTTAAAGTCGCGTTGCTGTCGTGGTAAGTCGTCATGAGGAAAGAATAGACCGGCTTGCCGTAGCGGCGCGCCTGTTGGATATTGGCGTCCGCGTATTTCTGCCAGCCGAGCTGATCGCTGTAAAACGTGTACACAGAGGGGAAAATGTAATCCACGCGGGCGCCGACTTGCTCCAACATCGCGTTGCTCTGAACCCATGCATCGTAGCCGGCGTTCCCAGGGCCGTTCTGCGCGTCCCAGTAGTTGCGTATCGGCAGCATTGAATAAAATCCCATCTTGACGCCGGGATTAGCCTGATGGATCCAATCCGCGACCTGGATATACTTGGCGATCGTCGCCGGCAGGGAGGAACCAGACAGCGACCAGCTTTCGATATCGACGCAGACAGGCCTGTCCGTGGGCATGGTCAACGCGACCTGCTGGATCTTCGCCTTGTCGGGCTGGCTGTGATCCGCGCCGGCGGGCCAGAGCGCGTTTTCATAGATGATCACCATAGGCGAAAGACCCGCCGCGATCAGCGACGGCTTGCCCGTATAGAGCAAAGTGTCGAAGATCGCACGATTGGCTCCCACTTGGGAGGCGTTCCAACCGACGGCGTAAGGCGCCGCCGTTTTCGCTCCGCCCAGATTTGCCCAATCGATCTGAAACTGCACGCTCGATATCCCGAGCGCGCTGGACGCATTCGCCGCAAGGCTGACCGAACCCGATACCACGGCCCCATCGATCGGTGACGTGATCGAAACGACGGGCGGCGCGGCGTTCGCCGATACGGCAAGCAGGAGAAGAATAATAATTTTCATTTATTGTGTTCTAAGATTCCTGGGCTTGGCCGGCGGCATGACGTCCACCGCGGCCGAGGTCTTGGCTCCCGCGACGTTCGACAGCGGGCCAAATACCGCATCCACGTTCATCGTGCCTCTAAATGGGATAAGTTCGAATTGGTAATCCGTCGCAGCCGACAGCCCTAGGATCGTGCAGGTTTTCGTCGCGCCGATCTGCGTGCCCGCCAGCGGCGAGGCGCACGTGCCTTGCGCGACGGAAGGCGCGCCGCCCCACAAGACGCCGACGGAGCTGAAGCGGACGTCGTACTTGGCCGGCTGGCCCGTCCCATCGTTGACTTCCGTGAAGCTCAACGTCGCGCCGTTGGCCCCAAGCCCAACCGCGCTCAGATTGGTCACCGCACCGACCGCGCCGACGGGCGGCGTCCCCACCGGGGTCGTAGCACTCGCCGCCGAGGACTGGTCCGAGTTGTTGCCCGCGGCGTCGTAGGCCGAGACCGTGTAGCCGTAGGCCGTCGAGGCGCGCAACCCTGTGTTCGAGTACGTGGTGCCCGCCGTCGTGGCGATCTGCGTGCCGGCGCGGAAGATCTTGTATCCCGTCACGCCCACGTTGTCAGTGGAAGCCGTCCAGGCTAGATTAATCTGAGATGATGACGCGGCTGACGCGCCGAGCCCGGTCGGCGCGGTGGGCGCCTGGGTGTCGACGGGGGGAAGAGGCAGAGGCGCGCTGCCGCAGCCGATGCGGGCGTCCCGGCTTGCCGCATAGTCATCGTAATAGATCGTTCCAACTCCGTGTTGGCGATAAGTGCTAATCGCTGAGATGTGTGAGTTCGGGCCATTGCCCTGTCCATCATCCGTTGCACCACGCAGAAATAATGAGGTGCTATTGGTGCCCAACGTATTATTGACCCACTGCCGTACGACTCCGTTCGACACGCCCGGCGTATTCATACGGACTTCCGCTTCAAGGCAGGCCCATTGATTCATCGGGATCGATCCACCGTGCAAATTATAGGTCCCCGCCCCAAGCGGGTAAGTATTGACTACCCCCAGAGACGGAGAAGCTTCCGGTCCAAAATCCCGGATACGTGCCGCCACCGTGGATATTCCACATCTTGTTGAGGACCCCTGTGTTATTAGAGAAGTTTTCGAGATAGATCCACACCCGCATAAAAAATACATCTGTCGGGGAACTCAAATACCTGCCTGAGAAACATCCACCTTCCTGTCTGGCGCAGGAAACGTCAACTTCAGCACCTTAGATCCACTATGCGCACCAACACCAGCCGGACCTGCAGCAACTTCAAAGAGGACAAGTCAAGAGTGGCGTGAGCCGGCATGGCCCAGGACGTGCAGAGCAACGCCACTGCAATCGTGAGCAAGTAGATTCTCATCATATTGGTCCCTTCACTCTACCGGCAGTTTCATAACGGCAGGTGGCTCGATGAACAGATCGTGTAGCGGCGGTGCTAGCCCCCTGACAGCATAGTCAGTATAGGTCCGCGACCACTTCTGTCCGGGGAAAAACGACAGGGAATCCTTCGCCAGTTGTAGAATGAAGTTGCTTAGAC
>JAYVZL010000371.1:0-7783 GCA_043783505.1 Elusimicrobiota bacterium
TTCGGCTCCACGGCGGCCTTCGGCACGGACCACGAGATGACGCAGAAGCTTCTCACCGTGGAGACGCGCCGGGACAGCCAGAAGACCATTCTTCTGTCCATTGTCGGCTCGCTGTTCACCTTGCTCGTGTTCATGGCTGTGGGGACGCTGCTGTTCGCGTACTATAAACAGAACCCGGGCCTGGCTCTGCCGCTTAAGCTCGACAAGATCTACCCGCACTTCGCGTCCACGGTGATGCCTAGCTTCCTGCGCGGCGCGGTCCTGACGGCGATCGTGATGGCGTCGATTGACTCGCCGCTGGCGTCCTTGACCGCGGTTTTCGTCAACGATCTTTACCGCCCGCTGGTGCGTCAGACCGCGTCCCAGGAGCATTACCTGAAGGTCTCGCGGGTCTGCGTCATGCTGTTCGCCTTGGCGTTGGCGGCGATCGCCTACTTCTTCAGCTTCTTCGATAAGATGCTTTGGCTGGCCTTTAAGATCGGCGGCGTGACGTACGGCTCGATGCTCGGGGTGTTCCTGCTCGGCATGCTGACCAAACGCAAAGGCGACAAAGCCGTGTCCATCGCGATGGGCGTCATGGCTCTAGTCAATGCGAGCTTGCTGCTGCTATCGGAAAATAAAATCCTGCCGCTGGGCTGGAGCTGGCTGGTGATCATCGGGACGTTGGGCACCTTCGGCCTGGGCTGGGCGTTAGCCCCCGCCTTGGATGGCGAAGGCAGGGCCTAAGCCTTAGCATCATCCCGAATTTGGTCCGGTGGAGTCATGCTTTCCCTGTTACACTCAGCCGTGGTGGGACTATGGACCCAGAGGAAATTGCCCCTTTGGCCCATGACGGCGATGCCGGGCGCAGGTATAATTGTTGACGAGTCGTTATTGTGGAGGTTGGGTGTCATGAAAAGAATCGGAGCCATCATCGTCGGGCTTGCGTGCCTGAGCGCAGCAGCCCATGCCATTGCGCCGTACGGCGAGCTCGACGATGCGTTGTTAACGGACGTCAAGAACGGAATGAAGGTCGTAAAAGCGAGCCTTTTCTCTGGAAACGTTCCGAATGCGGGCAAGCCTAGCCAGGCTCTCGTATGGGTTACCATCCCTGGAGGGCAATTCAAGTTGGGAACCTCCGACTTTGATGATGCCAAGCCGACGGGTGAAACCTACACCATCAAGACTTTCGATGTGTCCAAGACCTTGGTCACCGTGGAGCAATACGATGAGTGCGTGATCAAGGGCGGGTGCACGAAGCCGGATACCGGAAAAAACTGCAACTCGTATAAATGGGGGCGACAGCTTCATCCGGTCAATTGCGTGGACTGGGTCCAAGCGAACAAGTACGCGGAGTTCCTTAACAATAAGCCGGAAAATAAGGACAAGAAGGTGAGACTTCTCAGCGAGGCCGAGTATGAGTATGCGGCGAGGAGCGGGGGCAAAAAGCAGAAGTATCCTTGGGGCAACGAGGATGCGACCTGCGAAAGGGCCGTGATGTCCAATGGCTGCGGCAGCGGGACTACGATGCCGGTGTGTTTGAAGCCTAAGGGCAACACAAATATAGAAGGATTGTCGGCTGATAAACAGTTATGCGATATGGTCGGGAACGTCTGGCAGTGGGTACAGGACAAGTATCAGAATTCCTATGCCAATACGCCTCTGGACGGCAGCGCATCGGAAGGTCCGGGCTATCGGGATTTTCGTGGATTTCGTGGCGGCAGCTTCGGCCGCATGCACGCTGATTACCTGCGAGCCGATTATCGCAACGCCTTCGACCCCGCCGCCCGCGACGAGAGCCGCGGATTCCGACTTGCGAGGGTTCGCCGAGATTAACCGGTTAGATGTCATGAATGAAAGAGTCATACGGTAAATCAAGATCTATCCGCATTTCGCGGCCACGGTGATGCCGCGATTCATGCTCGGCGCGGTGCTCAAGGCGATCGTGATGGCGTCCATCGACTCGCCGCTGCGTCTTTGAGCGCGTGTTTGTCAACGACCTGTACCGGCCGTTGTTCCGCGCGTCCGCGCCGCAGGAGCACTACGTGAAGGCCTCGAGCCTTTGCGTGGCGCTGTTCGCCGCGCCGCTGGCGGCGATCGCCTACTTCTTCAGCTTCTTCGATAAGATGCTCTGGCTGGTTCTGCTCTCGGAGAATAAAACCCTGCCGTTGGGCTGGATCCTGGCGCCTGCTCTTGACGGCGAAGGACGGTCTTGAATCTAAGGTTGTTGCTTCTCCTTTTGGCTGGCTCGGCGCATGGGGGCGGCTTCCGCGAGATCAAGGAAGCGCCGGATGATCTGCTTTCGAGCGTTCGGCGGCAGGCAAACCCCGAAAGCCTAGCCGCCTTGTTCGCGGCGGGCGCCGCCGCGGGCGCGGCTGGCAACAGCGACTCCTCGATCCAGGACAGCCTGCAGAGACGCACGCCCTTGGGCAAGGACGCGACCGACGCGGGCGCTTGGATGGGATCATATGTCTTGCTCTTGCCCGCGGCGGGCGCCGCCTACTTCGCTGGCGGCTGGGCGAATGCCGCCGGCGTCCAAGAGACGGGCTTGATGGGCTTGGAGGCGCTGACCGTCGCCGGAGTCGAGACCGAGGCGCTCAAGCTCACGGTGCGCCGCGAACGGCCGGATCATTCCGATCATTCATCGTTTCCCTCCGGCCACGCCTCGGCGTCGTTTTCCTTGGCGGCGCTCGCCGCCTCGGAATATGGGTGGAAAGCGGGGATACCGGCCTTTCTTGCCGCGGGCTTTGTCGGCTACACGCGTCTGGAGAAGAACAAGCATCACCTGTCGGACGTCCTCTTCGGCGCGGGCCTAGGCGTTTCGGCCGGCAGGGCGGTCTGGAAAACCCATCGCGAGCGTCACCCGGAGCGCTTCACGTTCGCTCCCTACGCCGCTCCCGGCGGCGGCGGCGTCATCGTCTTGTTTTAACGCGACAGGCGAGCGTCGAGCCAGACCGCGAGCGAGAGCACCAGGCCGCGACTCATGGCCTATCTGCCCGTGCGTTGGTTTCCACCTTGTCTTTACGTTTGTAATAAACATAGTTATTTTTATTACATGTTAAACAATATATACAGTATTCTTTATGACACATGGCATCTCATATGTCATAATAGCTCGGTGTTCAACAGAAAAATAGAAGGCGCTCTCTTGGATTGGAAGCAGCGGCCTGACCGCAAACCTCTCGTATTGCGGGGCGCCAGGCAAACGGGAAAGACGACTCTGGTCAGAAAATTTGCGGCGGGGTTCGAGACATTTGTCGAGATAAATCTCGAAAAGGACCAAGTAAGAAGGATATTCTCGGAGGTCAAAGACATAAAGGATGTCGTCCAAAGCATCGAGGGGATTTCTAATAAGCGCGTCATCCCGGGCAAGACCATCCTCTTCATCGACGAGATACAGAACTCCATCTCCGCCATCAAGCTGTTGCGCTTTTTCCATGAGGAGATGCCTCAGCTCCATGTCATCTCCGCCGGTTCGCTCCTCGAAGTGCGGATGAAGACAGAGGGCTGGTCGTTCCCTGTCGGTCGCGTGGAGTTCCTCTACCTCTATCCGGCGTCGTTCGATGAATTCATCCGCGCGCGAGGCGAGGGCGTCCTGCTGGAAGAGTTGATGGCGATGCGGGTGGGACGCGAGACGCCGTCGCCGGTCCACGACAGGCTGACCGAACTCATTTTAGACTATATGATCGTTGGAGGGATGCCCGAGGCCGTGGCCCAATACGTTGCCTCCGGCAGCTTCGCGGCCGCGAGGAACTGTCACGAAGCACTTTTGTCTTCCTTCAAAGAGGATTTCGCGAAGTATTCGAGAGGGGCCGAGGCCGAACACCTAAAATCCGTCTGGGACCAAGTTCCCTTTGAAGCGGGCAGCCGGATTAACTATGCGCGCTTGGCCGGAGAACGGAGAGGATCGCGCGAGGTATCCAAGGCGTTCGATATCCTACATGAGGCGATGCTCGTCGAGAGGATATTCCCGACAACGCGGACCGCGCCTCCTCTGGTGAAGAAACCCAAGAGCGCCCCGAAGTCGCAATTTCTGGATATCGGCTTGTGCACGCATGCCCTTCGTTTGACGCGGGACCAACTCCGCGAAAGGGTTGTTTCATCGAGATTCAGCGGAGGCCTCGCGGAGGCGCTCGCCGGACAGGAATTGCTCGCCGCCAGCTCCCGTCACAGGGGGCCGCTATTCTTCTGGGTTCGCGATGAGAAGAACGCTAACGCGGAACTTGATTTCCTCATTGAGGCCGGCGATCGTATTCTGCCAGTCGAGGTGAAGTCGGGCAGTCACGGCTCGCTCAAGTCGCTTCATCAGTTCCTGAGCAGAAGCGGCACGGACATCGGGATCAGGATTTACAACGGGCCGTTGACGCTTGAACGCCACTCGGTCAAACTGTCCGATGGTGCCGCGATCTCTTACCGGCTTCTGTCCGTGCCGTTTTACCTCGCCTTTCGATTGCTCGATCTCTGCGCGGCGCTTTGAAAGGCGTTCCAGTCGAATAGGGCCGGCAGTAGCCGTGAGAGCGGCTGCGAATTCGCCCTTAGGAGCGGGACAGGCGCGCGTCGAGCCAGACCGCCAGGGAAAGCACCAGTCCGCGCGCGATATACTTGATCTCCGGCGAGACGGCGAGAAGCGTCATGCCGTTGAGAAGCGCCGCCATGATGAGCGCGCCGAATAGCACGCCGCGCGCGTCGCCGCGGCCGCCCTTGAGGCTGGCGCCGCCGATGACGCAGGCCGCGACGGCGTCGAGCTCCATGAGGTCGCCGACGGTGGTCGTCGAGGCTCCCGTGTAGGCGGTCTGCATAAATCCCGTCAGCGCCACCGCGCCGCCCATCAGGGCGTAGGCCGTGATCACCGTGGCGTTGACGTCGATGCCGGCCAAGTGCGCGGCCTCTTCGTTGCCGCCGATCGCGTACAGGCGCCGGCCGAAGGCGGTATGCTCTGTCAACAGCGCGATCGCGCCGGCGCACAGCGCCAGCAAAAGCGCCGGCAAAGGCACGCCGCGAAAGCCGTTCATCGTGATCACGAAAAGAAAGACGATCTGCGCGCCGATAAACGCCTTGAGAAACCCGGTCTCGGCGTCGTAGGCGGTCGCCTGCTTTTTGGCCAGACGCGCGCGGCGCGCCCATAGCCCGAGAGAGACGGCCGCGGCGACGGCGGCCAGCGCCCAGCCCGCGGCGGGCGGCAGATAGGTCGTCGTCAGGCGCGCGAGGAGGTTCATCTGGCCTCCCGAGGAGACCGGCACTGTGGAGCTGCGGATGACCAGCCAGAACAACCCCTTGAAGATAAGCAGTCCGCCAAGAGTGATGATGAAGGAGGGCATGCGTTGGGTGACGATGACCATGCCCATGGCGCGCCAAACCAGAAAGGCCATGATCGCGCCGACGAGCATCGCGGCCGGCGCCGGCCAGCCTTTGACGGTGATGAGCACCGCCGTGACCGCGCCGACTAAGCCCACGCCGCTTCCCGCGGACAAGTCGATGTGCCCGGGCAAGATCACCAAGAACATGCCTAACGCTAATATCGCCGTGATGGACAGCTCGATGGCGAGCATCGACAGATTGCGTGCCCCGAGAAAATCGGGCGAGAGAAAAGCGAAGACCGCGGCGATGATCACCAGGGCCGACAGTCCGGCCGCGTCTCGCGACGCGGCGCGCTTGGTCGAATCGTTCATGATATCTCCTGTCCCAACGCCGCCGCGATCAGGCGTTCCTGCGTCGCCGTGCCGCGGCTGAATTCGCCGGCGATCCGGCCTTCCCGCATCATCAGTATTCGGTCTGAGACGCCGATGAGCTCGGGCAGCTCGCTCGACGTGAGGATCACGGCCAGGCCGCGGGCGGTCAAGGCGTTGATCAGCTCGTAGATCTCGATCTTGGCGCCGACGTCCACGCCCTTGGTCGGCTCGTCTAAAAGCAGGACGGTGGGGTTTGACCTGCGGGCGCGGCCGAACAGCACTTTTTGCTGGTTGCCGCCGGACAGCGCGCTCACGGGAGTGGAGAGCCCGGGCGTCTTGATGCGCAGGTCGGACAGGTCGCTCCCGCCGCGGAGCGCCTCCTCGGCGGCGTCGATAAAGCCCGCGCGGGTCAACGCGCGCAGCGTCGACAGGGACAGGTTAAATCCCACCGACTGATCGAGGATGAGCCCGTAGCGGCGGCGGTCCTCGGTGACCAGCGAGAGCCCGGCTTCGATCGCCGTACCCGGAGTATC
Source organism: Elusimicrobiota bacterium (assembly GCA_043783505.1). Classification (GTDB taxonomy): domain Bacteria; phylum Elusimicrobiota; class Elusimicrobia; order UBA1565; family UBA9628; genus GWA2-66-18. The sequence continues at coordinate 6,182 of JAYVZL010000371.1, forward strand.
AGCCCGCAGAGGGCGCCCGTTGAGGAGGACCTCGCCGGCCGTGCGGCGTCCCCACGCGCCGAAGAGATGCAGAAAAAGCTCGGTTCGTCCCGCGCCCATCAGCCCGCCCACGCCCAGCACTTCGCCCGCGCGCAGCGTAAACGAGACGTCCGATAAGGCCCGCTCGTCGCCCGCCCGCGCGCACAGGCCGCGGACGTCCAGGCGCACCTCGCCTAGTTTGGGCGCGTGCCGGGGGTAGAGCTCGCCCAATTCCCGGCCCACCATGTCGCGGATCAGCTCGGTCCGGTTGGTGTCGGCGACGCGGCGCGTGCCGACCACCGTTGCGTCGCGCAGGACGGTGACGCGGTCGGCGATCTGGAATATTTCCTCGAGACGGTGCGAGACGTAGACGACGGCGATCCCTTCCCCGCGCAGCGTCGCGATGATCTTAAAGAGCTTCTCGACTTCCGTCTCGGATAGCGCGGCCGTCGGCTCGTCGAGGATGAGCACGCGTGCGCGGCGGCGCAGGGCCTTGGCGATCTCCACGAGCTGGCGCTGGCCCGTCGCCAACGCCTCGACGGGAAGATCGATGTCGATCTCAAGCCCCAGGCGCTTGAGCCACTCGCGGGCGTCGCGCTCGACTTCCGGCCAGTCCACCATGGCCCCGCGAACGGGAAGGTCGCCCAGCAGCACGTTCTCGGCGACGCTCATGGCCGGGACGAGCGCCAGCTCCTGGGCGATGGCCGCCACGCCGGCGCGCTGGGCGTCGGCGACGCCGCGCAGGCTGACCTCCTTGCCGGAGGCGAGCATAGTCCCTTCATAGCTGCCGTGCGGATACGCGCCGGACATCAGCTTGATCAAGGTGGACTTGCCCGCGCCGTTCTCGCCGCAGAGCGCGTGCACCTCGCCGGGGCGCACGTCGAAGCTCACGTCCTTGAGGGCGACGACGCCGCCGAAGCGCTTGGTGACGCCCCGGGCTTCGAAAAGTGGCGGGATCATGGCCGCTTGGGCTTGCGGTCCGTAGCGATGCCGCGGTAGAGGTCATCGTAGGAGTGATAGCCGTCCTTGACCACCGTTTCAAGAAGGTTCGCTCGCGTGACCGGGATCACGTCGAGCAGAATGGAAGGCACCTTCCCATGGCCGTTGTCGACCTCTTGGCGGGCGACGACGGCGCGGCCCTTGGCCATCTTAAACGCCGCCTCCGCGGCGGCGCCGGCCTCGAGCTTCAGGGGCTTGTAGATGGTGAGGGCCTGCGTGCCGGCCGCGATCCGCTGGCAGGCGACGAGCTCGGCGTCTTGACCCGCGACCAGGACTTTGTCGGACAAGCCCTCCTCGCTTAAGGCCTGGGCGGCGCCGCCGGCCGTTCCGTCGTTGGCGGCCAGGACCGCGTCGATTTCCTTGCCGTTGCGCGTCAGAGCGGCGTTCATGATCTTCTTGGCGTTCTCGGGCTTCCAGTTCTCCGCCCAATCCGTATGCAGGACCTTGACCTCGCCTCGGGCGATGAGGGGCTGCAGAACCTTATCCTGCCCGTCCCGGAGAAGGAACGAGTTGTTGTCGGTCTTGGCTCCGTGAATGCGCACGAGGCGGATCGGACGGCGTCCCTTGAGCATGGACAGCAGTGTC
>JAYVZL010000372.1:0-17933 GCA_043783505.1 Elusimicrobiota bacterium
GTTCACGCACAGCGAATGCGAATTTGCTCAGGGATGGCCTGCGTAACGACTATCGACGGTGGCAGGGGCGGCTATTCAAGGGACTGCGGAATTACTGGCGTCGGCGCCGCGCAACGGGAAGTGCTGCTGCAGGGACGCGGCCTCATCCTCGACGAGCCGGCGATTCTCCTCGTCGCGCGCCTCGAGGATCTCGCCGAACTTCTCGATAAGAACGGCGACCACCTTCGGGTCGAACTGAGTGCCGGATTTCTCTTCGATATACTTCCGCGCGTCCTCGACGGTCCACTCGCCCTTGTACACGCGCTTGGAGGACAGCGCGTCGAAGACGTCGGCCACCGTGACGATGCGAGCCTCAAGCGATATCTGCTCGCCCTTGAGGGCGTAGGGATAACCGGTGCCGTCCCACCATTCATGGTGGCCGACGGCGACCTTCGAGGCCAGCCGCAGCAGACGGCTCTCTGCGTTGGCGAGCATCTTTGCCCCGTAAACGGTGTGCTTCTTCATCTCCTCCCATTCCTCGGCGTTGAGCTTGCCCGGCTTGCGCAGGATGGCGTCGGGAATGGCGACCTTGCCGATGTCGTGGAGCGGCGCGGCGTAGCGGATGTCCTCCGCCTCGAGAAAAGAAAGCCCTATGCCCTGCGCGAGGATGCCGGAAAATCGGCTCATGCGGCGTAGATGACGGCCGGTGTCCTCCTGGTCGCGGTACTCGGCCACGAGCGCCATGCGGTAGATGGTCTCCAAGTGCGAGCGGCGCAGATCGTCGTATAAGGTCGCGTTCTCGATGAACGTCGCGGCCATCGTGGCGAGGATGCGCAGCAGCCCCTCGTCTTCCTCGTTGAAGGATCCCTTGCTCTTGTTGAGAACCTCGAAGACGCCCAAGGCCTTGCCGTCGCGTCCGCGCAACGGCACAGCCATCACCGTGCGCGTCTGATAGCCCGTGATGCGGTCGAGGTCCTGGGCGAAGCGCGTGTCCTTGTACGCGTCGCGGATGTTGACCGCCGAGCCAGTGCGTGCCACGAAACCCGCGATCCCTTGGCCGATGGGGATGCGCAGGATCTTCTCCTCCATGCCGAGCGCGACCTTCGTCCACAGCTCGCCCTTATACGGATCGACGAGGAACACGGAGCAGCGGTCGGCCGAGAGGATGTTGCGGACCTCCTCGGCGATGATGCCCAACAACATGTCGAGGCGGGTCTCGGCGGCGACCATGCGGCCGAACCGGGCGAGGAGGGATTGTCGCTTCTCGAGTTCTTGTCTACGCCCCATGGGTTTTTTTCAGGGCTCCGGCGACGAACTCGGACAGGTGGAGCACCCGCGCGTCAGGATAGTATTTCCTCAAACCACGGGCAAGCTGGATCAAACAGGACGTCGAACTCGTGAGGATCACTCCCGCCTGCACGGAGGCCGCATTGCCGACCTTCTTTTTTAAAAGTTCCTCGGAAAGCTCCTCATGCACGAAGCCGAAGGCCCCCGCGCCGCCGCAGCAGGCGTCGGCGCCCGGCATTTCGCAGTAGGATTTTCCCGCCGCGGCCTTCGCCGCCCGACGCGGCTGGTCCTTGAGGCCTTGTCCGTTGAGCGCGCGGCAGGAGTCATGATAGGTCGTCTCGACCCCGGCCGATATTCCGGCGGGCAGCTTGTCGGCGCATTCTCCGTATATTTCAATCACGTCTTTGACTCGTTTTGAAAAGACCTCTGCGCGTTCACGCCATTGAACGTCTTCGGGCTTTAAAAAGAGTTGAGGATAAGTCTTGAGGAAGGCCACGCAAGAAGAGCAATCACCGATAAGGGGTTCTGATCCGCTTTTCTCCGCGTGCTCGATATTTTTCTTCGCAAGCCGTCGCGCGTCGTCGAGCTCACCATAATTATGCGCCAGGAGACCGCAACAGGAATTTTTCAAATACGCTCCCGTGCCTTTTAGCTCGTCTAAAGCAAACATCGTTGCCGTTCCCACCCTCGGGTAAAGATAGCGGGGTCCGCAGGACGCAAAATAACGGTAAGCCGGTGTTTCGGTCTTTTTCCGCTTTCTGGTCAGGTCATCTAGATTCCTAAGCGGGGCCTCATCTGTATGTTCGTCCATCGAAGCCAGCACCGGCATGCCGACCGCGCGCAGGAGTGGTCTTCCCAGTTTTGACAGGCCGGTTTTCTTGAACAAGAAGCCTATCTTTAACAAAAATGCCAACAGCCATGGACAAACGATGATCATCCGCGACACGATCCTCACCAGCCAATGCGTCTTGCCGCGAAGCATCCGCCTCCCCTCGAGCGCTAAGTCCGCGACGGGCACCTTGGCATAGCACGCCGTCGTGCACGCCCCGCAGAGAAGACACGTCGACAGGGCTTCCTCCGCCGCTTTGGGATCGTCGAGCTTGCCCTCGAGCATCAGGCGCAGAATCTGGTTGCGGCCGCGCGGCGACTTCGACTCGTCGCCGGTAGCGACGTAGGTGGGACAGGCCTGCTCGCAATAACCGCAACGGGAACACTGGCTCACCGCGTCGTACGTTGAGCGCTCGCCGAGGTCCGTCAGCAGTCGACCAAGGGTTTCGGACATACTTTGATTATACCCCTAACGCTGAATGGCAGCGCTACTATCCTTCTTAAGGATAGTTCAACCAAGGATTGAAACGGCCATCAGGATCAAACGCTTTACGCACCCGCGATGCCCACGGCGAAAACGTCGGGGGCTTGGCGTCGGGTACGGACGACGGGACCTCGATGGGAAACGCGTAGAGCTTCATCGTGACCTCAAGGATGACGCCGAAAGTCCCCCAGGAGCCGAGTACGAGGCGGGAGAGATCGTAGCCGGCGACGTTCTTGACGACTTTGCCCCCCAGCTCGACGACCTCGCCGTTGGACAAGAGCAGGCGCATGCCGAGAATGTCCTCGCGCAGACCGGGCCAGGGGCGCGCGGCCAGCAGCCCTCCCAAAGTCCCGCCGCACTTGGGCAAGCGCGCGAAGACTCCATTCTGTTCCAGTTCGGCGTGAAGCGCGTGAACAGAGACGCCGCTTTCGACCGTCAGCGTGTAATTTCGCTTGTCCAGGTCGACGACGCGGCCCAACCCCGTGGACAGCAGTTCGACGGCTCCGCCCGGGGTCTCGGCCTTCCAGCGCGTGGACGCGCCGCGCACGCGGAAAGACGCGCCGGCGGGCGCGGTTCGGACTTTATCGACAAGAAAGCTCGCGTAATCGGACAACGCCGCGGCGGGCGGGCGCACGAAGCCTCGGCCCGGCTTGGAGCCCGGGATCGGGAACAGCTTGTCGGGGTTGGCGAGATGTCCCGGATCGATCGCGTCCTTGACCCGATGGAACAGCCGCAGCGTTTCGGGCGTGAACAACCACGCCATCGCGTCGCGCTTGTCGACGCCGATGCCGTGCTCTCCCGAGAGCGAGCCGCCGAGCTCGACGCAGGCCTCTAGCATCTCGTGGCCGGCTGCCTTGACGCGCGCTGTCTCCTCGGCGTCGCGCTCGTCGTAGGGGATGTTGGGATGGATGTTGCCGTCGCCGGCGTGAAACAGAAGGTGGGCCTTCACTCCGTGCTTGGCCGCGATCTCCTGAATGCGGCGCACGATGTCCGGCAGTTTGTCGCGCGGCACGACGCCGTCCTCGACCAAGACATTCGGCGCCAAACGGGCGAGCGCGGCATAGGCCCCGCGGCGGCCCTCCCACAGCCGCTCACGCTCGGCCGGATCGGCCGCGGCGCGAACAGACGACGCTCCCGCTTCCCGGCATAGACTCTCCACGGCCTCCGCCTCGCGCGCGCAGGCGGCTTTATCTCCGTCTATCTCGATAAGCAGAACGGCCGGATCCTTCGGATAGCCGAGCGAGCGGACCGCCTCCACGGATTCGACCGTCGGCCGGTCCATCGCCTCAAGACAGCGCGGCAGGACGCCGGCGGCGATGATCTTGGCCACGCACGCGACGGCGGCGTCGATGGACGCAAAGCCGGCGAGAACGGTGCGCGTCTCCTCCGGGATCGGCGTGAGCTTGACCCAAAGCTTCGTCAGGACTGCGAGCGTGCCCTCCGCTCCGATCAAGAGACTCAGAAGTTCCGGTCCGCCGTCCTCTTGAGAAAAGCGGGCAAGCGTTCCGTCGGGCATCACCGCCTCGACGGCCAGGACGTGATTGGTGGTCACGCCGTATTTCAGGCAGCGCGGACCGCCCGCGTTCTCGGCAGCGTTGCCGCCGATCGTGGAAACCCTGAAGCTCGCGGGATCCGGGGCATAGAACAGGCCGACTTTTTCCGCCTCCTTTTGAAGGTCGAGGTTGACGACGCCTGGCTCCACGCAGGCGACCCGCGCGGCCGCGTCCAGCGACAGGATGCAGTTGAGCTTTGCCAAGGCGATCACCAGGCCCCCGCGAAGCGGGATGCAGCCGCCTGACAGGTTGGTCCCGGCGCCGCGCGCGACGAACGCGACCTTGTTCGCCGCGCACCAGGCGACGGCGCGGCGGACCTCGTCGGCGGACCGAGCTACGAGCACGGCGTCCGGTCGGGCGCGCTCGAGGGCGCCGTCGTAGGAATAGACCGCGAGCTCGGAGCTCGATGTCAGAAGAGCTCCCGGAGAAACGAGCCGTTTAAGCTCTTCGAGCGCCGCGGCCATGCGCCTAGGGCCGGGTACGGGCGGCGGGCGTGGGCGTGGGCGTGGCCGGCGGGGCTTTCACGATCGGGAGCTTGAAGAAAAAGAAGGAGCCCACGCCGAGCTCGGAGTCGATGCCCATGTCTCCGCCGTGCATCTGCACGATCTCGCGCGAGATCTTCAGGCCTAGGCCGAAGCCGGCTTTGCGCATGTTCTGCGCTTCCTTGCTTTGGAAAAAGCGCTCCCACACCCGGGGCAGGTCCTCTTTTGAGATGCCGATGCCGGTGTCGCGAATGCCCACGATCACCCATTCGGGCTGGCGCGTCACCTCGATGGTGACCTTGCCCCCCGTCTTCGTGTACTGAATGGCGTTCGTGCAGAGATTTTGGATGACCTGCCCGATGCGGTTGGGGTCTCCCTGCATAGGAGGCAGGGCGGGAAGGGGCGAGGACGTGAATTCGATTTTCTTGCGCTCGGCGACCACCTCCACGCGCGACATGACCTCGGTGATCACGGCCGCGAGGTTCATGGCGCCAAGCTCGACGCGCAGCTTGCCCGACTCGATGGCCGCCAGATCGACGAGGTCGGAGATCAACAGATTCAATGTCTTCGCCGCGTTATTGATGTGCGCGGCGCACTTGAGGTCGTCGGGCTTGTCCTTAAGCCGCATGCCCAGGACTTCCGAGTACCCCAGGATGGCGGTCAATGGATTCTTGACGTCGTGGGCGACCGTGGCGAAAAACTTGGTCTGGAAGCCGTTGACTTGGGATAGCTTCTGCGCCGCGATCTGAACTTCCTTGAGGAGGCGGGCGTTCTCGAGGATCAGGAAGCGGCGCTCGAGCGCGCGCTCGATGGAAAGAGCCAAGCGCGAGATGTCGATGGGCTTGAGGATGGCGTCGTCGAGACCCAGCTCGACGGCGCGGCTGACGCCTTTGAGGGCGTCCTGGACTGGAAACTGGTCGACCATCAAGACGATGCGCAGATCCTTGTCCTTCTCGCGCATGGCCAGCGCCAGCTTGGCTCCAGCGAGCTTCGTCGCCTCGAGCGCGCTGCCGCCGACGGCGGCGAGCGCAAAGGGCTTGGCCTCCATGAGGCGAATGGCCTCCTCTCCATCGACGGTCGAGACCACTTCATAGCCCAAGGCAAGCAGGGCCTCGGAGAGGCGAGAGAGGGTGGGAAGGTCGTTGTCGACGAGCAGCAGACGCTCCTTCTCGCGCGGTCCCGAGCGCACGGCCTCGAGCCCGTCGTTGAGTATCTCGGCCACTCGCGCCGCCGTTTCGCGCGGAAGCACGGCGGGTAAGCCCGTTTTCACCGCGGCCATGGCCGTGCGCATCGGATCGATGGTCGTCAAGGCGTAGGCGACCGAGTTGGGCATGGCTTGACGCAGGCGCGCGTCGAGTTGAGCGGCCTCGGCCCAAGGCGAGGAAAAACGCACCACCGCCACCTTCCCGAGCATGGATTGCGGCTCGGCATCGCCTCCTCTGCCCGCCAGGCTTCCCCAGAAACCGACCGGCTTGCTCTTGGTCCGCTGCGCATCGGAGATTCGCTGCTGATCGGCCAGCATCTCGACGAGGCCGATCGGTGATTCCAGCTGAATGAAGGCCACGCCCGCCTGGCGCAGGGCGTTTTGGATGCCTTGCGTGATGTAAAGCAATGGCTCAACGAGAAAAACCACCGGGACCTCGACGGCGCGGACCTGATCGAGGAAGCCTTGCGGCAGCGGCCATGTCAGGCGCCGCAGCGACGAGGACTGGGCCGGAGACAGCTGCGCGGCCGGCTCTATGGCAAACAGAGCGAAGCCGCCGCGTTCCTTTTGAAGCTTGGCCAGCCACTCGCGATCCGGCGGCGGCACCCGCGCGGCGTCCAGCACGACGGCCGAGAAAGCCTCCATTCCCAGCCTCATCGCGGCGGCGCGCGCGTCGGCAGCGAGCAGCAGCTCGAACCCGCGCCCTGCCATCGAGGGGGTCATGATATTAATCAGGGCCTGATCGGCCCCGATCAGCAGAACGCGTCCTTTGGGAGTCACGCGATGAGCTCCGGGGTCAACTTCGCGGTGAAGTGCGCTAGACGCGACGCGGACTCAAGCAAGCGCAGCGGACGAATCGACTTCGCGCGCGCCGCGACCGAGACGACGACCTCGATGAGAAAATCCATGTGGCTTTGCGTGTAGACGCGGCGCGGGATGGCCAGGCGCACGAGCTCCATGCGCGCAGGCTTGAAGGATCCGTTCTCCCGACGGCCGAACATCAGCGAACCGATCTCCGAAGAACGCACGCCCGCGGCCAGGTACAGCTCGCAGGCCAGGGCTTGCGCCGGGTAACCCGCGGACGGGATATGCGGCAGCAGCCGCGCGGCGTCCAAATACACCGCGTGGCCGCCCGGCGGCTCGACGATGGGCACGCCCGCCGCGCGCAAGCCGTCGCCCACGTACGCGATGGAGCGGATGCGGTACTCAAGATAGCGCTCGTCGAGCGCCTCGCGAAGGCCGACCGCCATCGCCTCAAGGTCGCGCCCGGCCAAGCCGCCGTAAGTCGGAAATCCCTCGCCGAGGATGAGCGTTTCCCGCGCCGCCTGATTCCAACCCTCGTCGTTGAGGGCGAGAAAGCCGCCGATGTTGACGAACGCGTCTTTCTTGGCGCTCATCCAGCATCCATCCGCGTACGAAAAAATCTCGCGGGCAATCTCGCGCACGGGCCGCGTGGCGTAGCCGGCTTCGCGACGCTTGATGAACCAGGCGTTCTCGGCGAAGCGCGCGATATCGAGGAAAAGCGGGATCCGGTAATGACGCGCGATCTCCGCCGTCGCGCGCAGGTTGCCCATGGAGACCGGCTGGCCGCCAAGAGAGTTGTTGGTCAGAGTCATCACGATCATGGCCACGCGCTCGCGGCCCAGCTCGCGCAGCTTGGCCTCAAGCGCCCGCAGATCGATGTCGCCTTTGAAGTCGCCCGGACAAGCGAAGTCCAGCGCCTCCGGCACGGGCAGATCGATCGCCTCCGCGCCGGACGCCTCGACATTGGCGCGGGTCGTGTCGAAATGCGAGTTGGAGAGCACGACCTTGCCGGGCCCGCCCGCGACGGAGAAAAGAACGCGCTCGGCGGCGCGGCCCTGATGCACGGGCAAGACGAAGCGCAGGCCGGTCAGCTCGCGCACCGTCTTCTCCAGCTCGAAGAAGCTGCGCGCGCCCGCATACGACTCGTCGCCGCGCATGAGCGCGGCCCATTGCTCGGCGGACATCGCCGACGTCCCGGAGTCGGTCAAAAGATCGATGAGAACCTTGTCGGCCGGGATGGAGAACAGATTGTAGTCCGCGTCGCGCAGGGCCTTTTCGCGCTCGACGCGGGTCGTAAACCCCAGCGGCTCCACGCTCTTGATCTTAAACGGCTCGATGATCGTTTTCCAGCCCGGTTCCATCAATTCGTCTCCGAGCCTGCGTGATAATCGCAGTCGTGGCAGCGGCAGAGCTTGCGCAGCATCTCGAAGGTGAAGATGCCCGTGCCGTGTCCGTCCGTGAAGCTGAAGCTGAGCGCGTAGTTGCCGACGACGTCCGCGCGGGAGGCGCCCAGTTCCTCGGGAATGGTGGCGGGGTCGACCAAGGCTTCGCCGGTCCACTCGTCCTTGCACATCGCGCACGGGCAATGCCGGCGCAGATGAGCGAAGAGAAGCTCGGTCTCGTGCCCATCGTCCCAGACGATGCGCAGCCGAACGTCCTCGACTTTTTCAATGGAGCGCGGAGTGAAGTTCAGCATGGAGCTCTCCTTAGAATTTTATTATATCATCTCCCTGCTATTAAAGGAGAGAACATGTTCCCCGGCTCCGCCGCACTTGTTTTGACGTTCGCCGCGGCCGCTTCCGCGGCCATTCCCGCAGACCGCGAAGTCGTGCGCGTCAACGGCGTGGCCATCCGCCAGTCCGAGGTATTAGACCGCCTATGGAAGCGCTACGGCCCTCAAACCCTAGAGGAAATGGTCGACGAGCTGCTTCTGCGCCAGGCGGCCCAAGCAGGCAAGGTCAAGGCGTCCGAGGCCGATATCGACCGACGTTTCACGAAACTTCAAGCGCAGTTCGGCAGCCGCGAGCTTCTCAACAGCCAACTCGAGCAGGCCGGCACCACCATCTCCAAGGTCAGGGAGGATCTGGCCGAGGAGATCGTGCGCGAGCGTCTGATCATCGCGGCGAAGTCCATCGTGATCGGCGAGGACGAGCTCAAGAAATCCTACGACGCGAACAAGGACAAACTGGGCAAGCCCGAAGCGGTGCATCTGCGCCATATCCTGGTCAAAAACGAAGCCGAGGCGGGAGAGCTTGTCGCCAAGATCAAGTCCGGGGCGGATTTTCAATCCTTGGCCCGCGATAAATCCCTCGCGGCCAGCGGCAAGGCGACGGGCGGCGATTACGGCTTCGTCTCGCGCGGCATGCTGCCGTCCGAGATCGACGAGGTCGCTTTCTCGCTCAAAAAAGGAGAGATCCGCATGATCCCGGGACCGCGCGGCCAGCACATCCTTCAGGTCGTTGAAAAGCGCGCCGCTCAGCCGGCGTCGTTTGTCCAGGCCAAGGACGACCTGCGCGAATTGGTCCTCAGCGAGAAGATCAAAGAAGCGGCTCCCGCCTACCTGCAAGAGCTCCGGCGCAAGGCCGAAATCAAGACCCCCGACGCCCCAGCGCTGGCGCCAGTCAAGCGTTAGAATAGGGGCCATCAGACCCTAGAGCTTCTGGGTCCCATGCCGGCGCTGTCTTAGGTCCTAAGCCTCACAAGGCCGCGCCGGGTCGCCATGCTACACTGCCTGCGATGCGCGGTTTGTGGCGACTGTCGCTCGCCCTTGTTATCGCCGGACCGGGACCCTCTTCAGCCGCGGTCATCCCCCTCGTCGGGCGACTCTACGCGCCCATTTCGCCGATCGTCGTTCCTCAAGTCGCCCCGCTCGCCTTCACCGCGGATCTTGCGCCCGCGGCTTTCTCTCCGATAGCGCCGAGCATGTCCCTTCCGGCGGCCGTTCACTCCTCGCGCTCGCCTCTGGCGACGGCCGCCGTCCCGGCACCCAAGACCGCGCTCGAGGGGTTGAGGACGGAGATCGACGCGCCTCGGCTTGAGGCCTCCGATTTCGCGGGCAGCCGCGACCAGGCTAGCCGCTCTTTCGAGGCCAAGCTCGGAATCGAATCGCCCGTCCCGCGAGACATCACCGAGAAGACCGAGGGCGCGTTTCATCCGCTGGGCCAGATCAGGTCGGCGCGCTCCGCAACCGGTGACGACGGCGGCGGTCGGAACCACGCTCGGCGGAAGATACCTTTCAACGGCGAGGAGTTCGACTCCGTCTCCTTTCGCCCCAACGACCCGGTCGAGGCGCGTATCATCCGAGCCATCGAGCTGTCCAAGGACTCTATCCAAATCGTCCTCTACGAGTTCACGTCCCGCGGCATCCTCAAGGCCCTGCTCGCCGCCAAAAAGCACGGGATCAAGATCGAGATCATTCTCGACGACACCAGCGTCAATCCGCGCAACGAGGCCGACGCCACCTACACCCGCTACCGCAGCGAGCAGATCTGGGCGCTGATCCGCGACGGCTTCGACGTCAGCGTGATCGGCCGCCCGACCAAGTATGGCATCAATCACCACAAGTTCGCGGTGTTCGACGGCAAGATGCTCGAGTTCGGCTCCTACAACTGGACCTACACCTCCGAGAAAAACCACTACGAGAACGTCCTGTTCTCCGACGACAAGGACCGGGTCAAGGCCTACCAAGACGAGTGGAAGCGCCTCCGCCGACTCAGCGTCTCCGTCGCCGAGTCGGCGACGCACGTTTGGCCGCTCGACGTCTCCGCGCCCTCGGATACGGAGAGACGCGTCCGCTTCAACGGCATCCGCCTGCCGGCCTGGATCTTCACCCCCAGCGACGCCTTCGAGGACGAGATCGCCGCCGCCATCGACGCCTCGAAAGAATCCATCGACATCGCGCAGTTCGTCCTCGAGTCGCGAAAGATCGCCGACGCGCTCACGCGCGCGTTGGCCCGAAAGGGGATGAAAGTCCGCGTCGTCGCCGATGAAAAGCAGGCGGCCAGCGAGCACGTCCATGTTTTCCTCGGCTGGCTCGCGCATCACGGCGCTCAAATCCGCACCCGGCCCGGCCCGGGCGGAGAGGACAGCGATTTCCCCCTGGCCGAGAAGATGCACAACAAGTTCTTCGTCTTCGACGGCAAGCTCATCGAGACCGGCTCGGCCAACGCGACGACCAATGCCGGCATCAACAATTTCGAGAACGCGAACTTCATCGACGACAAGACGGACGCCGATGCCTTCGCCTTCATCTTCCAGCACATGTTCGACCAGGGCATGGCTCTGGGAGCGATTCCCGAAAATGAGCTGCCCACCGACGCGCAGATGCGAGAAAACGCGCTCAAGCCGCGCGGCCCCCCGGGCCCGACTCCGCCCGGCCCAGCCCCTCTTCCCGCCGCTCGCCGGATCCTGGCCAACGGCATCGACCTGCCCTCGAGCGCGGTGCGGCCCAACGAACCCGTGGAGCCAGAGCTCGTCAAGACCATCGACTCCGCCCGCAAGGGGCAGACGCTGCGCATCGCGATGTATGAGTTTGAGCAGCAAGAACTCTTCGCCGCCCTGCGTCGCGCCAGGGACCGCGGCGTCAAGATCGAGATCGTCCTCGACCGCGGACACGTCTACACCACCGGCTACGATGACGACGGCATCACCCCGCGCAAGCCCAAGCAGATGGTCGTCGACTTGATCAAGGAGGGCTTCGACGTCCTGCTGCTCAGCGGCCGGCTCGGCGGCATCATGCACAACAAATTCATCATCGTGGCCAAGGAAATCCTGGAGTTCGGCTCCTACAACTACACCCCGCAGTCCGAGACCGACCATTACGAGAACGTCTTCTTCCGCGATGATAAAGCGCGGATCGAGGGCTACGTGCGCTACTTCGACTTCATGCGCGGCATATCCGAGAAGCCCGATCTCGCCAAGCTCGAGGAGACGCTCAGCCGCAGCGATGCGGGCCAGCCTGAGCCCGAGGAAAAGGGTCTCCCGCTCCAGGAACACAACGGCGGCGGACAACACAAGCTCGCGCCGACCGACCCCCCGCAGGAGACCGAGACCCCGATCAAACTCTACAAAGAGAGCTTTGCGCTCCAGATGTTCTCGCCCAACGCCGGAATCGAGCGGGCCATGATCCGAGCCATCGACGCGGCCAAGTTCACCATCGATATCGCGATGTTCAGCTTCTTCTCCCATCCTATCGCCGAGGCTCTGTTGCGAGCCGTGCAAGAGCGACACGTGGCGGTCTCGATCGTCATGGACCGCAGCCAAAGCGGCACCTCGAAGCTCGACGACTGGTTCGCGTGGCACGGCATGAACATACGCATTCATGCCGGTCCCAATCCCACGCGCGATCCCCGCCATCAAAAGATGCACAACAAGTTCATGATCGTCGACGGCCTTCTGCTGGAAACCGGCTCGTTTAACTTCTCGTCGCGCGCCGATATCTTGAACTTCGAGAACGCCAATTTCTTAAACGATCTTAATAAAATCAAACACCTGACCCTCGAGTTCTTCCAGATGTACGACAGCGGCACGAAGGTCATCCCGCCCAAGCACGAGCCGAAATGGGCGCTCCCCGCTCTCCAGCCCGCCGCCTGACATAGGCCTCTTGGGGCCGCCGGCTTAGGACTAAAGGACGCCCTTCTCCTAGGGCCAATGGCGCTGTCGGCGGACCGGTTCCGCGGCTACGCTATCGGCATGATGATGACCTTTCTACGCGCGGGTCTTTGCCTCCTCCTAACCCAAGGATCTTTCGCCCAAGCCCTCGGGCCGGTCTCGACGGCCGCCGGCGCCCGAGCGCAACCGCCTTCTCTGCCTTCCTCCGCCGTCGCCGCCTCCTCCAGACAATCCGCGACCCCCGAAGCGGGATTGGCGCCGGTCGCCGCTACGCCCGCCGCGCTTGCCTCTCCCGTGCCGGCCGCCGCTCCCACGGTGTCGGATTATGGGCGCTTGACCGGCGCGGTGCACCGGACGCAGGTCGACCCCGGTCCCGTCAAGAAAATGTGGATCGTCTACGACTCGGCCGAAGAATTGTCGATGATCCAGGAACCTCTGGAAAAGATCAAAGCGGCTAATCCCGGCGTCGAAGTCCACGCTTATCAAGCGGAGAAAATCATTCCTCACGTCAAGGACAAGCACGGCAAGAAGACTCGCGACGCGAGCGACACGGGCCTCCAAAAGATTTTTGACCGCATGCTTGCGGAAGGCGCCGAGTTCGTTCTGGCATCCAATCAGGAGCTTTACGGCTACTTCCGCAACTTCCGGGACACCGGTCTCGCCCAGAACATTCCCATCGGCTTTGCCGGACGCAAGTTCGTTTCAGTCGATATGCCGCGCGCGTCGCTTGATCCCGCCGCGCTCAGCGATCCCGCTCAATACTCCGCGCAGCGATACCTCTGGCTGGGCGCGAAGAATGTCGAGAAAGTTTCCGTCCGGGCCGTGGCCGGTATGGAAGAAATCCGCCGCGACCTCGACGGCATCCTCAAAACCGACGTGGATCTCGGGCATGGCTCCGCGAAGAAAGACGAGGACCTGGGTTTGGCCACGCGTTTGGCGACCAAGCTCATGATGAAGATGTCCGGCCAAGCCGACAGCCCGGAAACCTCCGCCCTGCGCGAGAAAGCCCACCATTTGGCCGCGTATATGAAGCGAGAGAAGATCGACGTCATCGCCACCGACGACCCCCAGGCAACCAAGGTCTTGGGCCTGATGAAAAAGATGGGCTATCACAAGAGCGTTCCCGTCGTCTGGGCCAGCCGCCAGGAACCGGGCGATACCACGGCGCTCAACATGGCCGTCGTTCCCGCCCCCTGGCAAAGTGCGGCGCCCAATGTCTTCCTCGCACCCAAACCCAACCTCTCCGACGCCGTCGGCGCCGCCGTCAAGATGGAACGCCTGCCCGAGAACTTCATGGAGATGGGCGGCGTCTCGGTGCGCGATTTTCAGCCCGCGGTCGATGAGGCGGTCGCCAAGGCGCTGCCCGGCGAAAGGCCCGCGGGTGTCTCTGACGTCCACTTCATGCTGACCAACGGCAACGGCGTGCGCCGCAAGGGAGACGCCAACGCCTTCGGCCATTTCGGCATGGCCGTCACCGACGAGAAGGGTAAAGCGCAGGTCTGGACCGTTCAGTACAACGACGGCGGCTCCTTCACCGGAGGACTGGGAGACCTTAAACAGCTCAGCCTGGCCGAATACTTGTATTCGCTGTGGTACCTGCCCGGCGCCGTGGGTCAGGCGATCCCGCTGGCCGAGACGGCCGTAGCACCCGTCTTCGACTTCATACTGCGCGGGGTCGACGAAGCTCAGCTCCTCACCATGCGGCGCAAGGCCGCCGAGATCAACGCCCGCCATCTTAGGGGAAAGGACAACTACATGTTCACCAATGACGGCGGCATGACCAACTGCATCAGCCTCGCGACCCAGCTGTTGCGCGCCGTAGGCTTCCGCATCCCGGAGACCAACATCCAGGATCCCGCGGGTCAGGTGATGAACATGTTCGCCGAGCTTTCGCGCTGGCTGCTCCACGAGCGCATCGACGCCAGCCGCTTCGGCTTCGTGGTCTTCGAGCGTCCGGCGCACGCGGGACCCGAGCATTACCGCATCGCCAGCACCGCGCTTGCCTCGCCTTATTTCAACCGGCCTAAGCCCTGGGAACGCATGCACTGGTGGGAAAAGATGTGGCGCGCGGTGATCTTCCCTTGGAGCGTCTTCAAGGCCATCGGCGTTCCCTCCAACCTCGAGGCTTTTTCCGCCATGGCCAGTCATCGCGTCACCGTCGGCCCGAACAGCCGCCGGGCGCGCGTCGAGGAGAACGCGCAGTCGCCTATTCTGGAGCTACGGGCCGGGGCTCGCAACGCGGCGGAACTGCGAAGCCAAACCGTGGTCCTGATGAAGGAGCTCACGCCCGTCGAAGAGCGCATCATAAAGGCCATCGGATTCGACGGCTGGAAGCCCAATCCGGCCCAAAGTCTCGCGGAACAGGCGCGCGCGCGCCATGGCGCGCTCGATGCGCAGGCCCGCAAGCGTCTTGACGCCGACCTGGCGACGCACCACCGCTTGAGCGTGCGGCTTCAACTCGCCAACATCGATGAAATGATCGAAAGCCGGCACGCGGAGTATCTCACGCTGAAGCTCGCCGACTTGACCGGCAAGCACATTCGAAAGGCCGCGGAAATATTCGCCGACTACGAACTAGTCAAAGGCTACCGCGACCGCGTACTCATAGAGGACCGCTCCCTCACAAGCGCGGAGACCGCCACGCTCGACAACCTCAACGCCAGGCTCGAGGGCCGCCTAAGCGCGGCGCGCGCGGCGCTGCTCAATCAAGCCGGTTCGCCGGCGCCGCAGTCAGTGAAGATGATGTTGGGCCAAGTGACAAGCGAAGACCTCAAAGAGCTCGAGCAGATCGGCCTTGGCTCAAACGGCAAGGTCAAAGGCAAGGCCGGCAACTAGCCCCCGCTGCGAGCCGACAGGTCCTCGCGAAGTTTTACCGTCTGCGCGCAAAGCTCTAGCGCGCGGCGCAGACGAGCCCCCCGGGGCGAGTCGAATACATGCCGTTCTTCAAGCGTCGGGCACGCCGCCCGCGAGCGCGGCCGGCGCGTCGCCGCGGCAATAGGCCCGCGCGCAATGTCCTCGCCCCTAGCCGCGAGCGCTTGCAGCCGTTCGATCTCGAGATCAAGGCGCCGCCACGCCGTATCCCATAACGAATTGGATTCGCCGACGGCGCGGGAATCGAGCAGGCCTTCTCGAAGATAGACGATCAGCCCCGAGACGTTCTTGAGAACAGGATCGACCTCTTCAAGAAAATTATCAAGCCGCCGGGCCGGGTTGGGGGAAGGCTCATATTCGGGTTCGGCGACGGCCCTTGGGTACATAAGCGCTAGACGCATTTGCGCGAGTTGGCCCGGAAACTGCTCCGGAGACACTCCGTGCTGGGCATGCGATCGAGTCGCCGCGACCAAGGCGATCAACAGGAGCATTATCTTCATGTCTCCAGTATGGCTCAACCCTTCCGTTTTCTCCATGGGCGTTTGATCATAGGGGGATGAGACTTCGGTCACGCATTTGCAATAATCGTCTCCATGAAACGCTCGCTTCTTCTCTGCGCCGCGCTGCTGTGGCCCGCCTTCGCGCGCGCCGATGAAGCCGCCGCCAAACTTTTCTCCGACTACTGGGACGCGCAGATGCGCCTGTCCCCTCTGACCGCGACCTTTTACGGCGTGTCAGGCTACGACGACCTTCTCGATGACAACGGCCCCAACGGCCGCGCCGCGCGCAAGGCCGAGGACACCGCCCTGCTCAAGCGGGTTCGGGCGCTCAGGCCCAAGTCTCTCTCGGCCGAGGAGCGTCTCTCCGCGGAAGTCATGAAGAGCATGCTCGCCGACGAGCTCGACGCCCTGTCGTTGCCCTTCGAGGAGTTCGAGGTCGACCACATGGACGGGGGACAGTCCTGGATCCCGACGGTGATCCAGACCGCCCAGCCGATGAAGTCGGCCGAAGACGCAGCCAAGCTCGAGAAGCGGCTGAAGGCCATGCCTTTGTATTTCCTGCGCCATCAACAGAACCTGAACTCGGGCCTCAAGACCGGCCGCGTCGCCGCGCGCGTGCCGACGGAGAAGCTGATCCGCCAGATCGAGGAGATGCTCGCGGCGCCGCTTGAAAAATCCCCCTACGCCCAAGCCTGCGACCGGCTGCCCGAGGACGTGCGCGCCACCTGGAAACCGCGGCTTCTCAAGGTCGTCGAGACCCAGGTCCTGCCCGCCCTCCGCGCGCTGGCCTCCTTCCTCAAAACAGATTACCTGCCCAGCACTCGGACCGGGAACATCGGCCTCTCCGGCATTCCCGGCGGCTTCGCCATGTACCGGCACGCGATCCGCTCGAACACGACCCTGGACAATTTTTCGGCCTATGAGCTCCATCAGATCGGCCTTCAAGAGCTCGACGCGATCCATAAGGAGATGGCCCAGATCGCGCGCCGCGCCGGCCCGGCCATCGACTTGGAAACCTTTCTCGACAGCGTGCGCAAAAATCCCAATAATTTCTTCACCACACGCGAAGAGATCCGCGAAACGGCGGAGAAGCTGGTCGAGAAAACAAAGTCCAAGCTACCTAATTGGTTCGGCGTCCTTCCCAAAACCGAGCTAGTGGTCAAACCGGTCGAAGAATTCCTGGAAAAAAACGAGGCCGCGGCCCGTTATTTTCCCCCGCCGACCGACCTATCGCGTCCAGGGGTATATTACATCAACACCTACCAGCCGGAAACCCGCCCGCGCTTCTCGATGACTGCTGTGGCGGTGCACGAAGGCCTGCCCGGCCACCATCTGCAGATCGCGCTGGCGCTTGAAAACAAGGAACTGCCGCAGTTCCGGCGCAAAGCCGGATTTACCGCTTATGTCGAAGGCTGGGCTCTGTACACGGAACGCCTCGCCGATGAAATGGGCCTATACGAAGACGATCTTTCGCACCTGGGCATGCTCACCGCCCAAGCCCTGCGCGCGGCGCGCCTGGTCGTCGACACCGGACTGCACAACGACGGCTGGACGCGCGTTAAGGCCATCGAGTTCATGAGGGCGAATACACCTCTCTCCCAGGAGGAGATCGAGGCCGAGGTCGACCGCTACACGGTCTCACCCGGACAGGCGCTCGCCTACAAAGTCGGCCAGCGCGAGTTGATGGCGCTGCGCGAAGAGGTCCAGTCGCGCATGGGACGCCGTTTCGACATCAAAGCTTTCCACGACGCCATCCTTCGCCACGGGCCGCTGCCGCTGCCCATCCTGCGCGCCGCCGTGCTCGAGACCTTCCCGAAAAAATGACGCCACTCGCGGCCCTCGTCGTCGCCTGGTCCATCACAGCCCTTTGGCCGCTGATCGGCGCCGTCGGCATGCGTCATTTCTCCGGCGGCCTTTTCTCGCTCGGCGGGCTGTGCGTGGGTTTGGCGGCCATGTCGCCATGGCTGTTTGCCAAAGGTCGCTGGCGCCGAGCGCTCTCGCCGTCCTATGCGCCGTCCATGGCCGCGATGGGACTGTGCAGCGGGGCCGCCACCGTGATCTACATCTCCGCTTTGGCTCACACCACGCCGGCCAACGCCGCGATAATGGCCCAAGTCGAGGTGCTCTATTCCGCCGCGCTGACGGCCTGGCTCCTCGGGGAAAAGCCGTCGCTCAAACAAACCCTGGCGGCGCTGTTGATCATGAGCGGCACGGGATTGGTCATGGTCCACGACCTATCCTCGCCGCGCTGGAAGGGCGACCTCATGATCCTCGGCACTCCCTGGCTGTTCCAACTGTCGCACATCGCCGCCAAGCGTCTGCCGCGCGATC
>JAYVZL010000373.1:0-7715 GCA_043783505.1 Elusimicrobiota bacterium
TGGGAGGGTGGATGCGGCCGACGTCGATGAGCGAGTAGATGATTTGTTTGGTGTCGACGGTGGAAGTGGCCATGGGGTTACCTCTTGGGGGGATGGGACTTAAGCCAGGCGTCTGAGACGGCCCAGGTGGAAATAGCGGCGAGAATCACCAGCGCGATTTGCATCGGCAGAATCGGGAGATCGCCGGCGGAGCCTATGGCGATGAGGAGCACGCCGGCCTGCACTTGGGCCGCACCCACGCAGGAGACGAATACGTCCTCGCCGGTGGTGACCATCAGCGCCAACGGCAAGGTCGCCACGCTGTAGCCCCAGAACAGGCGCAGCACGGCTGGCAATTGGTCGCGGTCGAGCACGGGCCAGGCCGAGGCCCAGGTCCAAGCCGCCAGCGCTGTCGCGGTCAGCGCCGCGGAGCCCAGCGCCTCGGCGCGGCCGTGGCGGCGCGAGAGGACGTGAGCGGGCAATAAGACCAACTGCAGCACGAAGGGCATCAACGTGGCGCCGATGAGGCCCGCGATCAGCAGCTTCCACTCGCCGATGAGCAGCAGCCAAAGCGCCGCCGGCCAGGCGAGCCAAAGCGACACGTACAGCACCATCCGTCCCCGTTCTACGGCGTGACGCCAGATCGGCGGCACCGTCAGATGAGCGAGGGGGAGTTTTGGAGTCGTCATTTGATGTGCAGGCGCTTGGGGTCGAGCTTGTTGCGCAGAAGATCGATTTCTTGTTTCGAGGGAAGAGACACGGTCGCGAGAGGAGATTTCTGCTTGAGCGGCCAGCCCACGTTCTCCTGGATCTGGGCGAACGTCACGCCGGGGTACAGCGCGGTCAAGGTCATCTCGCCGCCGTCGCCGGGCTCGAGAATGCCCATGTTGGTGATGATTTTGGCCACGCGCTTGCCGCTGGAGGTGATGAAGTCGACCTTCGCGGGAAAGGCGCGCTTGTCGAGCTTGGTGACGATCAGCACTCGCTGGGCGTGCTGGGCGATCTCGCACGCGCCGCCCGAGCCGGGCAGGCGCACCTTGGGATCGCCGTAGGGACCGACGACGGTGGTATTGATGTTGCCGAAACGATCGACCTGAGCGCCGCCGAGAAAGCCGATCTGAATCTTGCCGTTCTGCAGAAACGATTGAAAGATGTCGGCCATCGAGGTGACCATCAGCGAGCCGGTCACCAAAGCGGGGTCGCCGATCGACGGCGGCACGCGCTCGGGCACCGCGCCCACCGCGCCCGACTCGTAGATCAAGGTCATGTTGGGCGCGTGTGTGGCGCGCGCCAGATTGCAGGCCAAATTGGGCAGGCCGATGCCCACGAACACCACGTCCCCGTCGCCGATCTCGCGCGCGGCGAGCACGCACATCAGCTCGTTGAGCGTGTAGTCGGTCGCCGTCTCGGCGGTGGCGGTCATGGCTCTCATTTTAGCTTTTTGAGCCCGATTATCGATATTGCAAATATGGGCCTATGTGCCTAGGTATGATTGGGCCGAAGGACACCTGTGCGCAAATGCGGTGCCTGCTAAACTTGAAATGAAGCCCGCATTGATGAGTGGAGAATAAAAATGAAGATGATTAGAGATGTGAAGTTTATGGTGATGGCTATTGCTTTGGCCGGGTTGACGGGGACAGTCCAGGCTGCCCCAGACAATCTTGAGGGCATGAACTTTCAGGACATGCAGAATGTACCGACGCAATTCGACGTTCCGCGGGCCCGTCTGGTCAGCGACGCCGACCGCCCTACGAAAGAATTCGAAAGATTTTCCCGGTTGATCAATAAAGTGATTGGGAGCATAGAGCATTGCCGCGATAGCCAAGGGAACTATGTCGAGCCTTGCGGAGGCCAAGCGCAGTATCATGCTACAGCTGCAGCCGATGATTTCATAAAGACAATGACCAATGTCATCGGATATCAGAATGAGGCAAGCAAAGCCCGGTTTGGCGAAGTCGCGGACTACAAAAGAACTCGAAATGCGATGCGTAACATACAGTGTAGTACAGTCTTCCTTCCAGGAGAAAAGACAGTCCTTGATGGTCAGTGCATGAAAACCTGGATGGAGGGAGTTCTCGCGACTTTGGATAGGTAGTTAATTCCTTCAGTCGTCTCGGCATGGCTAGGAGAGGGGTGCAATTCATTAAAAAACTGGCTTCCAAAGATACGAACAATCGATCGAAAATCCGAAGAGCAGGTTGTAGCCCCGCGCGGGCAGAAGCTTGCTGTCGAACAGATAGTAGGAGATAAACGGGCTCAGCTGAAGCTTGCCGAACACAGGGACATGCAGCTTGGCGGTGACTTCCAATTGCCGGCGCAGATCGCCCAACGTGTCGAGGTGATTGGGCGCGAACTGGATATAGGTCGCCTTGGATTCGAATGTCGCGTTTGAATGCGGAAGCGACGACAGCCAGTCGTAGCCGGTCTCGAAGCCATATTCTGTTTTGGTTTGCGGCCGGGAATAATCGGTCTGGGTCACCGCCGCAACCCGCAATTCCCGCAGGCTCTTGCCTTCGAACAGCTTGAAGCCGGGCTTCAGCCAGAAAAAACGGCGGAACGGGACTATCGCCGAGGGTGTCGGCGTGAACTGAGTGTCATAAGAGGCGTTGAGATAGGGGCCTAAACTGAAATTCGCTCGTCCGCGGTCAACCCGGAAGGTACGATGGCGAACCTCCGTTTCAGCCAGGAGTTGATCCTGCGTCTTGTTCGCGATTTGTGGCGAGCCCGGAGGTTTGATGATCACTTCGCCGTACTGCGCGGTGACGCCGACATCCCAACGCCATTTTTTCCAATAGACTTCCGAAAACAGCTTCAGCGCTCCCTGCCCTTGGACCTGGCTGACGCCCTGGATTCTCGCGTCGGGCACTTGGCTGAAGGGCGCTTGGTTGTGGAGCTGGGTGTTCGAGAATTGTCCGGAAAGCTCCCTCAGGTCAAGGCGCCAGACAGGACGCTCGGGCGTGATGCCCTCGGCCATGGAGCGGATTTCAGACACGTACCTTAGGCGGGCGTCCGCGGCCTCGGAAGCGTCGGCTTGCCGCCGTCGCCGTTTAAGCCAGCCGATCACGATCTGATCGAGCGTGAGATCTTGGATCTGCACGTCGGCAGCCGTTTTAAGCGCGGGCAATTCATCGGATTGCCGCAGAACGTCCTCGGTGGTGACGACGGAATAAACCTCCTCGTTTCGAAGGGGAAGATTATGCGTCATGCCGTTTGAAGTCAAGCCGGCCTGCGCGAGCCAAATCTCATAGCCGTACTTCGCGTCGTTGGTGTTGGGCAAAGGGAATGTCCCGTACACGATCTGAGGCATGATCGAACGCAGGGCCGAGCCGGTCAGCTTCAGGCGCACGAGCCGCTCCTTGGTATCGAGCCAGTTGGCGACGAAGTTCTCGGTCTGTTCCCCCGAAATATTGTTCTCGATCGGCCGGATGCGCAAAAGAGCGATCTCCGCGCCCGTCTGCCGCCGCGCGGCTTGCGCGGCGATATTCCAGAATTCCGGGGGTTGAAAGCTCAACTTCGGCTTGGCCGCCCGCGGCCAGAGCGCGCGCGTGTCGGGCAATACCGGATCATTTCCTTCTTCAAAATAATTGAAGAGTCTTCCCTCGAGATCCGACATGTCTTTGTCGATCGGCAGATTGGGGCCGAGCGGGCCGGGCAGCTCTTCGATTCGGGTCAGCTCGTAGCCGTCGACGCGCCGGCTCAACTCCAGCGAGATCTCATCGTAAGTGAAAGCGGAGGGAGCAGCGATCAGGGCAGGCTGATTGTGCTCCTCTTGAGACCACCCGACTAGATCCACGACCGTGCGCCTGCGGCTCGCGCGTTCTCTCAGCGCGGTCCCTAAAAAAAGATCAATGCCCGAGATCTCTTGAAGCAGCTTGGCATCCAGCTCGACGCTCAAATGCGATATGCAGACGACAAGGTCCACCTTTTCCTTGGTCCTCAGTTCCTCGACGATATCGCGCGCCGCGGCGATGGGATCGACCGCCGTCCATGGCACATTGCGGCGGGACAAGCCCGCGTTGACGGATAAATCCAAAAGCGAGAAGAGCCCTACCTTTACGCCGTCGATTGTCTCGATGCGCGTGCGATGGATGGCCGCTGCGGCGGCCGCGTCATTGGCTTTAAGATTGGACGCAAGCAGGATCGCGCGTTTTTCCGGCGGTCCGGTCTGCGAGTATTTAAGGAGCGAATCCCACTCATATTCCATATCGACCTTGGAAAAGGCGACGAGCCTCAGCCCTGTGTCGAGCATGGACTTGAGCATGGCGCCCCGCGTCACGCCGAACTCGTCTTGGACGGTCGTCTCGCCGAGATTGACTAAAAGTGCGGGCTCCGAGATCTCGCGCAAGCGCCTCTCCAGCGCCGGCTTGACGCGGCTGAACCCCCCGGCGGGTTTGCCGATGAGCGTCACTTCGACCGGTTTGCCGTCCACTCGAAGTTTATAATGAGACGCTACGGTTTCAATCCAGGTCGCGCCTAACGGCGAGGCGCCGATCCTCAGGGCTTTTAGGCGCGCGCCCGAGGGGGCGCTGATCTCCTCGACATTCGCCGATTGGCGGCGCGCGCCCATCTCATAAGTGACCGAGTCCGAGCGATCGTTGGCGCGCTGAAGAATATTCTCAACGAAGGGATAGTCGGTTTTGGATTGCACCAGCAGGATGGATCGGGGGCTTTCAATGACCTCGATATCTTCCATTTGCGCGACCGCGGCATTCGGTCCCGGCAGCCGATCTTTTTTCAGCCCTGCTGGAATATGCAGCAGGTAGTGTCCATTGGAATAATAGAGGATCTCAAAATCGATCTTTTCAATCTTGATGCGCTCGGGATTCTCCGTGAGCACCCGTTCGAGGGCGCCCGCCGAGAAGCTGACGCCGAGCGACCATCCGCGCGCCGTGAAAATCCTAATCTTTTTGTCGCCCGTATCGGCTGGAGACGAAGCGTGCGTGCAGACGGAGGCGGCGAGCAGGAGCAAGAGTCCCGGCAGGCGGAGGCGAAACTTGCGCACGACTTCTAGTCTTCCCCACCGCCGCCGCTCCAAGTGCAGGACAGATCGTGTCGGCGCATCTCCGAGCGGAGATTGTCGCACTCGTCGCGTGTGAGGCATTTAGGCTTGATGTGGACGAGGCCGGAGCAGGCGCACCAGCCCCAGGGAAAATGGCAGGGATCCTGCCCGTAGACGGCGTCGGCCTTCGGCGGCTTGGGCTGATCCTTGGACTTGGTCTTGGCTTTCGCCGGGGTGAGGAGCAAAGTCAGGGCCCGGGCGGCGGCGGCGCGCACGCCTTTGTCCTCGTCGCTCGTCGCCGCGCGCTGGACCTCACCGCGCGCGATGGGGTCGCGGCGCTCGCCCAAGGCCGTGGCCGCCGCGCGGCGCACTTCAACGCTGGGATCGTCGGACAGCATAGCGGCGATCACCCGCGTGGCTTCGGGGTTGTCGAGATGCGCGGACGCCGTCGACAGCGCCAGCAGCAGCTCGCGCCGCACCTCGGCGCCCGGCTCGCTCTTGAGAAAAGATTCGGCTAAGCCGAGCGCCTCGCCTCCGGGCATAGTGATGACCTCGAGCGCCGCGCCCAGGCGCGCCCGCTGGGAGAGGTCGCGGCGCATCGTCTGAGAAAGGGCTTTAAGGCGCTCCTCGGTCGTGCGTCCGGAGGCCAGCGAGCCCGCGGGGGGCTGAAGCTCCTCCTCGCATGTCCCGGGCGAGGCGAAGAGCATCGTCAACGTCAGCAGGACACTCGTCATCCGCCTTGCCCCTTGGTGTCGAGCCGGCGCCAAAGATACCAGCTGGCCACGGTGCGGTAGGGCGCCCAGATCCGTCCGTGCTTTTCCAACGCCGAGGGCGGGGGAAGGCGTCCGTTCTTGCGGTAGAGAAGGCCGAACGCCTTGCGCACGCCATAGTCGCCGGTGGGAAGGACGTCGGGACGACCGAGCTTGAACATCAAGAACATATGCACCGTCCACTCGCCTATGCCACGCACCTCGGTGAGGCGGGTGATGATCTCGGCGTCGGACAAAGGCTCGAGCTCGGCGCGGGCCGCGACGACTCCGTCCAGGCATTTTTGCGCCAGATCGCGCACGGCCGCGAGCTTGTTGGCCGATAGGCCCGCGGCCCGCAGCTTCGCCGGCGGCGTCTTGAGCAGGCGTTTCGGCGTCAGCGTCCTGCCCCCGTCGAAAAGAGCCAGCACGCGGCCATGTATCGTGGCCGCTGCTTTGCCGTTGAGCTGCTGGTAGACGATGGACTGGACCAAGGACTCGAAGGTATCCATTCCGTTTGGCGCCATGCCGTAGGGTCCGACTTCCTCTATAAGGCGGGCGAGGACAGGGTCGACGGCCTTGAGGTGGCGGACCGCGGCGCGCGCGTAGGCGTGAGACTTAGTACCCGTAGTTGACTCCCGCGCAGATTTGATCTTTTGCCTTCAGCCCGGCCAAACCCGGTTGTTTTTTCATGTACTCGGTGCGATCTTTGACGCCGTAGACGAATTCATCCAGGTATTGTTTGAACGTCGTTTCCTCACGGGCGATCTTGTCCCAAGCGACATAGAAGTCGTTGTCGCGGTCGTAATATCCCTGCGCGTAGGACGGATGCGCGCCCCAAGGCTCGACGACGACAGCGTCCACCTGTAGACCCGGGATCAGCGTGCGATTGGGATCCTGGCGGATCACCGATTCCTCGACAAGCTCCTCGACGACGACGATTACCCGTTTGGACGCGAAGGCCGCCTCTTTCTGCACGCCCAACAAGCCCCAGATCTGGACGTTGCCGCTTTTGTCGGCGCGCTGGGCGTGGACAATGGTCACGTCGGGACGCAGGGCGGGGACGGTCGCCAGCTTCTCGCCCGTATAAGGGCAATCGACGGTCTTAATTAGCGGGTTGGCCTTGGGGATGTCGGTCCCAGCGTAGTTGCGCAGCGGCCAGAACGGAAGATTGGCAGCACCCGCGGAGAGCCGCGCCACCATGCCGAAATGCGAGTACTCCTCGATTTGCAGCGTCGGCGGCTTCGCCTCGACCGCGCGCCGAAACGCGTGCAGCGAGCCGACGCCGGGGTTGCCCGCCCAGGAGAAGATCATCTTTTTGGCGACCCCAGCCTGGATCATCTGGTCGTAGATTAAGTCGGGAGTCAAACGCGCCAGCGTCAGGTTCTTTTTCTTCTGGCGTATGATCTCGTGGCCGGCGGCGAAGCTGATTAGATGCGTAAAGCCCTCGATGACCACGACGTCGCCGTCCCGAACGTGGGCGGCGACCGCTTCTTTCATCGATAACACTTTATTTTTCATAGGTTAACGTCTAACCGCAGTTTAAGTCAGCTCGTTTAAACATTCGTCGAAGATCTCGAGACCTTTGTCGACGTCGTAGGCCCTCAGCACCAGCGGCGGCGCCACGCGGATCGTGGACTTGCCGCAGCCGAGGAGGAGAAGACCTTTAGTGAAGGCCAGCTGTTCAAGCTTGGAAACGAGATCGCTTGCCGGCTCCTTGGTCTCCCTGTCGATGACGAACTCCACGCCGATAAAGAGTCCTAGACCACGGATGTCACCGATGCAGTCGTGCTTGGCCTGCAGCTTCTTGAGCCCGGCCATGAGGCGCGCGCCCATTTTGGCGGCGTTGGCGGCGAGCTCTTTCTCGACGAGATTAAGCGTGGCGAGCGCGGCGGCGCAGGCCACGGGGTTGCCGCCGTAGGTCGAGCCGTGCGAGCCGCGCGGCCAGGTCATGACTTTTTCCTGCGCGACGATCGCGCCGATCGGCATGC
>JAYVZL010000374.1:0-2987 GCA_043783505.1 Elusimicrobiota bacterium
ATGAGCCAAGGGGAATCCTCCGTCGTAGAATGGCGTCTAAGCAACTTCATTCTACAACTGGCGAAGGATTCCCTGTCGTTTTTCCCCGGACAGGAGTGACATAAAATAACAAGACACACCCTTCCCCTGTCGACAAAGGGTCGAACCCGGACTCCGGACTTGGCGCGTCGAACGCCCTTAAGGCTTCTTAATCAGATCCAACTCGCGTCCGACCTTGGCGAACTTCTCTAGGGCGAAGTCGAGATCCTTGGGCGTATGGCCGGAACTCACGATGGTGCGCAGACGGTCCCGGCCTCGGGCCACGATCGGGTAGCAGATGGCCAGGGCGAAGACGCCCTCTTCGAATAGCCGCGCGGAGAATTCCTGCGCCTTCTTCGTGTCCCCCACGATGACCGGGGTGATCGGCGTCTCGGATGCGCCGGTGTCGAAGCCCAACTTCTTGAGGCCTTCCTTGAAATGCCGGGCGTTGGCCCATAGCTTCTGGATGCGCTCGGGCTCCTCGAGCATGACGTCGATGGCGGCGGAACACGTGGCGATCACCGAGGGCGGGTGCGAGCTCGAGAACGTAAAGGGACGCGCAACCGATGTCAGGTAGTCGATCAAGCGGCGCTGGCCGGCGACATAGCCGCCGACGGACCCCACGGCCTTGGACAAAGTGCCGATGGCGACTTGGACGCGCTCGGAGACTTTGAAGTAGTTGGGCGTGCCGCGGCCGTTTTCTCCCATCACGCCCGAGGCGTGGGCGTCGTCGACCATGACAAAGGCCTCGTATTTCTCGGCAAGATGGACGATCTCCGGTAAAGGCGCCAGATCGCCGTCCATGGAGAAGACGCCGTCGGTCACGATCATGCGGCGGCGGCAGCCGGTCGATTCCTTGAGAATCGTCTCCAGGGCCGCCATGTCCTTGTGCGGGTACACCTTGCGCGCGGCCTTGGCCAGGCGGGCTCCGTCGATGATGGACGCGTGGTTGAGCTCGTCGGAGATGAGCAGGTCCTTGGGGTCGCTCATTAGGCTTTGGCAGCAGGCCACGTTCACGGTGAAGCCGGACTGGAAGACGAGCGCGGCCTCGGTGCCCTTGAACTTTGCCAGCTTCTGCTCCAGAGCGAGATGGATGTCCTGCGTGCCGATGATCGGTCGCACCGCCGCGGTGCCAACGCCGTGGGTATCGATGGCGGCCTTGGCCGCGGCCTTGAGCTTGGGATGCTCGGTCAGGTCGAGATAATTATTCGAGGTGAGGTTGATCACCTTCTTGCCGTCGACGATCGACACCGGCGCTTGGTGGCCGGTGAGCACGCGCAGGCGCACGAAGCGGCCCTCGGTCTTGAGTTGAGCCAGCTCCACATCGAGAAAATCCATGATCCCGTCGGTCTTCGTGGCCATGGGGCGATTATATAGAATCTAACCCATGAGACGCATCGACGCGGCGGCGGCAGCGTTGCTGGTCCTGAGCTTGGGCTGCCTATTCGTCCATCTCGGCACCGTGCCCGCATTGTCGCTCGATGAGGCCTGGCTGGGGAATTTCTCTCTGCGCCTGCGCGCCCTAGGCTCGTACACGCCGCATCAGATGAATCACTACACCGGCCCGCTGTACTCGTGGGGCTTGGCCGGCGTGACCAAGCTTTTGGGCTACGGCGTCGCCCAAATCCGGACGCTCGGAGCCGCGCTCAATGCCCTAGCGCTCATCGGCTTGTGGCTGCACCTGCGCCGGCGCGTGTCAGTCGAATCAGGCGCGGCCTGGGCCCTGCTCGTTTCGGGCTCGGCCTACTTTCTCATGAAGTCGCGTCTGGCGTGGGAAGTGTACGCGCTTCAGCCGATCCTCATCTGGGGCACTTTGGCCCTGCTGGCCGAACCCGCGCGCGGGGCCGCGGCGCGCGCGGCGGCGTTGACGATATTGACCATGCTCGGCGTCCAAAACCACTTCATCTATCTCTCGATCCCCGCTTCGCTTGTCATTTTGTTCGGCGCGCGCGCGGCCTGGCTCAAAAAAGAAGACGAAGCTCTCGCGGGCCTGCGCCTGGCCGTGTGCGCGCTGACCGCCGGCATCGTCTTCGCGCTGATCAAGAGTCCGATCAGCGACGAGGCCTGGGTGGCGCATCGCCGGCTTCTCGCCGCTACTCTGCTAATTGTCCCACTGCTGGCGGCCGCCGCGTCGTGGCGCTTGCCGGCCGCCCTTTTCCTGCGAGTCCTGCGCAAAGAACTGCTCGGAATATTCGCCCTGACCGTGCTCGCCTTTTTCGTTTGGCACGTCGTTCCGCTCGTGCAGATCTTCGCCGGGCCGGTCGTGTTCAAGCGCCTATTCGCCTTGGTCCTGCCTCTGCCGTTGAGCCTGCTCCTGCACGTTTGGGGACTGTTTCTCGTGGGTATTCTGATCTGGCAGGCCGTGCGCGCCTGGCACGGCGAGAAGATGACCTTCCACGAGCGCACGCTTCTGCTGTGGCCGGTCGCCTTCGCGGCCGTGTTCATCGTCTTCCGCCACACCAGCTCGCTGCGCTACTACAACCTGCCGTGGATGATCTGCGCCGCGGCACTCGCCGCGGGCCTGCCGCGATTAGCCGCCGTCGACAAGAAGGCCGTCTACTTGTGCGCCGCGCTCGTCGCGCTCCTCACCCAGAGCGCCTTGTGGCGCGAGATCAAAGCGCCCGCCGACCGCGCGCCGCTGTCATTTCGCGTCGGCTGGCGCAAGGAGAACTCCAAGGATTTCTCGCGCAAGGAAGGCCTGTTCGCCGCCTTCGACGCCTCCGGCGCCTGCCAGATCGGCCACTCCGAGCGCAGCTTCAGCGCGATTCCTTTATACTTCCATCGCAACGAGAAGCCCAAGCCGAATTGCGACCCAAAGCTCATCTTCGACGCGGATCAATGTCCTGAGTGCGCCGCCCCCCCATATTACCGGTGGGCGATCGTTCCCGCCGCAAAGTAGGAGGACGGACTGCCTTGCGAGAACACGGCCGGGGGCCTATACTTCAGCATGCGCACGCTCGCCTCTTTTC
>JAYVZL010000375.1:0-17874 GCA_043783505.1 Elusimicrobiota bacterium
GAAAGCCGGCCAACTCGCGGACCGCCGTCAGCTCGGGGTCGGTCTTGGCCTGGAGGACGTAGCGGCGCATCTCGGAGGGGCTCGTACAGGCGGTGAAAGTCTCCTCCAAGGCATGAAGGGACGGGGTCATCTGGCCCGACAGAGCGTAGGACAAGGCGATCTGGTAGTGGGCCTCGACGCTCATGGGGTTCTGCTGAAGGGCCTTCTTCAGAAAAGTGATCGAGGTGTCGGATTGTCCGAGTTTATTGTAAGAGGCGCCGATCTTCTCATTGAGCAGGCCGGTCTGGACCGGGTTCAAGGTCAGGCGCTCCTGATTTCGGGCGAGAGCCTCGTTGTAGGCCTCGACGGCGGACTGATAGCGGCGGAACTTGAACTCGAGGTTGCCTTGGGCGATCTTCTCGAGCACGGCCTGGTCCTGGGCCGGGACGACGGGCTTGGGAGCGGTGTCGCGAATGGAGTCGCGTATCATCTTGCCTTGATCGGAAGCTTCGATGTTCAATGCCTTGCGGGTGGAGGCGTCGGCGATCAGCGGGGCAAAAACCGGGTCGCGGAGTACGGCGTCGCGCAAAGCCCGTTCTTTTTTGCCGGCCTTCTGCAGGGCGAGTTCGACGTTCGAGACGGCCTTGGCGTCGTCCTTCATCTTCAAGCGCAGGCGGGCGGCGTGCATCGGGATTATGGCCTTGTTGGGGGCGGCGCGCAGGGCCATCTTGTAGGAATCGAGGGCCTTATCGTAGGACTCGACGGCCTCGTAGCACAGGGCCATGCTGAAATACAGGCGTGAGGCGTCGGGCAGTTCCTTAAGAGACGGATCAAGGTTGAGAGCCATGGTATAGGCGTCGATGGCGGACTGGGCGTCGTCTTTATCCGCCGCTTCCGTGGAGCCGAGCTTGAAGCTGCGCTGGTAGTGAGCCCAGCCCAGCAGGAAGTAAGACGAAACCGAGCCCTGCTTGCGCACGGCCTTGTTGAAGGCCGAGATCGCGGCGGAGTTTTCGCCTTTTTCCAGAGCGGCGAGGCCTTCGGACATCTTCTGCTTGGCTTCGGGATTTGGCTTGGATTTGGGCGTTTTGTGGGACTTCGCGGCGTGGGCGGAAGAGGTGCAAAGAAGGACCGCCATCAGGGTGAGGACGGTTGCGGTCGTCTTCATCGTGCTTTCCTTCATATGGCAGTATAGGGCTAACCCGTCATGCTCACTAGGGTCTAGGGGCCTGGGTCCTTCCGGGTCTAAGGGCCTAGATGACCTGTTGTCTGGCATGTTGGAAGTGTAAGTGGTCCGCCTCCGTAATGCCAGTAAAAATTGGGTAAAAACGGTTCACGCCGTCGGACGGCTGCCGGGTGAAAACTGGTATACTCCCCTTTCTGGTGGCCGTAGCTCAGCTGGTTAGAGCGCAGCGCTGTGAACGCTGAGGTCGGGGGTTCAAGTCCCCTCGGTCACCCCACTTTGTACCTAGCGGGTAACAAACCCCTCCGGACATGAGTTCCGAGGGCACCTGCTTATGGCGGTTCCCGTCGAGGGAGCCGCCATTTTGCTTGGCTAGGCCGGGGTGTGAATCAAGAGGTAAAGGCAGGACAAAAACGACCCGCGCGTCGTGCTTATTCTTGACCACAATCTCTTTTACGAGGCTTTGGATCAGCAGTCTTTTCTGGCTGGATTCCAGGCCCTCGAAGCGGTCCGCGAACTGCGTCAAGAACTTTGCGATAACGTCGGTCTTGGCATGCTCGACCAAGAGGTCGTGGATCTTTGCTTCCACTTCGGAGAGACGCGCCTTGAGCCTGTCGATATTACCAATCTGAGTATCAATCTCACGGCTGACTTCGGCCGCCACTGCCTTGTCCGGAAGTGTTGCGACGAGCCACTTTACCTTGCCTTCCTTGGCCCGGGTAGCGGCCTCGATTTGTTTCTTGAGCGATGCGCGCTCGTTGCCGAAACCTTTGCCGGCGCGGTCGTTCTCATGTTGGACCTTGTCTAAGTAACGTTCGATCACGTCGGGCATGGAGGCGATATTTCGAATCTCATCCAGGATCGCCTTTTCGAGCCCCCGAGCCGGAATGTATTCCAAAGTGCACCCCTTATCTCGCCCTAGGCAAGCGTAGTAGTAGGTTCCTTTTCCTTTTGCCGTCGTCATGCCTTTGCCGCAGAGACCACAACGAATCAACCCGGTAAGAACGTTCGGGCTGTGCAGCTGCGGTCCGGTGGTGCAAGCGCGCGACCGAAGAGTTTCCTGAACCCGCTCGAAATCCTCCATGGAGACGATGGCCGGATAGAGCGGCTTATAGTCGCCGTCGCCCGTATCTACGAGCCCAGCGTAGACCGGGTTAGACAGCATCTTCCAGGTGGAAGTCGTAAGCCAGCGTCCGCGATTTCGTCGGGTGACATGATCCTCTTTCCGCATTTGCCTGGCGATGAACTTTGCCCCCCAATTCTTCTCAAGGAACAGCTGAAAAACGCGTCGAGCAAATGGCACTTCCTCGGGATGCAACTCCAAGGCCCCATCCTTCGTGAAGCGATAGCCGAACGGTTCGGAGGTATTCCATTTTCCCTCACGCTTGCGCCGATTCAAACCTAGGCGAGTGCGTTCTCCGATCAGCTCACGTTCGAACTGAGCGAACGATCCCAGCATGTTGAATAACAGTTTGCCCGAGGAATTGGTCGTGTCGAAGGGCTCCGTAGCGGAGCGCAGACCGATGCCCAGTTTGTCGAAGTGTTCTCCAAGTGAGATGAGATCAACCACCTTGCGTGAAATGCGGTCCAGCTTGAAAACCACGAGAAGGTCGAAACGCTTGAGCTTCGCATCGCGGAGAAGGCGCTCCATCGCCGGTCTGTTGAGGTCTTTGCCCGAATAACCGTCATCCACGTACGGCTCTAGAACGATGCAGTTCTCGCGCTTCGCGTAATCCTGTAGCCGGTCAATCTGTGCCGCTATCGAATAACCATTCTGCGCTTGTTCCTCGGTGGAAACTCGGACATAGATAGCAACGCGACGGCGCTCGATTGGAGCGTCCGCGGGCTTAGGAATCAGCGCGCGAGGCCGGAAGCTCATGCGCTGGCGAACTCCTTGGCGTGCTTCTTGCGTCGAGCGGCGCGGCGTTCCTTCACCACGCTGGCGAAGTCGCGCGCGTCCTCATCCCAGATGAGGGCAAGGCGACCCACCTTCCGGGCGCGCAGTCGCCCTGAGACGATGGCTTTGCGTACGGCCTGGACCGAGCAGCCGGCCAGTTTCGCCACTTGCCCTGTCGTCGTTTCCTTCCGTTCCGCAACCGGCGCGATCTGATACTGCATGATTTCCTCCTTCACCAGGTAACCTTGGTTCGTCCCGAGTCTTACGGCGAGATCGTCGCAGACGCGATAAAGCGGGCACTCCCGGACCGGCTGCTTGAGACGTTTGGCGCTTTTGAACACCAGCCCTTCGGGTTCGGTGTAAAGGTGCTTGAAGGCTAGATAGTTCGGCCGCATCTCGTACTGTTGGAAGATTGTCCCGAGAAAAACCTTCTCCTCGGCTGTTAAGTCCTTCAGCGAGATCGCTTCTCCGGATACCGTCTTGTATTCTTGTTTCATCGTTAGTCCTTGCAGTCAGTATAGATCGCAGGTTGCCTTTTGTCAACCTCAGGTTGCTTTTTGGAAACTAAAAGCCCCTTGGCAAAATCTCGGCCACGATACTGCTTCGCCCCCGGATCGAAAGATAAAGAAACCACTGGTCGCATTCGACGCCGCCGTCAAAAACGCGGGTTTGCAGGAACCGTCTCAGAAATGTCTCGGTGGTGGCCGACTTCCAATGGACGATATACATTCGGAGTTCATCCGTACTTTTCACGCGAGAACCTTCCGACAGCCACTCCCCGTAGACCAAGACGATCTTATGCGAGAGCTTGGGCCGGATGATCGATTCGATCTCCGCTAAACGCTCTTCTTCGAACAGGTAGCGGCGCTGTCCCTTCAAGTCGGGGTTGGCCTTTTCGGGAATGAGGAAGAAGCAGAGGTCCTTTCTGGGTCCTCGTGCGCCTTCCGTCAGACGGACCGCGCCGGCGCCCCATCGCGCCGTAAG
Source organism: Elusimicrobiota bacterium (assembly GCA_043783505.1). GTDB lineage: Bacteria > Elusimicrobiota > Elusimicrobia > UBA1565 > UBA9628 > GWA2-66-18. Next base: position 4,041 of record JAYVZL010000375.1, read on the forward strand.
GACAGAGAGAGCCGACTGAAGCCTGCGCGCCCGGGCGACGCTCCTGAGCGCTACGATATATCCCATTCCTTCGCCCGGCAGCAAATCAAGCAGGCTGTCGGGTTCTATCTCTGTAAAGCCCGACGCCATCGAGAGAATGATATCCCGGACATCGCGCACGCGCGCGAGATTAACCGGATCATCAGGACGGGTCGGTGCGAGTCCTGGAACTCTAAGGTCGAATTCTTTCATCGGAGAGATTCCTCTCTATATACGATTGGACCTGGTAAAAAGTTCCCTCGTTTTTCGGTCCGCGCACCGTCGTTTGCGCAATCGCGTAGCATTGCGGCCAATACGGCGAGGGCTCGCTTGAGGTCCGCGTCCCCTCCGCGCTCGTAGTGGATTTCGAGTCGGACCGGCACAGTTTTCGCTTTTGGGCGTGCCATCAGTTTGTAACCTCCAAATCAGTATTCGAGCCGTTGCGGGATATAGACCCGCAAACCCGTTTCGGCTTCGATAGCAATGCTTTTCGCAACTTCCTGACGCTGAGCGTCGAGTTCCTTTACGGCTTCCTGGGCAAGAACGACCGCGCGGCCTTCCACCGCGCCGCGGAAAACGCCGCGGCCGGCGGCTTGACGGAACTCGTCCATGGAACAGGCATAGACGAACGGTGCCCGCTGCGCGCGGGCGTTCTTGAGAATAATGGCGGCCCCACCGGGCCAGCCGGTGAGGTAGAGGACTACGCCGTTGCGCGGCAGGCGGCGGCGATAGCTCGCGAAGATTTCCTCGTAGCGCCGTTTCGACTTCTGGGTGAGTTCGACCTCGACCGCCTTCGGTTGAGAAGGCGAGTCGATCCAAAGGTCGGCCGCCCCTTCGACGATTAGTCGCCGCCGGCCACCCGCGTGCGCCCAGACAGACTGCGGATACTGCCGCCTAGCGGCAAGCCGAAGGACCTCCGCGAGGATCAGGCCAACGCCCGTGACCTGCAGCTCGTGGCGGATTATCGCCTCGCTTACGAAGTCGCGAATCTCCGGGCGATACTCCTGCCGTTCTTGACGCAGGGCGTTGAACCCTCGTTCGGTCAGGGTGAAAGCCTTGGGTTGGCGCAAGAAGAAGTGACCCTGGATGTAGCCATGCTCCTCCAAAACGTGGAGGCGCCGCGGCATTCCTAATTTATAGTCCGCGCGCTCCATATGATTGAAGAAGCGCTCGATTTGTGTCGTCTTGGACGGCCGCGCCTCACAGTCAAGCCCAACCGCCTGACCGATTCCCAGCACACCCCATTTTTCCAGGATAGCGAGAACCTTAAGATCCCTGCGCGTAAGCCGGATTACTCCGCGCCGAACGTCCATTAGCGTCTCTCTCATCTCGTTGGTTTCCCCTATTTTCTTTTGCCGTTCGTTTCGTTCGCTGTTGCCGTTGTTTTTGTTTTTTTGTTTCTGCTTTTTCTTTTGTTGTTATTGTTTCTATTTTCTTCTTTCTCTTTTTTGCTGCCTTTTACCCTCTGTCCTCCTGACCCCTTCACCCCATTTTTTTATTCGTTGGGGGGGAGGGGTCAGGAGGCGGAAGCGCCATCGGCGCGGACGAAGAGGGCTCATTTTCGGCAGCAAAAATATTCATTTATTGAGTGCGGCTCTTCGTCCCCCACCCCTCGGGCACGCCCGCAACAGTGCCCGAGGGGTCGCCATGCTACTCCGCACCACTGAGGCTCTTGGAATAATGTTGAATGGCCTCCGAGATCAATCGGTCACGAGTCACATCTTCCCCGGTCTGACGCATCTTCTTGATGCTCGCCTTGGCGAGGGTTTCGTGGTCCGCCACCGGCAGGTTCACCGTGATCGACACCGTCTTCGGCGGCCGGCCGCCTCGGCCTTCCTTTCCTCCGGCCTCTTGAGTTTCCAGCGTTTCCATGAGTAGTATCCCCCTGTCTTGGTGCGAGTTTCTGAGTTTGGGTGCGGGCGGGTGGGGCTAATGCGCCCCGAGTTTTCCCTGACTGGCTACCAGGCCTCCCTGCACTTACATATGCGTTTCAGCCCGGTGTTTTCCGACCATCTCTTCCGGGCAGGATACCGTGCTGCCCGCACTGAGCCCTCACTCAGTAATCGAGCGAGCGGGTCGTTTCGTTGACAACTTTTGCGCCGCTCGCCAACTTTTGGCCCCACATCTTTTGCCGAATCCACCAATACTTTCTCTGTGTCGCCGTCTTTTTTTCGCCTTGGACTTGAGGGTGCGCGCGAGGTGCCTGTTCTTTCGATCGAGCAGGATCTGAAGGGGGTCTCCTGCGTCGCGGCCCGTCGCCGATGACTACCAGGCCGCCCTGCACTTACATATGCGTTTCAGCCGGCTGTTTTCCCTCCACTTCCTCAAGCGCGGAGAGAGGCTCTCGGCCTGCGTCGCCCTGTTCTGGCTCGGCCAGAACTTCCTCGGCATCGGCCACTACGTCGCCGACGCGCGCGCCCAGCAGTTAGAACTCGTCGCCGGGGGCGTCCACGACTGGACCTACCTGCTTGAGACCACGGGCCTGCTCATCCACGATGTGGGCCTGGGCGCCGCCGCCCAGATTTTCGGCTGTTTTGTGATGGCTGTCGCTTTGGCCGCAGGCGTTCGGTCATACTTCGAGCCGAAGGGCACTTCGACCAACGGCTGATGGCGCTGAACTTGGCTGCTGAGGTCTAGGCGTTTCTTCTGACAGAAGTGACACGACAGTTTTACTTAATGGACACTCACCAACGCACACCAAAGCTGAATCTATGCGAGCGCCCAAGCTCACCCGTGGGAAGCACCGCGTAATCCAGACTCCACCGCTCGTTGCGCAGGCCGAGGCCGAACGTCATCCCCCGCGCTGCGTCGAAGCTGGTTCCACCCGTGACCGCAGTCTGCGTCGTGTAGCCGGCCCGCAGGTAGAGATTCTTGACCGCCTGGCACTCCCCGCCAAACGAGACGTCCGTGCCCGCCCCGCGCGGGCCGTTGACGACCTCGGCGGCGAGTGCGTGTCCGCCAGACAGCTTGTAAGCGGCCCCTAGGGCCAGCCGCAGCGGCAGGTCGTTTCGCTGATTGTCGAATTTGAGGCCCGGGCCCAGATTGCGCAGGGTAGCACCCACGCTTATCTGCTCAAAGGCGCGCTTGGCGCCGATATCTACGGCCGCGCCATGGGCCTCGGCCGAGCCGATGTGGCTGCGGACGTACTTAACCGTAGCTCCCATGTCGGCTAACTCTAGCTTGCGGGCATAGCCAAAGCTCACAGCCGCGTCCGAGGCGTCGTAGCTGGCCGTGGGCCGCCCCAGGCTGTCTCGACCCTCGATCTTGCCCTGACTGAGGTACGTCAAAGCGCCCGCGAAGGTGCCTTGGCTCAGAGGATGGGCGTAGGCCAGAAAATCCAGGCGCGTGCTCTCATACATCTCCGCGTGGCTGGCAGTGAACTCGCGCTTCTCCAGCCGCGACAGCCCTGCCGCGTTCCAGTAGACTGCGTTGGCGTCATCGGCCAGCGCCGTATAAGCCCCACCCATGCCCAGTGCCCGTCCCCCGACGCCTATGTTGAGGAATGGCGCCGTCTCCGCCGCCTCGGCGGCCGAGGAGGCGAGAACGAGCATGACGGCGATCTTAAGCGCTTTCATTTACTTGATGATGCCAGCCTTCCCCGACTTGCGGATGTCCGACTGCCCGGACTTCTTGGCCGTGATCACGAAGGTGTAGACGCCCGAGCTGATCCCCGAGACATCCCAAACATGGTCATAGGTGTTCTGGTTGCCCTTGCCGTTGCCGTCGTCTAAAACGCTGAAGCGGAAGTCCGAGGATGAGTGGACCTTGAGGCCGGCCACGTCGTAGACTCGGACCTCGACGGAGTCGGCGCGTCCCGGCTGGATGCGGAAGGTGACGGCCGCGCCATCGCGAGACGGATTGGGGAAGGCGTAGCCGTCGCGCAAGCTGAACTCATCGATGGCGGCGGCCACGCCGATTCCCGCGCCGGGACCCTGGACCTGGTAAGCCGAGAAGTGAATGGTCTGGGCGGACACCGTCTTGTTCTGCTTGTCGACGGTCGAGGTCAGAGCCTGCCAATCCTTAAGCGTGGGGTTCCAGTAATAGATCTTGAGCTCGTCTTCCCGGACGGCCTGGGAGGCGGCTAAGTTGCCGTCGTAGGGTACGGTGAGTGTCACAGCCGCGTTGAAGTTCGTCCCCTCGGGGCCGTACTGGACCTCCTCGGAGACGGGCGCAAGTCGCCTCTCCTGGCGCTTGGCGGCCTTCTGATCCTTATCCTGGTTCTCATCGCCCCTGTCCACCGTAATCTCGAGATCATCCGTCAGAGCGCCCTTGGGCACCGTCACGCTCGCACCGTCTGCGCGTTCGACCTTAGCGCCGTCTTGGGCGTCGACTACGCGCCGGGCGGGCTCGACTGAGCCGGCGGAAACAGCATCGCCGCCCGTCGAGTAAGCCGCCGTGCCGTAGCCCGAACTCGGCAGGGCGTAGCGCACGATGCGGTCGCGTCCCGAGTCGGTGATCCAGATCGAGCCGTCCGGAGCCACGGCCGCGTCGATGGGCACGGTCAGATAACGATAGGCCCGCTTGTCGGCGCGGGACAGCCCCGCCGAGCTTCCAAAGGCGAACAGTCCTTTGCCCTGAGGATCGAACTTCTGCGTCCGGTCACGATTGGGCTCGACGACGTACAAAGCGCCGAGACGATCCGAGGCCAGGCCGCGCATGCGCGATATCTCGCCCACCGCCGAGTCCGCGTCGCCGATGGACTTAATCAAGGCCCCGGCGCGGCTGAACAAGACGACGCGTTCAAGCTGCTTATCCGACACCCACAGGCCCTCGGCGGTCAAAGTGATCCCGCGCACCGCGGAATTAAGGAGCAGCACCCCGGAGCCGAACTGACGCAGGAAAGTCCCCGACGAGTTGAAGACCTGTATGCGCCGATTGCCCGAGTCGGCCACATAGATGTCGCCGTTGGCGTCTACAGCCACGTCCTGCGGCGAGCGCAGCTCGCCGGTCCCCGAGCCGGGCTTGGGCCTGCCGTGGTTGCCGAGCTTGGCTAGCTGAAGCAGAACCTGCGAGCCGTCGGGCGAGAGCTTGACGATCCGGTCGTTGCCGGTGTCGGCGACATAGAGGCCGCTCGCGGCGTCAAGCGCCAAGCCCTGGGGATTCTTAAAACCGGGAGCATCGTCGTCATCATGTCCATGGCCGTGCCCGGGTTTGCCGTCGACTTCGGCAACGACCCCCCCCGTAGGGGTCAGAAGGAGCAGTTCGTCCGCATCTGTGCTTGCGACCCATATCTTGCCGTCCAATCGCACCGCGATCCCGGTCGGGTTCTTGATCTTGTTGACGATGAAGTTCGAGTTCTTGCGGCCGATGGCGACGGTAAAGACCGGCTTGCCCACGAAGACGGTCGCTGCGGTCTGGGCCGTGTTCCCAAATGAGTCGAACGCGCGCAGGCGCAAGGTCCGGTAGCCGGAGAGGGACGCCGTGTTCCAGGCCGCGATCAAACCCGAGCGATTGCCCGAGCCGGAGGCGATAGTCGTAAATCCGCCAGTGGCCGCCGCGCCGGGGGCGGCTTCAAGCGTCCAGTTCACGGCGCTGGCGTCAAAGACCACGCCGCGAACATTGACCACGCCTCCCACCGCCTGCTCGACGCCAAGGGCTGCGGAACCAGGGAAGTCCAGACGCACAAGCGGCGGCGTGTTATCGGAGGTTGGGCCTGTAACGGCGATCGCGACGGTCTTGAGCGACTCCAGGTTGCCCGCGCGGTCCGCGCTGTGGAAGGCCAAGGTATGCGCGCCCACGGCCAGGCTGAAAGTCGAGACGAATACGGCTTCAGTAGCACCGTCTACGGAGTAGCGGGTCTCAAGAACGCCGACACCCGGATCGGTCGCGTTAAAGCCCAGCGAATTCGTCGAAATGAGAACCAAGTTCGTCGCTCCGGCGCTCAGGCCGTTGACCAGCAGCGTCGTCACCGGCGGCAAGCTGTCGATAATGAAGGTTGAGGTGGCGGAGGCCGAGTTTCCCGCCAGATCTGACACCGAGGCCGTGAAACTATGCGCTCCCTGCGCGAGCGCCGTGCTGGGCGTAAAGCTCGCCGAAGAGGCGGTGACCGTCGCCGAGGATGTCCGATCCACGCCGTCGAGACTCAAGTGCACGGAGGTCGTAGCAATGCCAAAACCCAGGTCCGAGTAGGCGGCCCGCAGCGTCGGAGTGGTCGTCGTGAGCGTGCTGCCGTTGACCGGGGACAGCGCGAGGGTCGGCGGCGTGTTATCCGATGATGGGATGGCGATGGTTAGCAAGACGGTTTTAACTGCTTCGGCGTTGCCCGCGCGGTCTATACTGTGGAAGGCCAAGGTATGAGCACCCGTCGCCAAGCTGAAAGTCGAGACGAAGACGGTTTCGGCGGCGGCGTCTACGGAATAGCGGGTCTCAAGCACGCCGACGCCCGAATCAGCCGCGGCAAAGCCCAACGTGTCGGTCGAAACGAGGATCAAGCTCGTCGTCCCGGCGCTCAGACCGTCGACTAAGAGCGTGGTGACCGGCGGCACGGAGTCGATGCGGAATATGGAGGTCGCGGCGGCGCTGTTGCCCGCGAGGTCGCTGACTTGAGCCGTGAGGGTGTGAAAGCCCTGGCTGAGCGGCACAGCGGGCGTAAAAGCTGCCGAGGAGGCGCTCACGACGGCCTGGGTGGTCCTGTCCACGCCGTCCAAAGTCAGATGCAGCGAGGCTATATTCACGCTCCGGCCGAAGTCCGAGTAGGCGGCGACTATCAACGGCACATTGACGGTCACGGTGCTGCCATTGCTCGGTGTCAGCGTCAGGTCGGGCGGGGTAGTGTCGGGATCGAAGATGGTCAAGGACGCCGAGCGCAGTACCTCGGTGTTCCCCGCCCGGTCGAAGCTGCGGTAGGTCAGCGTGTGCGTGCCGATGTCCAGGCTGAAAGGAGAAACGAAGACAGATTCGCTTGTGGAAGCGTCGAGCGTGTAGTGAGTCTCAAAAACGCCGGTCCCGGCGTCGGTCGCGGCAAAGCCCAACGTGTCCGTGGAGACCAGCACGAGGCTCGTTGACGATACGTTCAGGCCCTCGACTTGAAGCGTGGTGACCGGCGCGATCGTGTCCAGGAAGAAGGACGATGTCGCCGTGGCATGGTTTCCCGCCAGGTCGGAGAGCTGGGCCGTCGCGGTGTGCGCGCCCTGAGCCAGGTCCGAGGTGGGCGTAAAGACCGCCGAGAAGGCCGTGACGACGGCAAACGCGGTCACGTCAGCTCCATCGATGATTATGCGCAGGGAGGACCTGTCCACGCCCCGGCCCGCGTCCGAGTAGAACGCGCTGATCGCAGGCCGAAGGGTCGCGACGACGCCCAGGTTCGGCGGGGTCAGCGACAGCGAGGGCGGCGTGACATCGTAGACCAGCGCGGTAAGCGCGACGCTGCGCGTCGCCTCGCTGTTGCCGGCACGGTCTACGCTGTGGAAGGCGATGGTATGGGTGCCGACCGCCAGACTGAAGGTCGAAATGAATACAAGGGAACTTGTCGAAGCGTCCAGCGTGTACAGCGTCTGAAGCACGCCCGTCCCCCCATCCGTGGCCGCGAAGCCCAAGGAGTTCGTGGTGATGACGACCGCGCTCGTCGTTCCCACCGGGAGGCCGTTGACAAGCAAAGTGGTGACGGGTGCCATCGAGTCAACCAGGAAGGTCGCCGTCGCGGTCGAACGGTTGCCCGCCAGATCGGCCACCTGGGCCGTCGCCGTGTGCGTGCCCTGGGAGAGGTCGGAGATCGGGATGAATGTGGCTGTGGAAGCGGTCACCGCCGCGAGTGTGCTCACATCCACCCCATCGAGGCTGAGCCGGACCGAGGCGACATCGATGCCGCTTGCCGAGTCGGCGTAGCTTGCGACAATGGAAGGACGCGTCGTCGTCACCGTGCTGCCCGTGGGCGGAACCAAAGAGAGAGTCGGCGGTGTCTGGTCCACGGCCCGGATCGTCAGTGCGACCATGTGCGGGGTCTCGGCGTTTCCGGCGCGGTCCACGCTGTGATAGGCGAGGGTATGGGTTCCAAAAACCAGGCTGAAAGTCGAAAGATACACCGTCTCGCTGCCCCCGTCGAGGACGTACAAGGTCTGGGCGACGCCGGTGCCCGTGTCCGTGGCAACGAAGCCCAGCACGTCGGTCGAGATCACGACTACGCTCGTCGTGGCGACCGTAACGCCGTTGACCTGAAGGTTGGTGAGCGGCGGCGTCGTGTCGGCGTCGGTGGCGCTAGTCATGAATCGCCCGAGTTCCACGCGGAGACTTGCGGCCGCCGTGTCCGGGTTGCGCGCCGAGCCGAACACCGTATAGGTCGTGCTCGGCGTCAGTCCCACGAAGGTGAACTCACGATCAAATGAGTTCTTGTAGGGGCTCGATGAGACGATCACGCCGTCCGCCGCCGTGGCCGCGTACACTCTGTACTCGATGGGCAGGGAGTTGTTCCCCGCCTGCCAGGCCGCGTGCGCCGTTATCGAAGCCACCGCCGTCAGCGCGAGAGCGAGCGGCGGGTTGGGCAAGGCGTAGGCCGTGGCACCGTTGGAGATAGGCGAGATGCCCCCGCCGGTGTCCTGGGTCCACAGGCGGACGAAGAAGGTTGTATTGCCGATCAGGTTCTGGATGAACAGGTTCTCATGGTTCCCGGGTGCTGTCGCGGTGGCGATATTGATTTGAGCGAGGGCAGGCGAGAAGGCCGTCGATGAGGACTGCGCCGTTTCGATTAAGTATCGACCGCCGAAGATATTTCCGGTCTGGCCGTCTTCACCAGGCGCCGTCCACGACAGGGCCAAGGCCCCGCCGGTCTGGGCGGTAGCAGCGGCGAGGTCGGCGACGGCGCCGGGGGGCAGGTCGAGGCTCGTGGGATCGAATTGCAAGGTATACGAAGTCGCGCTCGAAGTCAGGTCGAGCAGATTGATCCGGTAGAGCACCGCAAGGTCGGACTTTCGGAAGTGTTTTGAGACCCAGACGTTCTGAAGATTCAATATCTTCCCGTCCGCGCGCCGGGCCGATACGAGCTTAACCTGCGTCCCATAAGGGAAGGGCACTGAGGAGTGCGCCCAAACATTGGCGCCGACGGCCCCCGCAAAAGAGAAGGTCAGGCTGGCGCTGGGACCGCCGAGGGCGCCGGCGAGGCTTCCGGGGATTTCAGCGACCGTCAGGGGCTGAGGCTGGTCGGACTCAAGGAGTAGCTCAGCCGGGGGCTGGCCGCCGGCGTCGAGCAGGGCCTGCATGGTGCCGCGGTCTTGGCTGACGTTGACAAGGAAGTCCGGCGTAGCGTCTCTTCCAGGCAGATCGACCAACACGTCTTTGAGCAATGTGTACGTATTGACGCTTTGCAGGAGCGAGGTCAACGAGCCGCCCAGGTCCGCGGCATGGCTGTAGGCGGCGGCGAAGCTGACAAAGCGTCCCGACAGGCTTGAGCTCATGCTCCAAGCGGCTTGGCTCACGGAGTTGGGGGCGATGTCGCCGAAGGGGATCAGGAGGCTATTGGGAATGATCTGACCGGCCACTTGGGTGGCTAGGAGTTTGAAATCAACGAGTAAGCCCTGTTTGTTGTCCGTGATGACGGGCTGGGCGGAGTCGATTTTAAAGTCATTGGCCGGGCCGTAGCCGACGTTGGTCACGCGTACGCCCAGCGGGAAGGGCTCAATGGGCTCAGTGGAGTCCGTGAGAGGCTCATCGCCGAATACTTCGTAGGGTATGGCGTACTCGAGTTTGATCAGGGGCTGGGGATAAACGGTGATGAAGGCGCTAAAGGTATTCACGTTCTGGGGGACGCTGTTGGACAAGCTGGTGATGGCGGCCCTGATGCCGTAGCGCCGGCCGGCGGGGTTGGTGCCGCCGGTGCCGGAGGACGGGATAATCAGCCAATGGATATCAGCCGTGGAGGAAGATTGGACGACGCCGCTTCCATCGATGGCGTTGGTGCCGGTGAGGGTGGTGGTCTTGATGAAAAAGCTCGAGTCGGCCGGATTTCCAAGGTCGTCGCTGACGAAGATCTGCACTTTCAAGTTGGTAAGCGGAGTGGCCGGCTGGTTGTTGCTCAGGAGCAGCCGGGCGTCGAACGCCTGGCGCTCCAAGGTGGCTTTTTGGCTGATCTCAAGTTTGACGATGGCGCAGATGGTATTAGTCTGGGCGATAAGCCATGCGGGCGCAAGGAAGCCCAGCGCAAGGATCGCGCCGGCTGCTCCCATCGCCTTCAAGCTCATGTTCTTGGTCACTATTTCATCTCAAGAGGTTGATTGCGTTTAACCCATCCGGCCAATCCGCCGGGCAATTCGTAAACGTCATAGTTGGAGGCCTTCAAGGTATCGAATGCCTGGCGGCTGCGCGCGATCAGGCGATCGTAGACGACGATTTTCTTGTTCTTGGGGAGGTCGATGTAATGGGACTCAAGGGTTTCCAAAGGGGCGTTGTAAGCATGGGGCAGGTGGCCGGCCTTGAACTCGACCGCCGGCCGGACGTCCAGGGCGAAGGCGGAGCCGTCATTGATGGCTTTGCGCGCATCCTTAGTGCGCATGGCCGCGCGTTTGGGTGATTTGGCTGTCGGGGCGCCTGTGGTTGCCGGGTAGGCGTGTTTAAGCCAATCGGCAAGGCCGCCCTCCAGGAGATTGACCTTCTCATATCCTGCGCTGGTAAGGCTCTTCGCGGCGTTCGCGCTCAGTGAGCAGGCGGGTTCCGAGCAGTACACCACGATGTGGGCAGTCAGGGGCAGTCCAGCCGAGGCGACATTACCCGCCTGAATGTTGCGCGCTCCCTGAATATGGCCTGCGGCATAGGCGTCGGGAGGGCGCACATCGATGATGATCAGGCCCGGTTCTTTGTTGAGTTGGAAGCGACGGAGATCGTCTGGGGTGATTTTAGGGGCGGCGGCATGTCCGGATGAAATAAGACAAAGAAGCATCACTGCCGCTATGAGGCGCCACGGGCGCAGCGAGGTTCTTTGAGTTGTCGCCAAAATCAAATTGCTGTTATTCATTTCTTATTTTCCGCGGCGTTTTCCCCAATTGGCTTTGGCCTAGATTCGTGGTGAGACATCACGGCGGACGCAAGCTCCAATAGGAACCCCTTCAGATTCGTCCGCGGGAGCCACAACCAACCACACAACAGATACATCAGAGACGATGCGAAGAAATTGGCTCGACGCAGATCTATGCCGACAGGATGGCCCAAGCAAGCGTTGTAGACTGTATAACTGGTGTCTACTGTGAACCAGTAGGCAAGGATTGCTGCCGGAAATAATTTCCATTGCATGGTTTTCACCACGCGCAACACCCACGGCGCAGTAATATAGGTGAGCGTACCCATGATCAGACTGATACCAATATCCCAGTCAGATGCCTTGAAGTATCGGGACCCCGCAATCAGCAGTGCAAGGCCAGCACCGAACGAAGCCAGTTTCCATGGGCGAAGGTATTCTCTCATGTCGGCCTCTGCGCATTATCTTGATTGGGATTCTTAGCGCGACACCGAGCAATAATGGAGACGGTCACAAGCATGTTCACCGCGATCGCGATGGTCGCCACGACAGGGGAGAACTGGCTCACAAGCGCTCGCGCATAAAGAATGATCCCGAAGGCCCCAAAGAGAAGAGAAATCAGAGAGATGCCCCAGCAGTTGAATTTCCGCAACTTGCCGGCATCCGGCGGGAACTTCCAGGCAACTCGCCACGCCTCATTCCTCTCGAAAGCAAACTGCTCGAGTGTACGCCGCCTACAGTAACTCGAGAGGCCCATCGCCTGGACAGTGAGCGCATAAATTATTTTCTCCATGAAGACTCTCCTATCGCGGGCACTGTGCATTACCTCGCCCATATCGCTCTAGATCTCGGAAGACCTCTGGCCAATTTCGATTTAACTGCGCAGAGATACGCGGCATCGAAGAAGGTCATCTGGTTGTCAGGACCCGTTAGCATGTACGCTGCCCTCCGGATGCTTTTTGAGTTCACTCGCTGCTTTTAAGCAGATCCATGCCCCAAGGCTCAGTCCACAGGCAACACAGATCCAGACTACAAAGGCCCATCGCGGCGACAATGGCATTGCATCTGCGGTTCCAGGAGGCGGATAAAGAAGACCCAGGATGAACACGAGACCATAGAACAACGATGCGCTCGCAATTCTAAACGCGGGCACGCACCGCTTCTTCAACAGAAGCCAGCATTGGAACCCCGCGAGCAGAAGAAAGCCTATTCCAAAGGGATCGAGTCCGAACTCCCTAAAGATATTGCCCGCGAATGCCAATGCGGCAATAACAGATAACCACGAAAGCCAGGTCGCTATTTTGAATTGTTGCACGAGGGATTTCCTCCAAGACCCTTATTCAGACCAAGGTAGCCCGCCATCATGGCATCAAACGATGGGGGATCGTTCCGGTATCTCTCCCCGGCTGGATACACGGCAATGTGCCAGAGTTGCCATGCAGGAATTCCATCCCCAATAAAGGCGAATGTGAGATAACGACCGCCATCGATACCATTTGCCACGGCATAGTAGGCGTACAGGTAGTTTTCAGCATTTCTCAAGTCCTGTCCTTCGGGCGTTCGAGATTCAAAATCCCGCACCCGACGCTCCTCATAGGCGCGGTTGTGTGCCAGGAGGAGGTTGCCGTTTGCTTCTCGAATATACCTTTCACCAAGTTCGATTCCCGAATATGGGCTTAACCCCATCGGATCGACATAACCCAACGGATTGTTAAACGCGTATTGATAGGCATTGTTCGAACCTTTTCCGACACTTTGATAGCCAATCGGATCTTCTTGTAGGAATGTTCCAATTTCTGACACGTAATATCGGAACATCGCCGCATATAGCTGTGTTTCTGAATCTAACAGCATTCCCCCATACATCAATGGATTGCCCGCTGTTGAACTGCTATGCAAAACGTTATTTTGGTCTTTGACCACGGCGTTCCCATATGCCTGATATTCCACGGTTTCAATGGTATTCGCATTTACATCCGTCAGCGCTATCACACTTCCCAATGCGTCCTGGTGGAAGAAGTAATCCATCCCATTGATCCGTACGCTCATCGGTGCATTGATATCTGGGGCAGCGGTGAACAGATCGATCAGATTATTTCCGCCATCAAGGATTGCCACGATGTTCGCCCCATCGTAGATATAGCGATACGTCGTCACCCCGACCTTCTTCTCGATTCGTCGTCCTGCTGCGTCATACTTATATGTTGCGACCACCCCCGATGGCCCATCAACCTCAATCATCTGTTTCAGGCTGTTGTAGATGAACGTCGTCGTCTGTCCCGTCGCTCGGCTCGTGCGCGAGACGACGTTGCCGTTGGCGTCCGACGTGTATGTAAAACTCGAGTCCGACACGATACGATCGGCCGCGTCGTAGTTGTAGCCGCTTCTAAGCGCGTCGGCCGTTCTGTTGCCCACCCCATCGTAGCTGAACGTCTCCGCCTGGAGCGGCAGGCTCGTCGCACCCGGATGGTTGGCGCTCGTCAAGCGATTGAGCTTGTCGTACGTGAAGCTGCGCGTGCCGACCATGTCCGTGATGCTCGTGCGGTTGCCGTTTGCGTCGTAAACGTAGTTGTCAAAAGCAATGGCGGCTTGATTTGAAGTCTTACGATGGACGATCTGCTTGACCTGACCGGCGGCGTCGTAAGCATAAGTGGTTTTTGTGCCGTTGGGGTAAGTCATGGACGTCCGCCGGCTAAGGGCGTCGTACGTGAAGGTCACCGTCTGCCCAAAAGGATTGCCTATGCTGACGACCCGATCCAACGCGTCGTATGCGTAATTGAAAGTCCCCCACGGCGTCGTCATGCTCGTGCGGTTGCCGTTCGCATCATAGGTATAGCCGATGTTCGCGGTAAAGCCGTTGGGCAAAGTCTCGACAAT
>JAYVZL010000376.1:0-2975 GCA_043783505.1 Elusimicrobiota bacterium
CCGCCGGGCTGAAGGTCGGCGAACGCCTCAACCGGATCGACGGGCGCTCCACCGAAAAGATGGACTTCGCCGAGGCGATCAACCGGCTCTACGGCGCCCCCGGCTCGGACGTCGAAGTCTCCGTCGTGCGCGCCGGAAAAAGCGAAACGCTCAAGCTCAAGCGCGGCGTGCGCTGGTCCAGCGGAAAATCCGCCGCGCTGCCTCTTCCCTTCGAAACGCGCTGACGCCGGCTTAGAATTCGGATTTCAATCCAATGCCGGCGGCGAAGTCGGAATCGCCATGGGGCCCCAGCAAGCCGCTGTCCGACTTTCCACGCGGATTTAAATTGACGTCCTCCTTGCCCCAGAACTGGACGATGAGATCATGCGCGAGAACGTTCGCCAGCCTATAGTTGAAGCCCAAGGTGACATCGGCGTAATTGTCGCCGAAGGGGTGAATGCCCGTGTCTTTATAGGCGCTTTGTTGATAATTAAATTGAAGTCCTGCGGAGGCGCGATCGGTGAAACCGTATTCCAAGCCGATCGATCCTCCCGCGTTCGCCGGCGCGTACGCAAGTCCCCGGCTGTCGTTTGATTCCAGGGGCACCGTCACACGCGCGTCGCCGTGAGCGTAGAGATTTCCGAACAGCCTCTGCATAACGCTAACCCCTACACCCAACGAGGACCCATTGCTGAAGGGACCGGGGGCCGATACCATCACCGCCGCGCGCGCGGCAAGAGTCGGGATATACGATCCGGGCGGGGGCTGAGACAAAGCCGCTTTTACGGCCAGCACGACGCCGCCAAACCGCAGTCCCGACGTCGCATTGTCGTTGAACGTCTTGCCGCCTATCGTAACGTCATTGATAGTTCCTTTCAGGGCATGCGGACCTATACGGTCGTCGTTGATCATGTCCGGGCCGAACCCGCGAGCCAGCATTTTTTCCGCTTCCGCGATAAAACCATTCATGAAGCCCTCATCCCTGTTGTGGACCTGAATAGATGCACCCACCTCCAATGGAACTGAGGTGTTCAAACCCCGGCGCACGTTCAATTGAACTCGATGATCCTCGAATTTCTGCGTTACGCGGCCTCCCGGATCGTCGCTCTTGGTGAGAAAATTGTGGGCGCTCAAGTCGACTCCGACCTGAGTCTTTCCCGCGCGAAGGACACGAGCGCCGTCTCCGGGCAGGGCCGGGCCCTTTAATGAATATCCGGAGTAGTCCGAAGGAAACGGCCCCATCGGCTCGAAGATGTTTTCACCGCGCGCCCCGCGTTCCAAGGCGGAACTCAACTCCTTGGTTTCCTTCGATTCGTTCGGCGGGGCGAAAGGGCCCTGAACGGGACCGAGACTCACGCCTGGACGCAGTTCCTTCTTTATCCGCGCCAACTCCTGAGCCGTAAGGTCCTGCCCGGTTTTAGAGTTGTAGACAAAACTTCGATCTCCCAGATCGGGAGAACGAACGCCAAGCATGCCGGCCGTCTGCAGCAGGCCGCGGTCTTCGGCGGACAATTGGAACAGAGTTAAGGCTGAGTCCGCCGCATGAAGGCGATTGATTGGAACCAACCATAAAAATAGAAGCAGGAATGTCCCAGGGATCCATCCAAGCAGTCGCATATCATTTAGTATAGCCCCCCTTTCAGATTTGGGCATGGGCCTAAAGACCTATGTTGCAGGTCAGCGTTTAGACTCAATTTCCGCCGCCAGTTTCCTGGCATCGGCGAGGTTCTCGGGATACTCGGCAGGATCGGCGGGGTCTTTGATCGTCTCGACCATCTTAAGCACGCGTTTGGCGTCGTCGATCCGCTTGTAATAGAGATACGCCTCAGCCAGCGGCAAGTAGCTCGAGGCGCGCGCCGGCGAGACCTTCACCGCCGTCTCGAATTCAGCCAGAGCTTGCTTCTTGTCGCCGCCGGCGAACCCTGGGACTTGCCAAAGGATTTCTCCCAACACGTGATGCGCCCCGCCTTGATTGGGATCAAGCCTGAGCGTCTCCGCCATCTCGCGCTTGATGGGCTTGATCATGAACAGAGCTTTCATGATTCCCTTGGTCTCCCCCCACCGACCCATCGACACGCCCAGCCAGTAATGCGCGTCAGCCGATGTGGACGACAGCGCGACGGACTTCTCACAATTCATCTTGGCCGATTCATAGTCGCTCAGCCTCTGGGATTTCTTCTCCCATTTTTCGCCGCGACGAATCTTCGAGCGGCACAGACGCCAAAGCGATTGGGACCCAGACGCTGTCTCAAGGAGTTTGATGCTCTCGTCTAATTTTCCGGGCTGATCCCGGTGAAAATACTGCGCGTCGATCGCCGTAAAATCATCCGCCTGGACCCTGCGCGGCCCGGCCATGACCAGAGCTAGTCCCGCGACGGCGATCGCCGCCGCTTTACTCGCCCACTTCGCGGCATTGCCCATCGCCTCTTTATCCGTCATAGCGCCTGCCTCCGAGAACGAAACGATGCGCTTCATACCTGCCTTCCGCAAGGCGGGACGCGCCGCGATCTCGACTTGCCCGGCGATCGCCAGGCAGGGCACGCCGAGTTTCTTCGCTCTGCGGGCCAGCGCGACCGGAGCCTTGCCGTACAGGCTCGTTTTATCGAGACGGCCCTCGGCGGTCAGAGCCATGTCGCAGTGCTTCAAAATCTTCAACGCGCCCGTTTTCTCCAAAATCCAATCCGCACCGGGCACGATCTCCGCGCGGGCAAAGGCCAGCAGTCCCGCGCCCAACCCGCCCGCAGCACCCGCGCCGGGAACTCGCGCCGTTCGCGCGCCCAGATCGCGCGCCAAAACGCTCGCCCAACGCGTCAACACTTTCTCCAAAAGACGGACCTGCGCTGCAGTCGCGCCTTTTTGCGGGCCGAACACGCGCGCCGAACCGCGAGGGCCTATGAGCGGATTGGTCACGTCCGACAAGGCGATCACGCGCACGCCGGAGAGCAAGGCTTTAACAGCACCCGCTTCCACGCGTTCCAGCCGCAGCAGAGACTCGG
>JAYVZL010000377.1:0-7681 GCA_043783505.1 Elusimicrobiota bacterium
CAGACGCGCGAGGACATCGAGGCGCTGGGCCGGCGGGGACGTCAAAGAGCTCAGGTCCTTTTCACCCGCATCCGCAGCGTCGTTCCTCAAAGCGTCAAGTCCGTCGGCGCTCGGGGCTCGCACAGGTCGAATGGCAGATCAAGGCAGTTCCAGCATTCCTAAGCCGGTAGCAGCGACGGTATTATAAGGGAGAGGCCCTCCGATCGGGCCTCTCCTCGTCGTTGCGGACGGACCCGATCGATTCATCAATGACAAAAAGACGCGACAAGAAGAACGTTCCCGGCTCTCAGCCCTTCGTTGAGACGAGCGCCGGCTCGGGTCGGGAGCTCGCCGCTCTCCCCGAACGCCGCGCCGGCGCGCGGTCGACGGCGGGGACCGCCCTGCAGGAAGAGGTCAAGCGCGTCCTGCTCGCCCGCTACACGCCCGCCGCTTTCCTTATTGATGATGACTACAATGTCCTTCATGTTCAAGGCACATTGATTCCGTTCCTGATGAATGCTCCCGGCGCGCCGGCGGGCAACCTGCTGCGGTTGGTCAATGACGGGCTCAAGGTTGTGATCCGAGCCGCCATCTTGGCGGCGAAATCCGAGGACCGCCTGGTCCGGCGGGAGACCCATTGTGCCGTCGACGGCCGGGATATCGCCGTGGAAATCGACGTTTTCTCCATACGCGTCGAGCCGGATCGCAGGCGCCGCTATCTGGTCTTGTTTAAGCTGAAGGCGGCCGGGGCGTGGACCGAGCCGGCCGGCGGGGCCGACGCTCAGTTGACGTTCACGCCGCCAAAGGTGAAGTCCGCCGCGGAGGAGGCGTCGTCGCGTTCGGATATCAACGACGAGCTTGCCGTCGTCAAGCGCGAGATCCAGGCTGCCAATGAGGAGCTGATGTCGGTCAACCAGGAGCTGCGCGCGCGTAACCAGGAAGTGACCGCGACCAACGACGACCTCTCCAATCTCCTGGCCAGCGCCGAGATCCCGATTGTGATGCTGGACTTGAGGATGCGCATCCGGCGCTGGACGCCTCCCGCGGAAAAAGTCTTCGGCGTGGGTTTTTCGGATATCGGCCGATCGATCTTGGGGATCAAGCTCAATGTCGCCGTGCCGCAGCTCCAGGACATCCTCCGTTCGGTGCTGGCCGGCTTCGGCCCGAGCCAGATCGAGGTTCGCGACCAGCAGGACCACTGGCATTCGCTATGGTTCCGACCGTACCGGACTACGGAGAACAGCATCGCCGGCGCCGTCCTCTCCATGATCGACATCACGGAGCGCAAGGACGGCATCCGCCGGCTCGAGACGGCCCGCGATTACGCGGAGGCGATCGTCGACACCGTCAACGACCCTCTCCTCATCTTAAACCGCCACTTGAAGGTGGTCCGCGCCAGCCGCTCCTACTACAACCTGTTTAAGACCGCGCCGGGGGAAGTCGGGGGCAAGTCCATCTATGAGCTGGACCGGGGCCGCTGGAACGTGCCTCTGCTGCGCAAGAACCTGTCCGCCCTCGTGGCCGGCAAGACGCCCTTCTCAAACATGGAATTCGACGTCGACATGCCCAAGCTCGGGCCGCGGACCCTGGTGCTCAGCGGCCGCGTCGTGCCGCACGAAAGCGAGAGCGGGGTGAATATCGTTCTGGCGTTCGAGGACGTGAGCCTGCGCAAGCAGGCGGCCGAGGCGGCGGCCCTGCGCAAGAGCGAGGCGCGCCAGCGTGACTTCGTCGCCAACGTCTCCCATGAACTGATGACGCCGATCACGGCGATCAAGGGATACTCGGAGTCGCTCATCGCCGGCGCCCTCGAGATCCCCGAAAAGCGGCTGAAGTTCACCCAGATCATCGAGAAGCACGCCGACCGCCTCACGCAGCTCGTCGAGGACATTCTTCAGCTGTCCTCCTGCGACGTGGGGCGGGACCGGTCCGCGGCCGAGAGCGTGCTTCTGCGCGAGAGCATCGACAAGCTGGTGCGGGGCATGGCTCCGGTGGCGCGCAGGCGCGCGGTGTCGATCAACGTCAGCGTGCCGGACAGCCTGCGCGTCGTGATAAACCGCGCCGAGCTCTCTCAAGTTCTGCAGAACCTGTGCGAGAACGCGATCAAGTACAACCTCAAGAACGGCCGCGTCTTCATCCAGGCGCGCAAAGTCGGACGACGGGCGCTGGTCTCGGTCCGGGACACCGGCATCGGCATCCCCAAGCAGGACTTAACGCGCGTCTTCGACCGGTTTCATCGCGCCGAGAACGCGCGGCTGCAGACCGTGCGGGGTACTGGGCTTGGGCTCTCGATCGTGAGGTCCATCCTCGTCAACCGCGGCTGCCGCATCTGGGCTGAAAGCGACGAGGGCAAGGGCTCGATTATCTTCTTCACCCTGCCTCTTGCCGAGAACGGCCGCCGCCGGGGCGCGGGACGCGCCCCGTCACCAAAGCGGCGAAGGACTGTGACTCCTCCACAATAGGTCCAGGCGGCGCTTGGGTCTATACTCCTTAATATGGGGATAACCAAGCGGGTGGTTTTAATTGGGGGGGCGATCCTGTTGGCTTCTTGCGCGGGCAATGACCGGCGGATGAGCCACGGAGCCGAGATCCCCTCGGCGGTCGGCGATGTGAGATTTCAGCCGATGGGCGAGGACGGGCTGGCCATCGATCTTCGCGTCCGCAACCTGAGGGAACCGGAGGAGTTAATTCCTCCGGGCTACGCCTATGTCGCTTGGGTGCAAGACTCGCGCGACGCCGCGCCTCGCAACGTCGGCGTTCTGAGCCTAAACGCCGATCTCAGCGGTGAGCTGAGGACGTTGACGCCGCTGGCTTTCGGCGAGTTGTTCGTCACCGCCGAAGCGGCGGCTGACGTGGAACGGCCGACCGGGCGTCGTCTGCTGTGGACTAGCCGTGATTGACGCGGAGCGAGTGTCTTATGAGGCAGAAGATCTTGGTCGTCGACGATGAGCCCGACGCGCGAGAAGCCTTGCTGTGCGTCCTCAACCCGATCGCCGAGATCATTGAGGCCGCCAACGGGGAGGAGGCCTTGCGCAGGATCGGGGCGGACAGGCCTGACCTGGTGCTGCTCGACATAGCGATGCCGGGGCTCGGCGGGTTAGACGTGCTCGCTGCCGGACTGAGGATCGCTCCGCGCATGATCGTCGTGATGCTGACCTGCGAGTCCGATATCGCCGTCGCCAAGGAAGCCCTAGACAAGGGCGCGCGCGCCTACATCACTAAGCCCGTCGACCCTTTGCGCTTGCGCGGCGAGCTCTCGGACATTCTAGGCATGAGCGCAAAGGCCGAGGACCCCGAGAGCAAGACGCCTTGGCGCGTGGTGGGCTGAGCCGCTCGCCTGAGGCGGTCTCCCCGCTCGATGACGCAGCGGTCGAAGTCGATCCGGAAATAGGCGACGAGCTCGTCCTGGGATTGGGAGGGCTCGAAGACTGCGGAGACGGCGCCGGCGTTTTCAAGCGTGTCGTTCATGGCCATCAATATACGATGCCCGGCTGCGTCTTCCCATTGAGGCGCGGTGACAGTATTGCGAAGCCCGCTCACGCCGCGTCATGAAATCGAGTCAACATCGCGACATAGTCTCCATCGCCCGCTCGGTTCTTTCTTCGTAACGTCGCAGAAGATGAGACTTCAAGAACGCGCGCTCCCCCGACCCGCGGCGCGGACGATATCCGCGGCGGGCCGCCTGCGATCCCTGGACGTCTTTCGCGGCGTCACCGTCGCGGCGATGATCCTCGTTAATTCGCCGGGCGGCGGCGGCGCGTTCACGCCGCTGCGCCACGCCGATTGGAACGGATGGACTCCGACGGATATGATCTTCCCCTCCTTCTTGGTCATCATGGGCGTCTCTGCCGTCTTCAGCGCCGCCGCGCGGCGGCGGCGGGGGCAAGCGCCCGCGACGACCCTCTGGCGCGTCCTGCAGCGCGCCGCGGTCTTAATAGCGTTGGGGCTGCTCGTCAACTACTTCATCTATCCGGCCAACGAGGGCTTGCGGCTGACCGGCGTGACTCAACGAATCGCGCTGTGTTACCTGGGTGTAGAGGCTTTCCTGCTGCTTGACCGTCCTCGCGTCGAGCTCGTCGCGGCGGCCGGGCTGCTCGCCGGCTATTGGCTGCTGCTGTCGAGGGTCCCGGTTCCCGGATTTGGCGCCGGAGTGCTGACGCCCGAGGGGAACTTCGCGTATTGGCTCGATCGCCGGCTTTTGGGCGGGCATCTGCTCCGCGACCCGTGGGGCGACCCCGAGGGCCTTCTGAGCACGACGGCAGCACTTGCCACCGCGCTGCTCGGCGTGATCGCCGGACGCCGGTTGCTGCGCGCGGGCCGGGGCGCGGCGGCGTCCCTGGGCGCGGCGGGTCTGGCGCTGACAGCACTCGGCGCGGCCTGGGAAACATGGCTGCCCCTCAACAAGCATCTCTGGACAAGCTCATACGCCGTGTTCTCCGGCGGCCTGGCCCTGGCGGGGCTTGCCCTGTGCCTGGGCCTCGTCGAAGGCCGGCGCGCTGTCTGGGCGCCGCCTTTCGAGGCGCTCGGCCGCCGCGCGCTGGCGGCCTATGTCCTGGCGGGGCTCGCGTACGGGATTCTACTCAAGTTTCAACTGGGCGCCTCCTTATTCGCTCCCTGGCTGTCCGCGCCGGCCGCCTCGCTGACTTACGCGCTCGCCTTCACCTGCGCGGCGGCCGTGGTCGCCGTCAACGCTCCTTAAACAGGCTGAGGAAGCGGTCCTCGTATTGCCGAAAGACCCCGTGGCGATCAAGCTCGGTCTTGAGCTCGAAGGCCTTGGCTCGATCCTTGGTCGCCTGAGCGAAGAGCGCCTCGATGCGCTGGGCGTCCTCCGTGGACATGTCCGCGGGCGCCTCGGCTTCCGGCTGCGCGGGAGGCTCCTCGGCCGGCTCGGAGCCGGCTTCGCCGAGCGCCTTGAGGGCCTGCTGGTAGGCGGAGGACAATTGCTCCTGCATGCGCCGCCCGTATCGTTCCAGCTCATCGAGCTCGAGATTGACGCCGGCCATCGCGGAGAAGGCGCGCAGCACCGCGGCAGACGCGGAGGGCGAGGGCAGCTGATAGGCCAAAGCGGGCATCTCTCCGAGAAGCCCCAAACCCGGAATTCCGCGCTCCCCCGCGGCCGCCAGCAGCACGCCGTTGAGGCCGGTGATCCTCCCGTTGTTGATCACCGTCACGCTCTGACGCCGTAGGTCGGCCAGCCCGGCGTCGTCGGTCGCCACGCCGTGGACGCGGGAGGGGGCGGAGGGCTCCATATCCGAGACCCAAGCCGCGAAGCAGAAGACGCGCGTCACGCCCAAGCCGAGTGCGGTGTCCAAAAGGCGCCGGCACAGAGCGAACTTTCCCGTCGACGGCTGCGCCTCTCCGAGAAAAACGACAATGTCTCGTCCGGGGGCCGCGTCCTCGGCCAGGAAAAGCCGGCTGCGCGGCAGTCGCGGGGCGCGGATTAAGCCGTCTTCCACCTCGGCCTCCTCGAGCTCGAAGAGATCGTGCGCGTCGAACTCGGCGATCTCGCGCATCTTGAGCTTCGAGAGCAGATAAACGACCGCCGTGACGGCCACCGCGCCCATCCCGGGCCAGGCCGTCACCAGCCAGCGTTCCTTTTTCGCGCTTTTTTTTGCGTTTTTTGGCGCCATGAACGGCGAGCCGCAACGATCATGCCGCGGGGGGTGAGATGGGAGCGTCGTCCTCTTGACAAATCAAGGGTCACCAACAATACTCATACGTACAGAGAGGTGCCGTCATGAAGATCCTTTTAGCGGTCTTGCATTGGTGTTTGCCGTGGCCCAGCCCCCGGCATACGCCGGAGCCTGGTTCGGGTGCAACGACTGGAAACCCGCAACTTCGTTTTTAAAGGAACGGCAGGAATTCTCCTCTGAAATCTATGTGCGCTTTGGGGGCAGTCTGCTTGGCGACGCTCTCCAGGATTACTTCCTATCCCGCCGAGAGATCGACTCTACTCGCGTGCGTCTAACCAGCACGAAGGCTTTAGCCATACCGGGACTCGAAGGAAAACTGACGGAATCGCAAGAGCGTTCGGCCGAGTCGGTAAATCAATTAAACAAGACCATAGCCGCCGAGATGGACAAGCTTGAGCGTCTTCGCGATAGAATCAAGAAAATAAGCCCGAAGATTGGCGAGCTCTTGAACTCAAAAATGGAGCCTATACTCCTCGTTGACAAGGTCACAGCCTTGCTGGCTTTAGAGCATGATTATACGGAGTGCGAACTGCAGTATATGAGCCCGGCCACGCCGGAAGGCCTAAACAGGACTTTTCACTAGGAATCGCAGCACTCCTTCCACGATCCTCTCATTTCTCTGGGCATTTTGCTTCTCGATGGTGAAAACTTTACA
Organism: Elusimicrobiota bacterium; assembly: GCA_043783505.1. Classification (GTDB taxonomy): domain Bacteria; phylum Elusimicrobiota; class Elusimicrobia; order UBA1565; family UBA9628; genus GWA2-66-18. The sequence goes on from JAYVZL010000377.1 coordinate 6,325, forward strand.
CTTTAAGTCATGAATCATGCCGAGTTAGTCGTCGCCTATCCCGCCTCCGAATTAAAATAATACCCTGCTCGTCATCTCCTCGCCGAGCCCAAAAAGAAATTCATCTGTGCGCGACCTTAGCTCAGCGCGTCGGCTTGATCGGCCACACCCTGTCGCGACAGGAGGGGTAAGACCCTTGTCGAAACCCTATTTCTCGTTAATACTGGCTTTGCTATGAGGAAAGTGGTCGCGTGGATCATCACAGTCGTTTTGTCGGCCGCGCCGCCTATTTCGGCCGCCGACAGCGGTTCACGCGGACGGTCCGCCGCCCTGGAGACGATCGCGCTCCCCGCTTCTCCGCTTGCGCCAAGTCCGGCGGTCATGCCGCCGCAGCTCCTTGCGACGGCGCTCCTTCCGATTGCGACTGTGATCACACAGCAAATGCTCCCGGCGCCGGAGGGGGTGGTGGCGCCCGCTCCGCAGGCATCTCTTCGGGCGTTGGGTGCCGCCGCACTTCCGGTTAAGCGCGGAGACACGGGTTCCGTCGGCAAGGCACAGTCTCTCATCGAGGGAATGTACACGGGCGCGAGGCAGCATGTAGGGGAGTCGAGCGAGCCCGAGGCGTCGCAAGACACGGACGGGTCGCGCGGAACGCCGGCACTGGCCAAGCAGGGCACGCCGGAATATCTTCGACGGGCAGCCGAGTCGATCTGGCGCGGCTACTTCCAAAAGCACGTCAGCGCGGCCGGTCTGCCCTATGACAACGTGCAGTGGTTGGAGACGGGCGAGATCAAGGAATCCGAGCAATGGGCCTTTGAGCGGCTGCCGGACGGCGGCATTCGCTTCGCCGCGACCTCGCCCACCAACATCGGCTATTACCTGCTCGCCGTGGCCGCGGCGCGCGACTTCGGCTGGATCACGGAAGGCGACGCCAGCGCGCGCCTGAAGACGACGCTGGGCACTTTGCGCACGCTCGAGCGCTGGAACGGACACTTCTATAATTTCTACGACGCCCGCGACGGGGTCGTCACCAGCCGCGTGGCCTCGACGGTGGATTCCGGAAACTTGGCGGCCGCGCTCATCACCGTGGCGGGGCTTTTCCCCGAGGTCGCGCCCGAGGCGCGCGCGATCGCCGCGGAGATGGACTTCAGCGCGCTCTATGACCGCAAGAAAGGCCTGCTCAACGTGGCCTACGACGTCGAACGCCGCGAGGCGATCGCGCACTACGGCGACCGCATGTCCGAGGCGCGCCTGACCTACCTCGTGGCGATTTCCAAGGGCGACATCCCGCGCGGGTCCTTGGCGCGGCTCAATGGCGAGGCAAGCCGAGATGGCGGCGCGATGGATTACTTGGCGCCGCGGATCTTCTTCGAAGAGC
>JAYVZL010000378.1:0-7671 GCA_043783505.1 Elusimicrobiota bacterium
CAGGAGCACGGGGCGGTGGTCAGCGGCCACTTCCGGCTGCCCTCGGGCCTGCACTCGCCGGTTTATCTACAGACGGCGCTGGTCCTGCAGTATCCGCACGTGGCGCAGAAGGTGGCCAAGGCGGTCGCGGCCAAGTTCGCTTCCGCGGTGGACGTGGTGATCTCGACGGGCATGGGTTCGGTGGTGCTGGGTCAGGAGATTGCGCGCGCCAAGAAATGCCGCGCCATCTTCACTGAGCGCATCAACGGCGCGATGGCCTTCCGCCGGGACTTCCGCCTTGAGCGGGGCGAGCGAGCGCTGGTCATCGTCGACGTCCTCACCACCGGCCGTTCCAACGCCGAAGTCGTAGCACTTGCGCAGGCTTACGGCGCGCGCGTCGCGGGCGTCGGCGCTATGGTCGACCGCTCTCAGGCCCCGTTGTGCCTGGGAGTGCCGGTGCGCAGTCTCATCGGCTATCCGCTCCAGGCCGCGCCGCCGGACTCCTGCCCGCAGTGCGCGGCGGGCGTGCCCTTGTCGACGGGCAAGCGCGAGATCGAGATCGGCTCGGACGGAGAGTGATATGATCGAACGCTACACGCGTCCAGGGATGGGCGCCATTTGGTCGGACGACAATCGCCTGCGCGCCATGCTCCGCGTCGAGGAGGAGTTGCTCAAGACCATCGCCTCCGACAAGGGCGTTCCCGCCTCCGAACTCAAGGCCCTGCGGCGCCTGCTCGACAAGTCCCTGCTCGACGCCTCGCGCCGCAAGGAATCCACCGCCGGGCACGAGGTGATCGGGATGCTCTCGGCCGTCGCCGGAGAGCTCAAGAGCAAGGCTCCGAAAGTCGACCGCTATCTCCATTACGGCATGACGTCCTCGGACGTGCTCGACACGTCGATGGCCTTGCAGCTGCGCGATTCCGCCGACCTCCTGATCTCGGGCCTGGAGTCCGTCTCCAAGCGCCTGAAGTCCCTAGCGCGCAAGCACGAGCGCACCTGGATGGTCGGCCGCACGCATGGCGTGCACGCCGAGCCCATTACCTTCGGCATCAAGGTCGCCGGCTGGCACGCCGAGGCCATGCGCTGCCTGCGCCGCATGCGCGCCGCGCGAGAGGTCATCGCCTACGGCAAGATATCCGGCGCGGTGGGCGCGTTCTCCCAGTTGTCGCCCGACATCGAGGCGAAAGTCCTCGACGCATTGGGCCTGCGCCCCGAGCCCGTCTCGACGCAGGTCGTGCCGCGCGATCGCTACGCGGAATACTTCCACGCCCTAGTCCTCTCGGCATGCCTGGTCGAGCGGATCGCCCTCGAAATTCGTCATCTCCAGAAAACCGAGATTCTCGAGCTCGAGGAGCCGTTCTCCGAAGGTCAGAAAGGCTCATCGGCCATGCCCCACAAGCGCAATCCCGTCCTGTGCGAGAATCTCTGTGGCCTGGCGCGTTTGATCCGCACCTATGAATCGGCCGTGCTCGAGAACTGCGCGCTGTGGCATGAGCGTGACATCTCGCACTCCTCCAACGAGCGCATGATCATCCCCGACGCGAACATCGCGCTCGACTTCATGCTTCACCGCCTAGGCCAGGTGCTCGACGGGCTGCAGGTGTACCCCGAGAGGATGAAGGCGAACTTGGAGCGAATGAACGGATTAGTCTTTTCCCAGAAAGTCCTTCTGCGCTTGATCGACGCGGGCCTGGGGCGCTTGGAAGCCTACGACCTCGTCCAGCGCAACGCCATGAAGACCTGGAAAGACAATCGGCCCTTGCGCGAGCACCTGGCCGCCGACGTCGAGGTTTCCAAACGCTTGTCGGCCAAAGAGCTCGACGCCTGCTTCTCGCTCGAGCCTTACGGCGCCGCGTCGAAGGAAATTTTGAAGCGAGGTGGATGTCTATAGCAGGAAAGTTGCCGTCGACCGAATTTTTCGATAAGTCTGGTTTTAAAAAATGAACGCTATCGTCTTACTGACGGACTTCGGCCATCAGGATCCCTTCGTCGGGATCATGAAGGGCGTGATTTTGTCGCATGCTCCTCGCGCGACGATGATAGATCTGTGCCATGGCATCCCGCCGCAGGATGTTTCCGCCGCGGCGTTGGTTTTGAGGACGTCCGTTGAATATTTTCCGAAGAATTCTTTGTTCGTCGTGGTCGTAGATCCCGGGGTGGGAACCAAACGACGTATTATTTGGGCCCGAACGAAGAGGTGCTCATTCTTAGCGCCGGACAACGGCGTCTTGTCCTGGCTGCCCGAAAAAATAATCGAGTGCCGTCAGGTCTCGAATGAAAAATTATTCCTGACATCGAATTCACAAACTTTCCACGGTCGAGATAGGTTCGCTCCCGTGGCCGCGTCGTTGTCGAAAGGATTATTTGCTTCGTCTCTCGGCCCTAAAGTATCCGATCGATTAATTGTGCCGTTTCCGTTCCCCAAGAGAGGCCGTCATTCCTTCGTCGGCGAAGTCCTATCGTTCGATCATTTCGGCAACGCCATCACCAATCTTCCGTCCTCCGAGATCCCGCCGCGCGCGCATGTCGTCCACCGCGGCCGCGACCTCGGCCCCTTGAAGACTCACTACGCCGAGGCCGCACGCAGCACCCGTATGGCCGTCGCGGGTTCCGCCGGACTCGTCGAGCTGTCGGCGCGCGAGGGCGATTATGCCTCCGTGACTCGCGCGCGCCGGGGAGACCCCGTCCATGTCCGATTCCGCCCCTAAAGCCGCGGCCGTCGCCGTTGAAAAAAAGGTCCGCATCATCCTCAACGCGACCCGAGAGAAGCGCCTGCTCGCCGGTCATCTTTGGATATTCTCCAACGAGATCAAGGAAGTCTTGGCCGAGGAGGAGCCTCAGCCGGGCGACCTGGGCGTGGTCGTGACCGCGGGAGGCATCGAGCTCGGGCTGGCTTTCTACAATCCCAACAGCCTGATCTCCGGGCGCGTTATCACGCGCGATCCCAAGGAGCCGGTGGACGCGGCCTTCTTCCGCCGCCGCTTGGCCGACGCGATGGCCTACCGCGAGAAGTCGCTTCCCGGCGAGACCTCCTATCGCCTGTGCTTCGGCGAGTCCGACGGCCTGCCGGGGCTTGTCGTCGACCGTTACGGCCAATATTTGGTGCTCCAGGTCATGTCCGCCGGCATCGAGCGGCGCATGGCGTGGGTCCAGGAGGCGCTCGAGGACCTACTCAAGCCCAAGGGCATCTTTCTTAAGAACGACCACAAGGTGCGCGGTCTCGAGGGCCTGCCGCTCGAGTGCCGGATGCTCACGGGCTCCGTTCCCGAGCGCGTGCCGATCACCGAGAGCGGCCTGCGCTTCGCCGCGCCCATCGGCGAGGGTCAGAAAACCGGCCATTACTTCGACCAGCGCGAGAATAGGGCTTTCCTGCGCCCCTATTTCGAAGGACGCGGCGTGCTCGACCTGTACTGCTACACCGGCGCCTTCGCCATCGCCGCGGCCAAAGGTGGCGCCAAGCGCGTCTTGGCGCTCGACAGCTCCGGTCCGGCGGTCCAGCTCGCCAAGGAAAACGCGAAGTTCAACGGGGTCGACGGCGTGGTGTCCGTCGACGAGGGCGACGCCGAGGCGGCGCTGGAGACGTTCGCGCGCGGCCAGCAGCCCTTCAAGCCCGACATGATCGTGCTCGATCCTCCGAGCCTGGTTCCGGCCAAGAAGCATCTGCCCCAAGCCCTGCGCCTGTACACGAAGCTCAACAGCCAGGCGATGCGCGCGCTTCCCAAGGGGGGATTGCTGGCGACGGCCACCTGCTCTCATCACGTCTCGCGCGAGGACTTCGTCTTGATGCTGCGCAACGCGCAGGCCAAGGCGGAGCGTTCGATCCGCTTCATCGCCCTGCGCGGCCAGGCGACGGATCACCCGGTCATGCTCGCGATGCCCGAGACCGAGTACCTGCACTTCGCCCTGCTGGAGATGCTCTAAGCCGATGGAGACGCATTTGGAGGAGGACCGGTCCTCCAAGTTCTCGCCGTCCAAGCTTTCGGTTTATCGGAACTGCGCCCGGCGCTACCGGTATAAATACGTCGATAAGATCTCACGCGCGCGCAAGACGCCCGAGACGGCGGTGGGAGTGGCGGTTCACTCCGCCTTCGAGGAGCTGTACGGGCTGGTATCCGGCGGAAAAGTTCCGACCTTGCCCGAGCTTCAGGGGATTTACGATCGCGAATTCGACGCGGGCTGGGACGAGACGGTCGTCGTTAAGGACGAGCGCTTCGCCGTCGGCGACTGGCGCAAGGTCGGCCGCGACTGCGTGGAGCTGTACTACAACGAGCATCAGCCCTTCGCGCAGGACCGGACCGTCGCGATCGAAAAGCGCGTGGGATTTCCCTTGCAGGTCGACGGCCGCGAATACCGCATCGAGGGGTTCGTCGACCGCCTGGCGCTCGCTTCCGACGGCGCTTTCGAGATCGTCGACTACAAGACGGCGAAGTCCCTGCCCAATCAAGAGCACGCCGACGCCGACTGGCAGTTGGCGCTCTATGAGCTCGCGGTGCGGCGGGAATGGCCGGACACCAAAGAGGTGCGGCTCAAGTGGCACTACGTGCGCCACGGAAAGACCTTGGTTTCGGTGCGCGACGCCGCCGCCCGCGCGCGTCTGCTGGCCGACGTCGGCGGGCTGATCTCCGAGATCAAGCACGACCATGTTTTTAAGCCCATGCCAGGTCCGCTGTGCGATTGGTGCGAGTATCGCGACCTGTGCCCGGTGTTCGCTCACTCGCTTAAAATCGCGGCCCTGCCCGCGGCCGAGCGAGTCCAGGACGAAGGAGTTCGTTTGGTGGCGGATTTCGCGGAGATCGAGGGCCGGCGCAAGCGGCTAAAAGACGAGCTCAAGGCCGTAGAGCTCGAGCGCGGCGGCGTCGAGACCCGCATCGCCGATTGGGCGCAGGCGGCGGGGGTGACCACGGTCGCCGGCGAGAGGGCGCAGGCGACGGTCCTTATAAAGGAAGAGATGCATCTGCCCACGAAGACCTCGGAGCCGGAGCGTCACGCGGAGCTCGAGGCCGAGGTCAGGGGATCGGTTTTATGGGGGGAGGTCGCGCGCCTCGACGCCCACGCTCTCACGGAAGGGGTTCGTACCCGCCGCTGGGCCGGAGAATTGTGGGCTTTGGCCGAATCTTTGGTCTCGCGCTACGGCCGCCGGGCCACGACGAGCTCCGTGCGCCTGAAGCGCCGGGCCGAGTCCGACGAAGAGTAAGAGGCTCTTAGTCGAAGGTGGACTTTTCGGGTCCGCCGATGCCGAGTTGAACCGCGAGGCTCATCCAATCGGATTTCAGCCGATCGTGCTGCGCCTCAAGCTCGTTCCAGCCGCGATCGAACTCGAGATGCTTGGAGCCTTTTGACTTGCGGCCACCCTTGTGTCGAGCGGACTTCAATGATGTTTTTTTCATGTTCGTCCTCAGTCGAAGTATAGCCCCGGGCCCCGATTTCGTCAACAGGAATATGAGTCACATGGCCCACTTTTTGACTAGGCCTTTTAGACCTGAGTATGCTAGTCTCCGGTCGAGATGTGGCTGTAAGGATTGTTCATTGAGAGTTGAGAGGTAGGACTTTAGACCTAGTGGTCTCTAGGTCCTATGACCCATGTATCATTTGGGCCCGGTGACATACTCGCCTAGACATAGATGCACTAGGGGGACAACACAGTGAAGAGACTCCTCATCGCAACGACCCTCGCGGCCTTCGGGGCCGCCGCCGAAGCAAGACCCGTGATGATCGCGGGCAAGACGCGCTACATCGTGACCTTCGACGCTAAGGCCAAGCAGCGCGATCGCGACTCCGCGCTCGCCGCGGTGGGACTCTCGGCGTCCATGCACATCGCCACCGACGGCGACTCGACTGATGAGGTATCGATCGCGGTCGTGGATATCCCTGCCGGTCAAAGCCTGCCGGCAGTCGGCGGCCGCATCGTCGCCATCGAGCGGGATCAGAATTTCAAGTGGATCGAAGCCGTTCCCGCGTCTTTTCAGGCGACCCCCTTCTCGTTCTCAAGCATGATGGAAGGGCTGAAGATGCCGAAGGTCTCGGATTTTCGACGGAGCCCGCCCTCGTATTTGATGTTCGCCCAGCGGCCCGAAGCGACTTGGGGCATCAATCGCGTTCACGCCCCAGCGGCATGGGCCGCCTGCGCGCGCGAAAAGATCAAGGCTTGCGAAGGGGATTTCGTGAAGGTCGCGGTCATCGACACGGGCATCTTCGCCGAACACGCGGACCTTCTCGGCAAGGTGGACGGCGGCTACTCAGCGCTGACTAAGACCGAGAATCCCAGGGATTACAGCGACGACAACGACGAGACCGGTCACGGCACGCACGTCGCGGGGACCATTGCGGCCGTCCGGGACAACAAAGGCGTGGTCGGCGTGGCCCCCTCGGCGCGACTCTACTCCGTGAAAGTTCTCGACAAGACCGGCAACGGAAACATGTCCGACGTCATCGACGGGCTCGTCTGGGCCACCAAGAACAGGATGGACGTCGTGAACATGAGCCTGGGAGCCCCCGAGGGAAGCGACGCGCTCCAACGCGCGGTGCGCACGGCTCGGGGCAAGAGCGTGGTCATCGTGGCGGCGGCCGGCAACTCGGGCGCGGCTCTGAGCTTTCCCGGCGCGTATGACGACGTGATCACGGTGGCGGCGTCCGATTCCGAGGACAAAGTCGCTCCGTTCTCGGCGCATGGGCCGAAGGCGAGCTCTCCCGATTCCGGAGTGGATTTCATCGCGCCCGGAGTGGATATCGTCTCCACTCGAATATACGGCGGGTGGTTTTCCCTGTCCGGCACCTCGATGGCTTGCCCGCACGTGGCCGGCCTGGCCGCGATCGCGGTCGCCCAAGGCTACCGCGGCCTCAACGGCCCCGACGGCGTGATGGCTCAGCTCAAGAAGGCAGCCTCTCCGCTCCCGAACCTGAGCAAAGAGATGCAGGGCGCGGGAATGATCGACGCCGGCAAGCTCGCGCGCTGAGCCGTTAAGGCTTGGAAGCGGCGTCGGGACCCTTGAGATCGTAGGGTCCGTTGAAGGCGGCGAGGAAGTCCACGCCGCCGAAGCCGCCGGCCTTGAAGGAGAACAGCGTTCCGGCCGGGATCACGGCGTAGCCGTGGGGGGAGAGCGTCTCTGTCTTGCCGGCGATGTCCAGGATGAGCTTGCCCTTGAGCACGAGGATGGTCTCATCGTGGGTGTGCGCGTGCTTGGGCAAGGCGTAGCCCTTGGGCATGCGCACCAGGATCTGCACGGCGTGGGTGGCCTTGTCCTCGTAGATCAGGTGGTACTCCGCGCCGGGCGGCAGGCTGCCGGAGGCCTTCCAATCGATCTGCGCGGTATTTTTCACCACGGGAGCCGCCCCCTCCTGGGCCGCGCTCAGAACCGCGAGAGCGGCGACGGCGAGGATCGGCAAGGCTCTCATCATAAAGGTGGTGGCGGGGGACAGGATCGAACTGTCGACACCCGGTTTTTCAGACCGGTGCTCTACCACTGAGCTACCCCGCCAAATAATCATAAAATATATGCGTAATTTATAACAACAACGACCCTGTCCGGGTCAACTCCGCCGAATTATTGTCGAGATCTTTGTCGAGATGAAGCCAAAATTTTGATCGCGACCAACGAATTTCGGCCATTATGCCACTTTTATCGCGTCTGCCGCAAGAATTTCGGCAGGAGTACGCGGACACCGTTGCGTGAGACCGGGTGTCATTTGGCGCGC
>JAYVZL010000379.1:0-7669 GCA_043783505.1 Elusimicrobiota bacterium
TCGCGTTTCGATGTGTACCAGTGACGCCGTACCACCCGCAGGCACGCCTACCACGATTTGTACCAGTGCCTTCACCACTGGTACGCCTGTTCCCGGCACCGCCAGCTTCGTCATCCTCTACCACACTAGAGGGTTCAAAAAGCAAAATCGCCCGCAGATTATTCGACGCCGCTTGAATAAACGCTGAAATCAGAAGACGATATCCGTAAAAAAATATCATCGGGGCTGAACGCGTTTCCTCGTCGGTGCGCGGCCATCGGAATAGACATCGGTGCGGTAATCATCGTTTTTGAGTAGTATCGAAATTTAAGTATTGACAACTAGATACTGTCTGATACACTAATCATCAAGAGCGCAGATTATCCCTATGACCACTATCCACGGACTCGGCTCCGAGAGCACCCTTCTCCTCAGGCAATTGGCCGGTTCGGGCAAGACCATCTTCACGCACGCGGACGTAAAGAAGCTCTGGCACGACAAGCCCGGCTCGCTGAACAACTTCCTGTACCGCCTGGCCAAGCGCCGTTGGATCAAGCGCCTGGAGCGGGGCAAGTACATGATCCTGCCCTTCGAGGCCGGCGTCTCCGGCGAGTACACAGAGCACGAGTTCGTGATCGCCGCCCGCCTGGTCTCGCCCTACATGATCGGCCTTTGGACGGCGCTCAATCATCACCACCTGACCGAGCAAATCCCCGACCGGGTCTACCTGCTCAGTCCCAAGACCAAGCACAATAACGTGGGGGAGATCGGCGGAGTTTCGTACCGGGTTTTGACCATCCCCAGGGCCCGGTTTTTCGGCGCGACCTTCACCTGGATCGGCAAGGAAAAGATCTGGATCACCGACCTTGAGCGCACCCTGCTGGACGCCGTTCTGTGGCCCGAGCATTGCGGCGGGTTCGTCGAAGTGGCCAAGGCCTTCCGCGAGGCGAAGGAGAAGGTTGATCTGGAAAAGCTCGACGATTACGCCAAGAAGATGGGGCGAGGAATCGCCTTCAAGCGCCTTGGGCTGCTCGGCGAATGGCTCGGCTGGAGTCCCAGTCTGCGGCGTCTGTGGCGGAAGCACATCAGCAAGGGCGTGAGCTTCCTGGACCCGCAGGGGCCGAAGTCCGGCCCGCAGATTTCACGGTGGAACCTCCGGCTGAACTTCAATTTGGAGGGCTTCCTTGATCCCGGTCGCTGAACTCAAGCGCCTCGCCTCGGACACCGGTATCCATTTCAGCACACTCGAACTGGACTACTGCCTGGGCTGGATGCTCTACGGGATTTCGCGGGAGAAGGAGCTTTATCACGGCATCGTGTTCAAAGGCGGTACGGCGCTGCGCAAGTGCTATTTCAAGGAGTATCGTTTCTCGCAGGATCTCGACTATACCTGCCGCAAGGAGCTGCCGCCCGATCGCCTGGAGCCCCTTATCCGCAACGCCTGCCGAAACGCGTCTCATATGTCCGGCATCGGCTTCGAGCTGGTCGAGTTCAAAAAGCTGCGCGAGGTCTCGGGCGAGGAGGCGTTCAACGCGAGGGTCGAATACCGCGGTCCGAGCAACCCCTCGTCCGGCTTGCCGCGCATCCAATTCGACCTGACTTACTACGAGGAGGTCGTCCTTTCGCCCGAGGACCGGAAGATCCTCCACTTCTACACCGACTCGCTGCGCGGCGCGCGTGCGTGGTCTTACAGCCTAGATGAAATTCTGGCCGAGAAGATGCGCTCTGTACTCCAGCAGCGCAAACGCGTCCCGCGGCCGCGGGACTTCTACGATCTTTGGTGGGTCCTGAAGAACAAAGACTTCGACCGGAAGACGGTCCGCCAAGCCTTCTTGAAGAAGTGCGAGTTCAAGAAGGAGACTTTCAAGACGGTCGACGATTTCTTCGGCAAGGACCTCCTTGCCCGCAACGCTTCGGCGTGGGAGGCCTCGATCGGCCGGCAGGTCAAGGCCGTGCCTTCGTTCGAGCAGGTGGTCGTGGAACTGCGGACCGGGCTGGAGAGGATCGTTGCCTAAGCAAGCATTGAATTTTCCGATCTTCCTGCTATAATAAATGTGTCGGACGGCGATGGAGTTCGCCGACCAAAACCCTGCCGTCGCGGGGATGATGACTCCTACCGAATCATCGGTAGGGGTCTTTTTTTATGCCTGACAGGACATTGGAAGACTAAACGCATGAGTTTCCTTGCATTAGACCTATCGATACTTAAATGGGTCAACACCGGCCTCGGCAGAGCGGGGCTTGACCCGCTATTTATCGCCATTACGACCGTGAAGACCTGGATCGCCCCGGCAGCGGTCGGAGCGGGGATTCTACTGGCGCGAGGCCGCCGAAAGGGTCTTGCGGTTCTCGCGGCTGGCGCATTAGCGGTGCTCTTGGGCGACGGCATCTCAAGCCGGATCATCAAGCCTCTCGTCGGCCGTTTGCGGCCCTGCAACACCGTCGCGGGCCTCCGTCTTCCGGACGGACGAAGAGGCACCCTTGCCTTCCCTTCGGGGCATGCGACCAACTCAGCCGCGATAGGAACCGTCCTGGCGTCCGCCTTCCCGCCGTTCGCTCCGATCGCGGCCTTTATAGTGTTCATGGTCGGCCTCTCTCGCGTCTACCTCGGCCTTCACTTTCCCTCCGACGTCATCGGTGGATTTCTAATCGGAACGCCGATCGGCTGGCTATGCTGGCGATTCGTCGCCGGGTTGCCGGCATTCCATCTGCGTGAATCCAAAGCAGGAGATCTCTGATGCCGTTTCACTGGGATTATCGCGAACACGTCTCGCTGGGGGCGTATGCCTTGAAATGGCTGCTGATCACGGCGCTGCTCTCATGCGGCGTGGGCAGCATCTCCGCTTGGTTTCTTCTGACGCTCGAATGGGTCACGAACATGCGCGAGAGCTTCCCCTGGCTCCTTTATCTTCTTCCCGTCTCGGGAGTTCTCATCGCGCTCCTTTACCATCATTTCGGGAAATCGGCCGAGGGCGGAAACAACCTCATAGTCGACGAGATCCACGAGCCGGGCGCGGGCGTCCCGGGCGAAATGGCTCCCCTCGTCTTCATCGGCACGGTGGCGACCCACCTTTGCGGAGGCTCGGCGGGGCGCGAGGGGACGGCCATTCAAATGGGCGGAAGTCTGGCGAGCCTTCTCGGTCGCGCGCTTCATCTCAACGCCGATGACAAGCGGACGGCCCTCATGGCCGGGGTCGCCGGCGGATTCGGGGCGGTCTTCGGGACGCCGTTGGCGGGGGCCGTCTTCGCGATGGAGGTTCTGGCGGTCGGCAGCGTTCGCTACGACGCGCTGCTCCCGTGCTTGATGGCCGCGCTTGTCTCCGACGGAGTCTGCCGGGCGTGGGGGGTTCATCACACGGACTATCACATGCAAAGCGTCGCTGCTTCGGGAAGCGGCGCGCTCTTGATCCTAAAAGTCTCCGTCGCGGCGGGCTGTTTCGGGTTGGTCAGCGCGATGTTTTCCGAGCTCAATCACGCTTCCCACCGCTTCTTTCAATATATCCGGCGGCCATTGCTCAGGCCGATTGCCGGCGCGGCGGGTTTGATCGTAATGACCCGCCTATTGGGCACTCAAGATTTTCTCGGCCTAGGAGTTTCTTCTGCGAACCCCCATGCGGTAACGATACTCTCGGCTTTTCATGAAGGCGGGGCGCAGTCCTTCAGTTGGTTGTGGAAGTCGCTCCTTACCGCCGTCACGTTGGGAAGCGGTTTCAAGGGGGGTGAAGTCACGCCCCTCTTTTACATCGGTGCGACCCTCGGAAACGTTCTCGCCCGGCTCATGGCCGAGCCCGTGAGCCTTTTTGCGGCGCTAGGCTTCGTCGCCGTCTTCGCTGGGGCGACGAACACGCCGCTGGCGTGCACGATCATGGGAGTCGAGCTGTTCGGCGCGGAGCACGTCGTTCCGCTCGCGGTCGCGTGCTTCGTGGCGTATTTATTCAGCGGGCACTCAGGCATCTATCTTTCCCAGCGCGTCGATGGACCTAAAGCAGGCAATGGCCCAAGTCCCGGGGCGTCGCTGCGATCGGTGCGGGACGCGCGCTTGCGAAGGAATAGCAACGCAGGGCCAAAGGAGAACTCATGAGCGAAAATAAGATCGAATCAAGCGAGGTCGGATCGCTGCGCGTCTATTTCCCGATCGGAGAGAAACGGCCGAGCGGCTTCTGGAAGCGCCTTCTCGGACGAAAGCCTATCTACCAGGAAGTCGTCGACGCGGCTAAGACGCACGGGCTCATCCAGGCCGTCGCCGCCCACGGCACGTATTACGGCTTCAGCGGCGCCGAAGCCGTCCAGGCAGAGATGAGTGAATCGCCCAATCCGCGTATGAATATGTTCGTGGAGATCATCGGGCCGCGGCCCGCGCTGGAATCGTTCTGCCGGAGCAACGCCGGGCTTCTGAGCGGTCGAATGATCTACTTCGTCGGGCTCGAACGCTGGGCCTTATAGCATGAAATCGTCCTGGCTGCCCTACGCGCTCGGGTCGGCTCTCTTCGCGGCGCTTACGGCCATCTTCGGCAAGATCGGCGTGGAGAGCATCAACTCCAATCTCGCGACATTCGTGCGCACCGTCGTCATCCTCATCATGACCGCGCTTATTCTCACGTTCCGTCATGAGTGGCAAAGGCCCCAGAATCTATCGGGACGCGCCGCCGCGTTCCTCCTGCTTTCGGGACTCGCCACCGGTCTTTCGTGGCTCTGCTACTATCGCGCCTTACAACTCGGCCCGGCCTCGAGAGTCGCGCCGATCGACAAATTGAGCGTCGCGCTGGCGATGATTTTGGCCATCGTGTTTCTCAAAGAGCCGTGGACGGCAAGCAGTCTCCTTGGCGGCGGACTGATCATCGCGGGGTCACTGGTCCTGGCCCTCTCATAACACCGGGCTGAGAGACATTCAAATGAGAATGAAGAAGACGGATTTTGGAATCGGCCGGACGCGTCTTGTTATTGTCGCTGGGGCGCTTTCGCTTGTCGCCCCATGCCGGGCGGCGACGGCCACTCCTTTGGAACATGTCGTCGTCATCTTTCAGGAGAATGTGTCTTTCGATCACTATTTCGGCACCTATCCGCTGGCGGAAAATAGAAAGGGGGAGCCCGCTTTTTATCCGAGCTCGACGACGCCTTCGATCAACGGCTTGAACGCCAATCTCCTAGCCCACAATCCGAACTCCTCCGTTCCCATGCGGCTTGATTCTGCGCACGCCGCCACCTGCGACCAGGACCATGACTACACCAACGAGCAGAAAGCGTTTCACGGCGGGCTGATGGACAAATTCGTCGAGTTCACGGGCGACTCGGACGACGGCTGCGATCCGCGGATGGTGATGTCCTATTTCGACGGCAACACCGTGACCGCGTTGTGGAACTACGCGCAGAACTACGCGCTGAGCGACAACTTCTATGGCACGACCTTCGGCCCGTCCACTCCCGGCGCGCTGAACCTGGCTGCCGGGCAGACGCATGGCGCCGTTCCGGCCGACTTGACCTCCTGGGGGGAGAAACTGACCGTGGCCGGAACCGTGATCGGAGACCCCCAGCCGGAATTCGACGACTGTTCCGGAACGGTTACCGTGCGAATGACCGGTGCCAACGTCGGCGATCTTTTGAACCGCAAGGGCGTTACCTGGGGCTGGTTCCAGGGCGGCTTCCGTCCGACTGAACGCACGAAGGACGGGCGCGCGGTCTGCGGAGCCGCGCACATAGGCAGCAACGGAAGGAAAAAGCATGACTACATCCCGCATCACCAGCCGTTCCAGTATTACCGATCCACGGCCAATCCCCGCCATCTCGCGCCGGCTTCGTCCGAGGAGATCGGACGGCCCGGCCGGGCGAATCATCAATATGACCTGGAGGATTTCTGGACGGCGGCGGAGGCGGGGTCGCTGCCGGCGGTCAGCTTCGTCAAAGCGGCGGCGCATGAAGACGGGCACGCCGGGTATTCCGATCCCATTCGCGAGCAGGCATACCTCGTTCGGACGATCAATCGTCTCCAGGCGCTTCCGGAATGGCGGAGCATGGCGATCCTCATCGCCTACGACGACTCCGATGGATGGTACGACCACGTCATGCCGCCGATCGTCCGGCAGTCGAATCATCCCGGGATCGACGCGCTGACTGGCCCCGATTCCTGCGGCGCGACGGCTACCGGCGGCTATTCCGGGCGCTGCGGCTACGGCCCGCGGCTGCCCTTGCTCGTGATCTCGCCGTTCGCAAAGGTCAACTTCGTCGACCACTCGATCACCGATCTGTCTTCGATCCTGCGGCTCATCGAGGACAATTGGCAGCTCGGCCGAATCGGGGATCAGTCGTTCGACGAAAGCGCGGGTTCTCTCCTGAATATGTTTAATTTTGAGCGCGTCCGCGCGGACGTGCTGCCGCTTGATCCGAAGACCGGCCGGCCGCTAGGAGATCCTAATGAGAAAACTAATGACGATTCTGACGGCGCTGCTGTTCGCGGCGCCGGCGTTCGCGAAACCGCCCAAGATCGGCAAAATGGAGGCCGTTAAAACCGCGCTCGAGCGCGTCAAGGGAGGCAAGATCGTGAGCTCCGAACTCGAGGTAGAGGATGGCAAGCGCATCTGGTCGTTCGACGTGCGCACCGGCGATCATCTCACCGAGGTCTGGATCGACGCGACGACGGGGAAGGTCGTCAAGGAGCAGATCGAGACGCCCGCCGATGAGAAGGCCGAGGCGGTGAAGGATAAGGTCGAGAAGACGAAGAAGCCGGTGAGGACAAAGGAGATGGGCGTTGTCGCGCCCGCTCATGAATAAAACGACGCTGACGGAAGCCCCGAAGATCGGCCTGAGCAAGGTCCCCGAGTTGACGCTCGGCTTTTGGGTCATCAAGATCGTCGCGACCACGCTCGGCGAGGTCGGCGGCAACGCCGTGACGATGACGATGGGGCTCGGTTATCTGCTCGGCACCGTGATCTTTCTCGTCCCGCTGGCCGCGGTCGCCGCCGCGCAGATCCGCGCGAAGCGGTTCCACCCGTACCTGTACTGGGCCGTCATCACCTTGACGACGCTCGCGGGAACGACCTTGGCGGACTTTTTCGATCGTTCCTTGGGCATCGGCTATGCCGGCGGGTCCGTCGCTCTCTTCACCCTCGTTCTCGCCACGCTGGGTCTCTGGCGCCGCTCGCTCGGCTCCGTCGACATCGAGACCGTCACTTCGCCGAAGGCCGAGACCTTCTATTGGGCGACCATCATGTTCTCCCAGACTCTCGGCACGGCCCTGGGTGATTGGATGGCTGACTCCGGACTCGGCTATAACGGCAGCGCGCTGGTGATCGCGGGCGCGTTGTGCGTCGTCGCCGGGCTCTACTTCCTAACTCGGGTCTCCCGCACGCTCTTGTTCTGGGCCGCGTTCATCCTCACGCGCCCGCTCGGCGCCACGCTCGCGAACTCGCTTGATAAGCCCGTCGCCCAGGGCGGACTCGCGATCAGCGACGTGACCGCCTCGGGCGTCCTGGCCTTGGCGATGATCGTCTGCCTCATCGCGATTCCGCAACGGTCCGGCCGGCATTGACCGCGGACGACGGTTGCCTCGGGTCGGTGGGCGAAGGAGGCGGATTGACAAGCTGAAGGAAGCCCGCTATCATATTATCGGATTACGATAATATGGACAGAGAGATCGCCCGCGCATTTTTGAAGGTCGCCATCCTGGGCCAAGCAGCCAAAGGCGAAGTCTATGGCC
>JAYVZL010000380.1:0-7662 GCA_043783505.1 Elusimicrobiota bacterium
GGAAGCGGTTCTTGATCTCATCGGTGATGTGCGGGATGACCTGGACGGTCGTGCCCAGGAAGTCGCCGCGGCGCTCTCGCGCGATCACGGTCTCATAAACCTTGCCGGCCGTGAAATTGTTGAAATGGTGCATCTCTTTGTTGAGAAAGCGCTCGTAATGCCCGAGATCCAAATCCGTCTCGGCTCCGTCCTCGGTCACGAACACTTCCCCGTGCTGAAAGGGGTTCATCGTGCCCGGATCGACGTTGATGTAGGGATCGCACTTGAGCATGGTGACGTGCAGGCCCCTGGCCTGCAGCAGTTTCCCAAGGGAAGAAGCCGTGATTCCCTTGCCCAACGAGCTCACGACACCGCCGGTCACGAAAATATATTTAGTCATTGATGTCCTCGGCGCAGCATGGTCTGGGCGCGTCTTAAATCGGCGGGCGTGTCGACGGACACGGGGCGCTCGCGCACGACGGCGGCGCGCATCGTCATCCCGGCCTCGAGAGCCCGCAGCTGTTCGAGCTTCTCGGTCTTCTCGAGAGGGGACGGCGGCAGGGCGACGAATCGGCGCAGCGATTCGCGTCTGTACGCGTAAAGCCCTAGGTGCTCCCAGCGGCGGATGGGAGAATGGTCGCGAAAAAAAGGCACGCTCGAACGCGAGAAGTACAGGCAGCGGCCATCCTTGGTGAGGATCGCCTTGACGACGTCGGGGCTCAAGGCGCGCTTTCCGGGAGGCAAGGCGATGACGGCCGTGGCGATGTCTACGCTCTGACGGAGAGCCTTCACGGTCGCTCGCAAGGTCGCTGGTTTGAGAAGGGGCATATCGCCTTGATAGTTTAAAATGACCGGCTCGCGCCGCTTTTTGGCGGCGAGCCAGACGCGGTCCGAGCCGGACGGGCACGAAGGCGGGGTCATGATCACCACGCCGCCGAAGCGGCGGACCTCGGCGGCGACCTCGCGGCTGTCGGCGGCGACCAGCACCGGACCCAGGCGCGCGGCCACGGCGGCGCGCCAGCACCATTCGATCATGGTCCGGCCGTCGAGGCGCGCCAAGATCTTGCGCGGAAACCTCGTAGAGGCCAAGCGCGCGGGGATGACGGTCAAACATCCGGTCATCGAATGGCCTCGGCGAGTTCCTTCGCGTCGGTGGTGGCGGTGCCCAGCTTGGCGACGACGATGCCCGCGGCGTGGTTGGCGAGTGCTGCGGCCCGGCGCAGAGGCGCGCCCGCGGCCAACGCCAAGGTCAACGTCGAGATCACCGTGTCGCCGGCGCCCGACACGTCGAAGACCTCCCGCGCCCGCGTCGGGATGTGCGTGACACGGCCGGCGTCCTCGAACAGGCTCATGCCCTCCGCGCCCCGGGTGATGAGGACGGAGCGGCTCTTGAGAGTCTTGAGGATGTCCCGGCCCAAGCTATCCAAGGCATCAGACCCCGGCTTCTGGTCGCGACGCATGCAGGCCCAGGCCTCGGCGGTGTTGGGCGTCACGCAGGTCACGCCCCGGTAGCGCCGGAAATGCTCGGGCTTGGGGTCGACGGTGATGGGCAGGCTCCGTCGTCGGGAGGCGGCGATGGCGCGCGCCAGCAGCCGCGGGCCGAGCACGCCCTTGCCGTAGTCCGACAGGATGACGGCCTCGGCTTTAGGCAGCTCCTCGGCCAGGCTGGCGAGCAGCCGGGTCTCGGTGGCGTGAGACAGCGGGCCCGCGGTCTCACGGTCGAAGCGCACGACCTGCTGGCGCTCGGCGATGACGCGGCATTTCTGCGTGGTCTGTCTCTCGACGTCGACGCAGACGCCCGACACGTCCACGCCGCGTCCGCGAAAGTGTTCGAGCAAGCGGCGGCCGACCTCATCCTCGCCCACGACGCCGAGAACGGAGACCTGAGCACCAAGCGCTGCGAGATTGTTGACGACGTTGCCGGCCCCGCCGGGGATGTCGGACTCGGAGCTGACTTTCACCACGGGGACCGGAGCCTCCGGGGAGATGCGACCGACCGAGCCGCGCACGTACTGGTCGAGCATGAGGTCGCCGACGACGAGGACGCGGCGCCCGCGGAAGCGGGCGATGGTCCGCAGAAGCTCCTGACGCTCGGCGCGCGGGATAGTCATTCTCCGGGATGGGATCATAACATTTCGCGCAGACTTGCCGTGACGTGTCCGAAGAAGACCTCGACCTTCATCAAGACGGGGCGCTTCTGCGCGTCGTCGGAAAGCCACAAGCGAAGGTTCTTGCCTTTTTGAACAAACAGGCCCTCGCGCCGCATCGCGGGCTCCACGAGCACGGCGTGAAACCGGCCGGCCGGGACCTTCACGTTCGCGCGCTCGCCGACCTTGACGACCAGCGGCCAGTTTTCCGGAGTATTGACGTCGATGATCACCTCGCTGCCGTCCGCAAGAAGCTGGGCGCGCGTGAAATAGACGCTCGAGAGAACGTCTTGGACCTGGACTGGAATGGTTCCAGTGCGCACGGAGAACGAGCCGTCGCGGCTGGTGCGCCGGGCGACGAAAGTATGGGAATGGTGGTCGTAGAGGACCCACTCATCGCGATGGAAGCTTCCTTCGCGCAGCTGCTTGTAGTACCCCAAAGACGTCAAGGTGCGCGCGTCGAGCCAGGACTCGTTGCGGTCCCGGACCACGTAGAAAGTGTCGCAAAAGCCGTTGGAGCGCGCCTCGTTGACGAGATGGTAAGCGGGACGTCCGTTGAACATCACGATCTCCTCGACGTTCATGGTGGCGTGGCCCACGGTGAGCAGCCCCCAGGACACCGAGAAGCGCAATTTTTCCGGGAACACGGGCAGAGGCTTGAAGTCCGCAGCGTAGGAGGTGGCCGGGCCGGTCAGCTCCGCGGGAGAGACGATCGAGGTCGTAATCGAGACCTGGGTGAGGCCGGTGCTCGCGCAGGCGCTCAGTAGGAGCCCAGCCAAAACCGAGCGTCTCGTCACTTGCGCTTTCCCGAGGCTAAAGCGTCGAGCATGTCGATCCAGACGTTGCGCCCCTTAAGCAGCTCGAGCTTGATGCCGAGCACCAGGATTTCTCCCGAAAGGCGCTCGCGCCAATCTGCGGGAAGGCGCACGAAATCCTTATGGGTGGTCACCAGCGTCAAGCCGCCGCGCAAGTCCTCGATGGATTTGAGATCCCGTGCGGTGTAAGGGTGATGGTCGGGGAAACGCCAGGATTGCGAGATGACCGCGCCCAGGCTCTCGAGCTGGGTTTCAAAGGAGAGGGGATCGCCGATGCCGCAAAGCGCTACGACGGCCTTGTCCTTCAGGCGCGTCAAGGGGAGCTTGATCTCGGTCTTGACGTCGAGCAGGTGATCGGCCTTATGCGCGGACTCAAGGACCGGCATGCCCGGGCGAGCGGCGTCGATATCCTCGCGCAGGCGGGAGAGCTCGGCCGCGGTGACGCGGTCGGCGTGGGTGATGATGACCATGCCGGCGCGGCGCAGTGCTGAGACCGGCTCGCGCAGGTCGCCCAAGGGCAGGAGCCGGCGACCGCCGAAGGGGTTGCGCGCGTTGATGAGCACGACGTCGAGGTCGCGATGCAGGCGCAGGTGCTGGAAGCCGTCGTCGACGATGAGCACGCGGCTGCCGTACATCTCCACGGCGAGAGCGCCGGCTTTGACCCGGTCGGGGCAGACGAGCACCGGAATGCCTTGGCCCTGAAGCGACTGATGGATCATCCAGGGCTCGTCGCCGCACTCGCGCCAGTCGGTGTGACGGCCGTCGATGAGGACGGAGACCTCTCTGCTGGAGGCTTGGCGCCCATAACCGCGCGAGAGGATCGCCACCTCATGGCCGCGCTTGCGCAGGGTCTCGGCGGCCAGCAGCACGGCCGGCGTCTTGCCCGTGCCGCCCACGGTCAGGTTTCCCACGCAGATGACTTTGGCTCCCATGCGCTTGCGGGGCAAGGCACCGATGGCGTACAGCCCTCGGCGCGCGAGCACCCCCGCGCCGTATGCCAGCGAGGCCGCGCCGAGCAGCGCCCGGCCGCTCAGGGATTTCTGCAGCTTCGTCCTACGCTTGGCCCAGCTCATGCGCGGACCTGCGTGCGGGCGAGAAGCTCCTCGACGGCGGGGAGCACGCGCTCCGGCGCCAATTGGCGCATGCACTCGAGGTTGTACGGACAATCGTTTAGTCGGCAGCCGATGCAGTGCAGCTCCGCAAGGCGCACGAAGCGGTGATCGGGGTGGATCGGCGTCCAAGAGGCGGGGTCGGAGGAGCCATGTATCGTGACAGTCGGGACGCCCAAGGCCAACGCCACGTGCTTGGGTCCAGCACAGTTGCCCACGACGACCCGGCAGGTGGCGAGCTCGCGCGCGAGGTCGCCGATCGTGCGCGTTTCGGGGATGGCCGAGGCACTCGCGCCGATGCCGCGCACGACTTCATCGGCCAGCGCTTTTTCGCCCGGCCCCCAGAATACTTTGAGCGCGCAGCCGTGCTTGTCGCGCAGCAGGCGCCCGAGGCGGGCGTAGGATGGCGCCGGCCAGCGGCGGCTTTCCCGGCGCGAGGGCGGAACTAAGCCGACCACGTTCTCGATTTGGGAAGGACGCGGCGCCAGCATCAGGCTCGGCAGCGCGGGGGCGTCGGAGGGCGTTACTCCCAGACCGGCCAGCCAGCGCACCTTTTCAAGCGCGGCATAGCAGGCCTGAGGGGATTGGAGCATGCGATGATTGTAGGCCCAGCGCCGCGCGACGTGGGCCGGCCCGGCCTTGACCCTCGCCCCGGACAGCGCGGTGAGAAGTGCCGTGCGCGGGTTGGCTAAAAAATCGACGACCCAATCGTAGCGGCGAGCGCGGATCTTCTTGGCCCATAGCAGCGCGTCCAACGCGCCGGCGGCGTCGTAGACGAGGATCTCGTCGATCGCGGGATGGCCGGCCACGGCCTCGGCTCCGGGCGCCTCGACTAAGAAATCAAGTTTCGCGGAGGGGTAGCGCTTCTTGAGCGCCGACAATGCCGGCGTCGTGAGGATCACGTCGCCCAGGCGGCGCAATTGGATGACGAGAATCGAGCGGGGATCCTCCACTAGAATCGAGCCCGCCCGCGCGTCATGTTCAGGTGAAAATCGTACATGGTGTCGTCGCCGCGGATTAAAAGCCGCTTGACGGCTTCCTTCTCCCGGTTCCAGGGCAGGGGGGAGATCCCCTGTTTGATCGAGAAGTCGAAGCGGTAGCCGGCGTCGAGCGCGGCTTTGCGCACCTCGGGCGAGTAGGCGCCGGAGCCGTAAGGATAGGCGAAGCCGACCATCTCGCGGCCGAGTTTTTCTTCCAAGCGTCTCTTGCTTTCCGTGAGCTCCCAACGGACTTCGTCGAGAGACAGCGTCGTCAGATTGCGGTGACGCATGGTGTGGGAGCCGAACTCGATGACGCCCGTGTCCTGCATCTCATGGATCTGCGTCCAGGTCAGCATCTTCAGCCAAGGCTCGGTGGCCGGGTCGTGCCAGGAGTTGTGCTTGTCCATTGTCTCGTAGACAAGGAAGATGCAACCCTTCATCCCGAACTCGCGCAGGATCGGATAGGCCAGCTCGTAATTGTTCATGTAGCCGTCGTCGAAGGTGATGAGCACGGGCTTCTCGGGCAGGGGCTTGACGCCCTTTTCCGCGTCGCGCCAGTCGCGGAAGTCTATGGAGGTGTAGCCGTTTTCCTTGAGGTAGGCGAGCTGGCGGCGGAAGTCCTCGGTCGTGACCCAGAGCTTGGCGAGCTG
This sequence comes from Elusimicrobiota bacterium, assembly GCA_043783505.1. GTDB lineage: Bacteria > Elusimicrobiota > Elusimicrobia > UBA1565 > UBA9628 > GWA2-66-18. The sequence goes on from JAYVZL010000380.1 coordinate 5,681, forward strand.
CGAGCCGGGAGGATAGTCGCCGATCTTGTGGTACATCAACGTCGGCATCCCGTTGGAGACGGAGGGACGCCACCAATTCCAGCGAGCGCTGGCGGCGGCGGCGACGGCACCGAGGACGGCGGCCTCGGCGATCATGGCGTCTGACCGCGCTGCATCGAAGCTAGTTTGGCATATTTCAGCCAGCTGTGAAACGCCGAGAGCCCTGCCCAGACCAGGCCCGGATATCCGTCGAGAAAGCCCAGCTTTAAAAAAGCGCGGGCGAAGAATTCTCCGGGCAGGCGCAAGTGGCGCAGGAACGTCGTGCGCTTGCCCGCGTCGAAACGCTTTTTGGCCGCGAGAGTCGTGTAGCGGTCGAGTTTGGATAGATAGTCGGCGATGTCTTTGTAGGGTTGATGGATTATCTTGCCGTTTAACGTTGAGATGGGGCCGGAGATCTCGAGACTTTCATGTAGGGCGCCGCCGGTGAAACGGCACTTGGTACGGCGGAATAAACGGATGTGCGACTCGGCACCTAAACCACCCCAGCGCAATGTCTTGCCAAGAAATACAACCTCGAACGGAATATCAAAGGCAACGAAGTTCGAAGACAACGACAACGTAGACCGGATTTCCTCCGCCAACGGTTTTGTCATCCTTTCATCGGGATCTATCCACAAACACCAATCGCTTGTCGCGGCCTCGAGGCTTGCCTGACGCATGCCTGCGTAATCGTCGAATGTTCTGCGCATCGTCTTGGCTCCGTAGGACTTTGCGATCTCCTCTGTTTTGTCCGACGTATCATCTGAGATCACGATGACGATTTCAGAGATCAGTCCCTTGAGGCTTTCCAAACAGCCGGGGAGATCTTCTTCCTCGTTTTTAGCGATCAATACCGCGCTAAGGGAGGGAGTCATAGATCTTCTCCATGTCGCCGGCCATGCGCTTGAGCCCAAAGCGCTGGATGCGCTTGAGTCCTTGCGCGGCCAGGCTCGCGGCCAAGACCCTGTCGTCGATCAGGCGGATCAACGCTTTGGCCAGGGCCTCCGGATTTCGAGGCTCGACGAGAAGTCCTGTAACGCCGTCCTCGACGACTTCGGGGATGCCGCCGGCCGTGGTGGCCGCTATCGGCGCCCCGCAAGCCGCAGCTTCGATGAGCACGGAGCCCATGCCCTCGCCCCAGGATGATTGCGTGTAGATGTCGACGGCCTTGAGCAAAGGGAGCGGGTCGTCGCGATGGCCGATAAGGAGAACCTTGCCGACTAAGCCCATGCGACGGATGCTCTCGAAAAGGCGGACTTCCTCGGGCCCTTTGCCCGCGATCAGGAACCGGGCCAGCGGACGCTTGAGCAGGACGATGACCGCGGCCGCGATCAAGGTGTCGTGATCCTTGTGTGGAACGAGCGCGGCGAGATTGGCGATCCAGATCAAGGCGGGATCCACGCGGAATTCTTTGGACAGCTCCCGCCGGTATCCATTCTTTTCCTCGGGCGTCGCCGCGACGAAGCGCCCCGCGGCGCTCCCGGTCCAGGCCTCTTCGGTTTTGTCCGCGGGCAGCCCGTCCGGCACGACCTCGAGTTTCTCGGCCGGAACCCCGGCGGTTTTCATGATCTGCGCGATCGCCTTGGAGACGCACACGATCTTTCCCGCGCGGCCGTATTTAAGGCGCGCGCTCATGACCGAGACCGGGAAATCGACGCGCCGGTGGGCCACCAGCGGCGTTCCGGCCAAGGACGCGAGCGCGCCGAGTCCGGCGGCGTGCGCCGTGTGAGCGTGGACGATCGCCCCGTCGCGCCTGGCGGCGGCGGCCAAACGCGCCGCGCTCACCAGGTCCCATTCGCCGGCGAACGGGAGAGACCGGACTTCAAGGGCCAGCCGGGACGCCTCATGCGCCAACTCTCCGCCGCGGCGAGCGTAGACCACGCTGCGGCGCCCTCGGGCGCGCAGCGCCGACGCTAAATAAAGGAGCTGCCGCTCCCCGCCGCGCAAGCCGGCCGCGCCGTCAA
>JAYVZL010000381.1:0-17567 GCA_043783505.1 Elusimicrobiota bacterium
CCACGGGACGGGCCGCGCGGTTGGCGAGCGTGGCGCGCGCCGAGAGAACGATGTGGACGAGAAACAGGAGAAGCAGGCCGATCTCGGCCGCGGGCAGGAGGGGATTATGCTCCAGCGCCTCGGCGTAATGATTGAACGCGTCCTCACCGACGAACAGGAAAAGATTTCCGGCGAGATGCGCGACCAGGAATCCGCAGAGCAGGATGCCGGCCAGCGCGACCATTATTTTCTTGCCGATCGAGGATTCGAGGAACTCGAAGATTCGACAGGAACATTTCGAGGCACAGGGGGCTTTGGCTTCCATGGCCCGATTTTATCACGGCATTGGCGGGTGAAAGTTGATCTAGATCAAATCTTTGGGCTGTGGACAACGCGGACCGGTTTACGCTATCGTGACGAGATGAACGGATTGATCACCGCTATTTTTATCGCCGCGTCCGTCGTTTCCGCCGCGGAACCCGTCAAGAATATCGATACCTTCACGAACCTGGAGATCGGCGAGGTCGGCAGCCTCGATCCGGCCTTTCCGTATGACGCGTCGAGCCAGTCGGTGATCCAGAACGTGTATGAGACATTGATCGCCTTTAGGGGTTCTTCGCTGTCGGAGTACGAGCCGCGCATCGCAGAAAAGATTCCGTCGGTTTCTGCCGATGGCCGCACGTACCGGTTTCTGATAAGAAAAGACGTTAAGTTTCACGATGGAACACAGGTGACCCCCGAAGACGTGCGTTATTCCTTGCTCCGCTTCATGATCACGGATCGTTCGGGCGGTCCTTCCTCATTATTGCTTGAGCCGATCGCCGGCGTTCCGTCCACGAGAAATTCCTCGGGCACGATCACCCTTGATTTTGCCGTTCTGGAGAAGGCCGTTCGCGTCGAAGGTCGCGATGTGGTCATCACCTTGCCCCATCCTTTCGGGCCATTTCTCGGCATCATGGCGCGTTGGTCGTATGTCTTGCCCAAGACCTGGTGCGTCGCGAACGGGGAGTGGGACGGCGCGGCAGAGACCTGGAAAAACTTCAACGATCCGGCTAAGGAAAAATCGTTTCTTTATCAGAACATGAACGGCGCGGGGCCTTTCAAGCTGGTCCGCTGGGATAAGACGGCCCGCTACGTCCTCCTCGACCGCCACGACGCGTATTTCCGCGGCCCGGCAAAACTCAAGCATGTCCTGGTCAAGTCGGTGCCCGAGTTGAACACGCGCAAGCTGATGCTGCAGGCTGGCGACGCGGATTTAATCGAGACCCCCCGTCCATATGCCTCGCAGTTGTTGGGGATTCCCGGCGTGACGCTCCTCGACGGCCTGCGCCGCCTGCAGACGGACCCAGCGCTGTTCTTCACGGTGAAGATCAATCCCGTCGCCAATCCCGACATCGGCTCCGGGAAGTTCGACGGCGAGGGAGTGCCGCCAGATTTCTTCTCCGACGCAGACGTGCGCAGAGGCTTCTCGTACGCGTTCGATTACGACGCGATCATGCGCGATACTTTTAAAGGAACGGCGACTCGCGCCTTGGGACCGATTCCGCCGAAGGTGCTCGGCCATGACGCGGATCAGCCTCGTTACACGCACGACTTAAAAAAGGCCGAGGGGCATCTGCGCAAGGCCTGGGGCGGCAAGGTTTGGGAAACGGGCTTTAAGTTCACGCTCACCTACAACACCGGCAGTGAGAACCGCGAGGCCGCCGCACAGATCTTGAAGAAAAATATCGAGAAGCTCAATCCTAAATTTCGCGTCGACCTGCGCGGCGTGGACTGGGCGAGCTTTCTCGATAAAGCGCAGCGTCGGCTGATGCCGCTGTTCGCGCGCGGCTGGCTGGCGGATTACCCCGACGCCCACAACTTTGTCTACGCCTTCTATCATTCCGCCGGGCGCTATCCCTCGGCGCAGGGCTACGCCAACACGGAGCTCGACGCCATGATCGAGAAGGCGGCCGTCGAACCCTCGTCCGCCAAGCGAGTCGGCATGTATAAAAAGATTCTGGCCAAAGGCTATGACGAGGCGCCGGCGATCTTCACGGTTCATCCGGCGGGCGTCTACGGCATGCGGACGTGGGTGCATGGCTTCGTTGACAATCCAGTCAATCTTGGCATCTACTACTACCCGATCGAAAAAAGGGGATCATGAAGACTTATCCACTGTATTCAGAGCCCCACTGTTGTCAACAACAGTTGAGGCGTCCGTTGTGGATAACTCGTAAAACCGGAAAAAAGAAGTGAGCGTTCGCGCCGAGCGAGCCAAGAAGCTCTTGTCGGGCCTTAGAAAGCTATATCCCGACGCGCACTGTGAGCTGAATTACGGCGATCCCTGGGAGTTGTTGGTCGGAGTGATCTTGTCGGCGCAGTGCACGGACGTGCGCGTGAACGCGACGACGCGCATTCTGTTCAAGCGCTACAAAGGCGTGTCGGCCTATGCCGATGCGAATCCGTCCGAGCTTGAATCCATCATCCGCTCCTGCGGCTTCTACCGCATGAAGGCGAAATCCATCATCGAGACCGCGGGCGTCGTGCGCGACAAGTTCGGCGGCAAGATTCCCGACAAGATGGAAGATCTGCTGACCTTGCGCGGCGTGGCGCGCAAAACCGCGAACGTCGTCTTATCTGAGATCTACAACAAGGCAGAGGGAGTGGTCGTCGACACGCACATGAAGCGTCTGTGCTACCGCTTCGGCCTCTCCGATGAAGACGACCCGGTTAAAGTTGAAAAGGATCTAATGGACTGTGTTCCCAAGAAGGACTGGGGCTTTTGGTCTCATGCCGTGATCTGGCACGGACGGCGGGTTTGCAAGGCGCAGAACCCTCAGTGCGGTGCTTGCCTGCTGCGCCCGAACTGCCCTCAGCGCGGCGTCGACGCAGATTAGGCTTAGGGCACCACTCCATTGCCCGAAAGACCCTCGCGGCAAACAGGGTCTCCAGTTATCCTTCTAAAAGTCTATTGGAGAATCTAATGAAGCGTTCTAAAACAGTCGTTTTGACCATTTTGAGTGTTTGCGCGCTCATGACCGCCTCGGCCTCGCATGCCGAGAAGGGGCGCACCAAAACCGTGCGTTCAGAGCGGGAGAATGCCCAGCCCGGTCGTTCCAATTACTATTTTTCTTCCGCGGAAACGATTCGCACGAAAGATGGCCCGTACCGGATTCAATTAATATCAAGCGGGTATCAAGTGCCGGCGCGGCACGATGCCATTCGTGTTCAGAAGAATCCCACCAATACGCGCTCGGTGTTGACAAATAGCGCGAGTAAGGTGGTTGAAGTTCACACTGATAGTTCTGGACGTGTGATATACGAAAGAAAGGCTGACGGGCACGACGCAACTCGTCGATATAAAGTCGATCAAGGAGGATACACCGGCAGCCGAAAAATCGTGGTTACTCTTCCTGACGGCCGTACTATCGAGGCGACTGATGCCCAAATCGCTGTGTGGGGGAGTATGTGGACTTTTCTGCCCATGAATCCGGGCGCCGTGTTGCTTGTAGCGCAGATTAACACGCCTGCAAAGCTGACCGTAGGCGAATTTGAACATCTCAGCGGGAATATGGTGGAGGCCCAGGAAACAATAAATCGCGATAACGCGAAGATAGCCAAAGCTCAAGCAGAAAGAACCTCAGCTATTGTGAATGGTATGGCTGAAAATTTTAAAAAGGAATAGACGAGAGCTACTTCTTGGCAGTTCGAGGAAGATCGGCCAGGAAGGATTTTATCGCCGCGCCGTAGGCGGGACCCTTGTCCAGGAAGCCCTCGTTGTGTGAACCCTTGAGGTCGATGAGAGTTTTCTTGGCGGCGCCGGAGGCGACAAGATTGCGTTTGGCCATGTCGTACGGGATGATCTCATCATCCGGGCTGTGCAGGAACAAGGTGGGTATCAAGACTTTAGGAAGCTTGGCGAGATTGTCGAAACTAATGCGCGCCAGCAGCCGGACGGGAAACCAAGGAAGCACGAAGCGGCCCATGTCGGCAATCGACGTAAACCCGCCGTCCAGGATCAGGCCGCCGGCGGAAGCGCGGCCGGCGAGCTCGACGGCCGGCCCGCAGCCCAGCGACTCGCCGTAGATCGCCAGGCGCGTCGTGGGCACCGCCTTGACCGTCGTCAGCCACGTCCAACCGGCCAACGCGTCGCGGTACAGCCCGGCCTCGCTTGGCCAGCCGCCGCTCTCGCCATAGCCGCGCCAGTCGACCCAGAGCTGGGCCGCGCCGGCCTCGTGGAAGATCTTCATCTTATCTGTGCGTGTCGAGATATTGCCGGCGTTTCCGTGAAGGCACAGCATCGCCGGCGACTCCTCAGACGGGCCGGGAATCCACCACGCCCGCAGGCGGACGCCGTCGGAGGCGGTCAGCCACAGACTTTCGTAACGCAGGCCCACCGTACCCGGATGCGCGTACATGGTCCTCATCGGCACGAAGATCATCTTGCGCTCGAACCAACGCAGGCCGATCCAGAGAATGGCCAAAACCAGCGCAGCCCAAACGGCCGGGTGCGTCCTTACTTCCACTTGATCGTGCAGCCGATCGCGTGGGTCTCGGGCAGACGAACCGGGCGGCCGGCGATCAAGTCGTCGAGGGCGTCGCGGAGATAGAGCTTCTCGGCCTTCTTGCGGTTCTTGTAGCTGTTGTCGTCGTCGACCGCGCCGGTGTAGGCAAGCTTAAGACCCGCGTCGAAGACGAACAAATGCGGGGTGTGCGTGGCGCCGTAGGCCTTGGCCGCGCTTTGCGACTCATCGTGGAGGTAGGCGAATGGAAACATCTTCTCGCGGGCGCGCGCTACCATCGCCTCGAAAGAGTCCTCGGGATAATTGACCGAGTCGTTGGAGTTGATCGCGGCCATGCCCACGCCTTGGACCCGGTAATCGTTGTACGCCGAGATGAGCCGGTCCTCGTTCATGACCACGTACGGACAATGATTGCATGAGAAAACGACGATGGTCGCCTTGGAGCCTTTGATCTTGTCTAGAGAATGGATCTTCCCATCCACGCCTTTAAGACTGAATGCGGGAGCTTTTTCGCCTCTATTCATGTTTTTTTCTGAAAGGACGTGATGTCTTGGAAGGTGATGCCCGCCCCGACGACCTGGCCGCGCGGATCCTGGATGAGCAACGTCGAGTAGCCCAGCACATGGCTTTCGCCCTTGTGCTTCCACGAAAGGTCCTTGCGCTTGACCGTCTCTTTCTTGACCAATGTATCCATGAGGATATCGGCCATCGCGGGGATGATCATCAACGTTTGATCGGCGGGCTGGTTCATCGGCATGTCCTCGGCTAGGCCCAAGATTTTCTTGGCCGCGGGATTGCAGAGCATCACGCGCCCATGTAAATCCACCGCGAGAAAGCCGCCGCCGAGATTTTCAAGGATGCTGGCATTGTGCGCCGTGACCTTGTCGACCGTGGACTCAAGCCGCAGGCCGCGCAGGGCGAGTGCGGCGCACTGGCAGGCGGCGCAGACGAAGACGAGATCGTCCGGCGTGAAGGGGCCGCCGCGCTTGTTGATCAACTCGATGACTCCGATGAGATCGTGGCGGTCGAGCAGGGGAACGGCCAAGACGTGCTTGGTCTTAAAGCCCGTGGTCGCGTCGCTTTCTTTTAAGAAGCGCGGATCGGCGTAGGCGTCGGCGACGAGCAGCGGCTCGCGGAACTTCGCGACCCAGCCGCACAGCCCTTGGCCCGTCTCCACGCGGCTGGACACGATCTTCGCGCCGGCCGTGCCCAAGGCCGCGCGCGCGATGAGATGGGCGGACTTCGGCAAATAGACGAAGTAGGTTGCGGCCTCGCAATCGAGCGCGGCCGCGGTCTTGTCGAGCACGCGCGCCCAGACCCGGTCCTCGTCGGTCTCCTTGGCCGCGGCGAGAAAGGAGACGATGTCGACGAGCGCGGGCAGGGCCCCGGCGCCGGGAGCGATCACTGGCGTTTCCTCACGGAGATCAGGAAATTTTTGAGCCCCTCGACGAGCGACTTGCCAAGCTCGTCGCGAAAAGCGGCGTCGTTGAGCAGCGCCTCCTGGTCGGGGATGATCATATAGGCGTTCTCAACTAGGATCGCCGGCATGACGCTTTGGCGGGCGACGAGAAGGTTGCCCCAGCGCAGGCCCTCGTCGGCGAGTTTGATGTGGGAGAGGTAGGCCTCGTGCACGGCGCGGCCGAGCTCGAGACTCTGCGGGTGGTAGTAGAAGACGGTAAATCCCCGAGGCTTGCCGAACGGGTTTTCTCCGTCGCCCATGGCGTTGTTGTGCAGGCTGACGAACACGTCGGCGCCGCGATCGATCGCCTGCTTGGGACGATCGAGCAGCCCCACTTCGTGCAGAGCGTCGCTGCGCGTGACGAGGACGATGGCGCCTTCCTTCTCGAGCTTCGTTTTGGCGGCCATGGCGATGGCGTAGTTGGCGTCCATCTCCTTGGTGCCGAGGGGGCCGATAGCGCCCGGAGCCGAGGGCATGTGGCCGGGGTCGAGCATGATCTTGATCCCCGCGAAGGGATTCTTGGACGCGATCTTCGGCGCGCGGCGCAGTTCGAGCTTGAAGACTCCGCCGCTTTGGCCGGGCCACCAGCCCCACAGCGCTGATTTAAGCAGGACCGTGACCGCGACCGTGTCCGCGGCCTCCTGGCGCCATCGGATCTCCTTGACGAAATCCGTCGAGTCGTTGACCACCCAGTTGGTGTGCCCGATGGTGTTGTAGAGACGCAGAGTGAGGCCGTCTATTCCGGCGGCGGGTTCGACGTCGAAAGCGACCTTGTCCGTGAGACCGATGGAGACGATAGCCCCGAGGTCGGTCTTACCCACGTTGATGGTTCCGGTGACCGCGCGCAGCGGTGCGGCGGATGATAGGTCGACCTCCTTGGCGTCGATCCAACCGGAGACCGTATTGGACAGCTTGACGCGCAGACTGCCGCCCTCGCGACCAGTCACGTAGAAACGCGCGCCCGTAAGGGGGAATGAGAGGTAGCCGTTGGACGGGCCGGTTTTGATGGTGGCGTAGCCTTCCGTGCTGACCTTAACGGAGGCGATGAGCGGAGCCTTGTTCGTGGCTGCAACGTGCGCCTTCCCTTTCATTTTGACCGACGACCAGCCCCGGCCCAGCTCGTACTCGACAAGAGCCGGCGCGAACTCCTCTCCGGGCGCGATGAGGCGCTGGGCCTCATAGAGGCCGAGAGTCCCGTTGAGGACGCGCATGTCCTGCCAGTCCTCCTTGCCCACGCGAAAGCGCGCGGGCTTGCCGGGAGTACCCTTCATACGCACTGTCAGCCAGTCTCCGGCGCGCAGCTCGAGATCGACGCGGGGCGAGAGGGACGTGGGGTCGATGGCGAGCGTGCTCGTCGACAGGGCCTGCGCGGGAAGCGCTACTTGAATGCTGCGCTCGGCCCGGACGATTTCCGAGGACAGGGTCAGCTCGGCGCGGAAAGTGAACGTGCCGGGTGTGACCGGCAGGTAGGCAAGAAAGCCGCCGTCCTTGTGGACGGCGATCGTGGTTCCGTTGATCGAGAACGCAGCGGTGGCCACGGAGACGGAGCCGAAGATGAATTCGTTGGCGACGGCCATGGGCTGGCCTTCAGGCGGCCAGATGAACGTGATGGGTTCAGTCGAGCGCGTTGCGTACAGAGGGGGGGCGGGCGGCGGCGGGGCGGGCTTGACCGCCTTGGGCTTGGCTTTAGGCTTAGCCGCTTGCGCGGGCGCGCCGAGAAGCAGGGCCGCGAGCAACGGGGCCGCGAAGGTGCGTTTCATGGTCCGGATTCTACTAATTTAGTTATGATGCCCTGCGTCGCCCGAATGGATCAATCAAAAATTTTATCGAGACGGTGGCATTACGGGCTGGCCGTCCTTCTGGCGGCGCAAGGACTCGTCTACGCCCTGCGGATGACGGACGGCTTTTACGACGGTATGCGCCATACGAATTGGTCGCCCCCGTTTTATCTGATGAAAGCCGAAGTGATGCACAGCGTTCGATTTTTGACGGACGGCTACGCCGGGTTCGTGAGTGCGACGGCCGAGACGCCCGCGGGGCGGCGTCCGACGCAGTGGTATGCATCCCACCCTCAATTCCTCGCTATTCCTCTCTATGTGTGGACGGGACTGTTCGGTTTCGCGGAGTGGACGGCGCGATCCTTGATCGCGTTCGTCACGCTTCTCACCACGGTCCTCTTATGGTTCGCCGTGCGAGAGCGACATGGCGAGCGCCGGGCGACCATGGTGGCCGCCGTCTGGGCGGCTCTTCCGGCGACCATCGTTTACGGCCGAAATTTGGAGCACGAGCCGTTTCTCGCGCTGTTTCTGGCTCTGGCCGCGCTGGGGCATGAAAAACATGCGGCCGGGAAACGAGAATGGCAATGGTGCTGGCTCGCGGCGCTGATCGGCTTGATGTGGACGGATTGGCCGGGCTTTGTTTTTGCCGCCCTGTTTTTTCTTGCGAGCCGGCGATTGCGGCTCTTCACAGTGCTGGGCATCGTCGCGGGCTGCGCGATCGTGGGCGCGCAGGTGCTGCTCACCGTCGCGACGCATGGCGCGGGGACGCCGGGCGCGGCCGCCGGCGGCGCCTCCACGGGAATCCCGGCGACTCCCGGCGGCCTGCTCTGCTTTTTGTGGGGCCAATATTATGGACGCAGCGGCCTCGGCGGAAGCGTGCCGTGGGGATATTGGCTGCACAGGCAGGCGCTGTATTGGCAGACGAATTTTACGGCCGTTCTGGGATCTCTGGGGCTTTTGTGGGGAATCGGCGCACTGGTTCAAGGATGGAGAGAAAGCAGGTCCGAGGGTCTGTCCTTGGGCGTTTTCTTTTTTCTGACCACGGCCGGCACTCTCTTCTACGCGATGGCGGTGCGCAACGCCTCTGCCGTCCATTTGTTCTATCAATACGTCTACGGTTTGTTCGTCGCGTGGGGGCTCGTCGAGTTCCTCGAGCGGGCCGGAGCTCGCTTGGCCGCTTTGCGCTTGCCGCAGGCGACCGCGACCGCGGCGTGGGCGATCTGTCTGGGCGTGCTGCTCTTTACCGGCCTCGAGCTTTTATATCTTCCCGAGCGGGGCGGCCCGGCGGAGGTCAAAGTGCTGCGCCTGATCAAGAGCTACCCGCCGCAAACCACGGTGGCGGCGATCGGAACGCCCGAGGACCAGTTCCTGACCAATCCCAACGTGGAGTACTACAGCGGGCGCTCGATTTGGTTCATGTACCCTGATGAAGCGGCGGTCAAGGACCTGGTGCTTCTAGCGCCCGGGGATTTCGAACTGCAGTCAGCGGCGCTGAATTGCCTGGCCGCTCCGAAATTCAACTTCGAACCTCGTGCCTGTGCGCCTTTGTTCTGCCTGTGGGAGAAAAAGGCCGCGGCCTTGAGTTCTACCAAGACTCGACGGCGATCGTAACCGACTCGGCGTCGATGGCGACGACGGTCCCGATGAGCTGACGCCCACCGGGCCTTTGCCCCGCGAGCCGGACGCCGAGCTTCAATCCTTCTGTCTGGCCATGGAACGTGCTCAGGGGGATCGTGCGGGTATGGCCGGGCATCAAGGCCAGTCCTGCCTCCTGAACGCTCTTGAATCGGGCCCGTGAAACCGTGCCGGCGATCGTGGGCAGGAAAGTCTCGGTATTCGCGGAGCCGGCGGGTTTACCGCAGGCCGTCAGACCGAGAAGTATAGCTAGGACCCTAATCCGCATCGATTCTTTTTAGCATATCGCAATCGAGGGGGAGAGGATTCAGGCGCTTAACGTGTTGCGAGCTCTGCGCGGCCCAAAGCCTGCTCGAGAAGCGTTGCCAGGCGCACTCCCGCCTTCGCCAATCGGAGCTTGGCTCTCGGCTGCATCTCTTTTTGATAGGCAAGTCCCAGATTTTGGCCTTTATCCTTCTTGTATTGATCGTGTATTTTGGTCTTGGCGAGCGTGTTGCTTTCCAGCGCGGTCTCGGTAATGAAATCTCCGGTCGTCCACGAGCTCGAGTCGTTGGCGGCGATTATCAGGCGCAGCTCGGCCGCCAGGGGCGCGGGATCCATTTTGTCCTGAACCTTCCAATCCTCGGCCATGATGAGATCGTCCCACAGCGAATGGAGATTCTTCTTGACCCCCATGAAGACCGTCTGTTTCTTGTTGCCGCCGATGTCGTCGTCTTCCGCGCAGTGAAGGGGCTGGTGCTCGTCTCCCACGATGTGGACCAAATACATCAGGGCTAATTGCTTTTGTTCGCGCGACGCCTTGGGATTTCCGAGTGTGGTCGCCTGCCGGCGGACCTGCTCCACGACGCAATCCTTGCCGTTGGGGCAGTAATTCATCACAGTGGCCGGTGAATGATCCTCCGCGATGGGCAAGCTGATGTAATGCCAGGGCTGGGTCTTTTTCTCCGGATCGGATTGAACGCCGAAGGCCCCGGCGCAGTCGTAGACGCCCTTGGCGAAGAGCATGCTGTCCGCGCAGTTGGCGATCTTGTCCAATCCGACGTTTCCGCCAAGAAGGTCCTGAACGGCTTTGCGCGCGCCCGGGCTCAAGCGCTCTTGGGCGACCAAGGCGATGGCCTTATGCCCCAAGGGACCCCAGGCGTTTGCTCGCGGAACGGCGGCGACGGTTAATCCAATGCAGATGAGGCGCAGGCAAAATCGATTCATATGATCTCCTTGAAGATCATGATGCTACGATTAGGAGATGGTGTAGAAGCGGACCGCCTAGGGCAAAAGACGTCGGCTATAGGACCCAGTCGCTTTTGGGACTTATGGTCTGAGAGTGCGCGTCAAAAATAGGAGCCGAAGAAGATTCTTCGGCGGCGGGGCTTGGGGAAGGACAGGTCGGTGACCGCGGAGCCGGACTCGATCGCACTCAGCGGCTCGCCGAAGCGCTCGAGGAATGTGGTCCGCAGGACGCGGCCCGAGGACTTGCGGCTCTCGATGAGGCCGTCGCCGCCGGTGAAGATCATGACGTGAGTGATGCGTTCTTTGACCTCGTCGTCGGTCAGGAAGACGAGGTCGCCGCTTTGCAGCTCGGCACCGCGCACGGGGCGGCTATGCAGCTTCTGCTCGTGAGAGTCGCGCGGCACGTCGCGGCCGTGGATGCGGTAGGCGAGGCTGACGAGGCCCGAGCAGTCGACGCCGACCTTTGGATCGGGCTGGACGCCGGAACGCCCGCCCCAGTAGTAGCTGGTGCCCAGGAACAGTTCGGCGGTGCGGATGATCTCGGCGCGCGAGGCGGCAGTCGGCAGGGCCGGGGCGGCGTAGAGCGCGTCGGAGGGTATCTCGGCCGACGTGCCGTCGAGCAGGCGCACCACGGAGCCGACTCCCGATTGCGAGACGCGCGAGAGGCGCGTGCCCACCGACAGCGTCAATAGGTCGGTGCCGCGGTGAAGAAGCGCCTGGCGCACGCGCACGACCGTGTTGGTCTGCGTCGCGGCCGCCGAGACCAGGGCGTCGGCGCGGACCCAGCCGGGATAGCCTTGCCATGACCCCGCGGGCAGAAAGCTTTCCTGTTCCTCGGCGCGCACGCGCACCCAGTCGTCCTTGGCCTCGAGTGCCATGACCGTCTCGCCGTAGAGGAGCTGCGACAGATGCGCGTCGTCGTCGAGCTTGACTCCGACGCGGCGCACGGGCTTTGACCACAGGTCGGCCACCGGCACACCCACGCTCAGGCGCCGGGGCAGCGTGCGGCCGAGCAGGTAGGCCAAGCCTTTCTTCCGGACGCGCCAGACTTTATGGAAGGCGGCGCGTCCGTAGACGCGCCGCACCTGCTTGCGGTCGTCTCCGGCGGGATCGTAGGCGATGACGTCCCCCTCGGGCGTGAATCCGCCGACGACCATGAGGTGTCCCTCCGTTGAGTCCATCGGCGCGCCGGGCAACTCGCCTGGGGAATAGGTTACGCTCACGGCGACGGGGCGGCCTTCGGCGATCTCGCGCTCAAGGTCGCCAAGCGAGGCAAGACGCGCCACGGAGCCTTCGAGACCCTGCGCGCCCGCGTAGGCGACGTTCGCGGGCCAATTGCCGAATAGGTGAGAGCCGCGGTCTTGAGCGCCCAGGGCGACCTTTTCGGTTTCTATCTTGACGCCCCAGAACTCCAGGATCATGGCCAGGGAAGTGGGCGAACAGATGTCTTCCCGATATTTCTCCTGCTCCTCTTCTTGGGAACGGGGGGAAACCCCTAAGTCGCGGACCCAGGGTCCCGGGACGAATGCCGCAGGCGCGTCGGGAGACTCTCCGTCGGAGACCGCGATCGCGACCGAGCGCAGGCGCACCGGCCGCTTGCCGGCCTTGAACTTGACGCGATAGCGGAAGGCGGAGGCCTTCTTCTTCAGTTGAAGCGTGTCGACGTCGACGCCGCCGGCGGTATCTCCGGTTTTAGAGGGGGAAGTCCAACCTTCCGCGCCGAGAGCGCCGAGCGAGTACCATTCAGTCCAATTGTTGTCGACGCGGACCTTGACGGTGAGCTCGACTTCGCCGCCCGGAGGAACCTCCGCGACCAGCGAGCCGACGAGATCGTCGAAGGCCGCGGGGGATTCGATGTCGGGCGATTCAAGCACGGCGCTCGACGTCTTCGTGCGGAAGAGGCCGTCGGCGAAAGGCAGGCGCTCGAGCCCCATGGTTCGAGCCCCCGCGGTATCGAGCGGCGTGCGGTGCAGGACGTTGTAGTTCATGGCGTCAGCGGTTGCGGCCAGCAGAAATAAAAAGCCGAGCGACCAAAACGGCCGCCCGGCTTTTTGGATCACCGCCTACTTGACGAGCTTGTTGGTCGGCTTGTGCGGGGGATCGTTGGGAGCGCGAGGTGTTACTTTGGGGTTGCCCTTGAAGGTCGGGGTCAGCTCCAAGTTGATCTTGGCCCAAGCCGGGTCCTCGTCGACCGAGCCCTTGATGGCGCCGATCGGGCACTCGGGCAGGCAGACTCCGCAGTCGATGCAGACCTCGGGGTCGATGATCATGAACGCCTCGCCCTTGTACGGGCCAGGATGGATGCACTCGACGGGACAGACGTCGACGCACGCGGCGTAGACTTCGCCTAGACAACCTTCGACGATCACGTGAGACATTCTTCCCCCTGTGCGGCGCGTGGCGCGCGGCTTGAAAACGCGTTATACTAACGCTGCGATGGTCCATCGTACATCATCGTCATTTCCTTGTCAAATTCTGCTGGGGCTGGCCTTGCTGGCGGCCCCAGGGCCGGCTCGTTCTCAGGAGACGGCCGCGCCTGCGGCGGTCAACCCCACATTGACGCGCCTCGTCGAGGGCCTGACCAAGGTGCGCCTGTTCGGTTCGGCGTCGCTGAATTGGCGCAACGTCGGTCCGCGTGAGCCGGGCTTCGAGACCCAGATTCAGAACCAACTTTACCTCGCGGATATGTACTTCGGCGTTGAAGGGCCGGTGGCCGAGGATGTGCCCATGCGCCTGGAGTGGAACCTGCCCACCGCGGGCCGCGGGACGCTGCGCCTCAGCCAGGCCTACGTCGAGTACGACCGCATCCGCCGCATCAAGTTCCAATTCGGCAAGTTCATGGTTCCCTTCGGCCGCTACAACGAGCTCTACCGCGCCGACCAATACTTGGCCGTCACCAGGCCGTTGTTGTACGCGTCGCCCGACAGCCTCGACTTAGTCGTGAGGCCCAACTCGCCGCGTCCGCCGCTCAGCTATGGCTATAGCGACATCGGCGTGCGCTGGAGCTGGTATCCGGTGCGCGTCCATCCGCTGGTTGCCAGCGAGATCACGCTCTTCGTCGTCAACGGCATCGGCGAGTCCACCAACCGCCTGCGCACGTTTCCCAATCCCTCGAACTTGGGCATTCCGGGCCCGGCCACTAACGGCGTCGTCCCGGACTTCGGCCACGAGAACAACAACTTGGCCGACAACAACAACGCCAAGACCGTCGGCGGGCGCATCGTCTTCGCCCTGGGCGATTTGCGCCTGCCCTGGCCTTTCCCGGAAAGCTCGGCTGATCTGACCGGAACGCATCTGGGACTTTCCGGCATGGGGGGCCAGTACGATTTGGAGGGCTATCTCACCTACCAGATGTGGAGCGCGGATTGGGCTTTCGACTACAAGGGCATCAGTCTCTCCGGTGAGGCCATGTACAGCGCCAACCAATTCTTGACGCCGCTGCTTCTGTCCACCTCGACGGCCGCCGTGCCCGCGCTCGTCTCGCCGACCACGCACACGCGTCAGCTCGAGCATCTCTACGGCTACTTCGTGCAGGCGGCGTTTCCGCTCATGCGCAAGCCGCCCTATGGCAAGCGCCTGACCGGCGTTTTGGTGTTCAACCAAATGTACCGGCGCGGCCCTTTGCTCGACTTCCTTCTCAACTACAACGACGGAAGCCAGATTTTCGATTCCATGACCGCCTACCGTGTCACAGCACCTTACGTCCTGCGCGAGATTGAGAAATACACCGCCGCCGTTCATTGGCAGCTTGCGCCGCACTTCGCGGCGAAAGGCGAGTACTCCTACTGGGTGATGGGTAAGTCCACGGTGCTCAGCCCGAACTCCCAGGGCGTCAACGACATCTACCAAGGCGCATTTTCGCTGGTGATGGGATTCTGATGCCGGCGCTGTTTTGGGCTCTTCTCGCGGTCTCGGCCGGCGCGGCCCCGCTCGAAGCGCCCAAAGACGATTTTAAAACGGAGATCGTTGAGATGATTGTCGGGCCCGATCGCACTGATTATCTGCTGAAGTTTCCTTCGGCGTTCAAAAGTCCCTGGCCTGCCAACGATACGATCTGGGCGCATTTGTCGGTTCCCAAATCGGCGTATGGTAAGTCCGGGCCCGCGGTCCTGGTCTTGCCGGTGATGGCCGCGCCGAATGTTTGGATCGAGACTCAGTTCGTCGACCGTTTCGTGCGCGACGGCTTGGTCACGATGTGGATCGAGATGCCCACGCAGTTTCATCGCCGCCCGCATCCCTCCATGCCCAGTGGCCAAGTTTTCCTGGCGCGCACGACCAAGGGCTTGGCGCGCAACTTCCGGCAGTCGGTGTCGGACGCGCGGCGCGCCTTCGGCGTGCTGGCCGCGCGGCCGGAGGTGGACGGCCGGCGCGTGGCGCTGTTCGGGATCAGTTTGGGGGCGATCGTGGGTTCGGTGACATGGTCGGTGGACGCGCGGCCGCGCGCCGGGGTGTTCCTGTTGGGGGGAGCGGACTTTCCGAGCTTGGCGCTCCAGGGATCGTTAAGCGGTCCTTTCGCTCGAAAGATGGGTCTCAAGCCCGAAGAGTTGCGGGCGGCCTGGACCGGCCTGGATTCCTTGGACTATAAGGCCGCCAACGCGGGAAAAAAGGCGCTTCTCGTCAACGCCAGTTGGGACCGGGTGATCCCCGCGGCCAATGCGCTGCATCTTAAGGAAGCTTTCCCGGACTCGCGCCAGATATGGGTGCCCTTAGGGCATTACAGCGCGATCCTGCACTTAATTTGGCTGCCCCGCTGGGTTTCCCGGCGCATCCTGGAAGCCCTAGGGTAAAAATTCGGTTAAAAGAGGCTATTCATCTTGACAGTATCTTGAGGCGGGTTTACACTCCTAATGACGCGCTGGAGGACATGACATGAACTCGACGAAGACTTTAACTCTGATCGCCGCGCTCGCCTCGACCCTCGGCGCGCTTTTTTTGACCGGTTGCGACAGTTGTTCAAACAAGGTGAAGGCCGCTCCTCCGCCCGTGACGTGCGGTCCGGGAACCGTCGCTCAGGGCGGCCAATGTATCGGCACGACTCAGCAGCACTAGGGGGTGCTATGAAAAACTTGAAACAGAATTTGATGCGATTGTCGGTAGTGCTTCTGGGCCTAGGGATGTTGGCCGCGGTGGGGTGCGAAAGCTGCACGCCGTCTAATTCGAACTCTAACGCGGATATTCCCACCAACACGAGCTATCACTGCGGCGCCGGTACGCATCAGGTGGGTCTGCAGTGCGTCAACAACGCAGCCCCACCGACCACCCAGACCACGCCGGTTGCAACCGTCCCCTTATCCAGCAATTGAGTCAGCGCGGCTGATTCTGCAGGGCCTTCTGGACGTCCGGGGATTGCATGATCTCCGAGAGGACTTGGTTCTGATCCGGGGGCTTGGCGTTATCGTCGCCTAAAAACGCGGTGAGGCTGGCCGGCAATCCCACGCTTGAGGCCACGTGTTTGACGAGATCCTTGACGACGCTGTCGTTCTGAAACACTTGGCCTGCGGCTCCCAGCAGATCGCCCGGGGCCTGCTTGACGCCCTCCATCAAAAACGCGCGCACGCCGGGGTCGGCGGCGTACTTTTTGAGTAGCTTCCCGAAATTCTTCGATTGGGCCAACCCGTAGGCGAACTTGATCGGGTCCCGGTCGCGCCAGTACTGGTCGCGCAGGGCGCGCAAGTCGGGTGCGGCGGCCCAGTCCCGGCCGTACAGGCCAATCGAGGGATATCGCGTCTCCATGCGTCGGCCGAAGGCGTCGATAAAGCGTTCGTTTTTGATCATGGATTTGCGCAGGCTCGAAGAGGCATTTTCCTTGGGAGTCGTCTTGGGAGCGCTGGGGGGAGTTGAGTTCGATCCGGGGCCGGCCACGCGCACGCCGGGGTCGGCCTTGAGCATGCTCAGGCCCGAGGATTGGCTCGGGTCAGGAGCGGCGCGGCCGGGAACGGATCGCCGGCGGGAGTCGGGCGCGGCGGATATGTCGAAGCCGGACGTGTCGATCTGATTGTGGCTGCGGTTGGAGATCAGATGCCAGCCCAGCACGCCGGCCGCCGACGTGCTCAGGGCGAGCACGACCAATACCGCGCCAAAACGCCCGCTCCGAGGCTCGTCGCTCATCTCTAAAGTATGGCCCCCCAAGGACCCACTGTCAAGGCAGGTCCTTTGTCGTCCTCAAATAGGTCCAAAGACTTTTTATGATTTTGGCGCGCCATGTTAGGATTTGTGTAGGCTCAATGACCCGATGATCGCTTATACTCCGCCGTCGATGCCTCCCTCGCCCGCCGCCATCGTGCGGACGGTCGACGTCGGCGATTTGAACTTCGCGAACGCGCGGGTGCTCGTGCAGAACTCGATGGCCGACGCCGAGGAGATCGCGGCGCGGGGGACTGGCGACCCCATCGTCGATACCTGGCGCCTGCTGCCCAAGCCCACCGACGAGGAGATTGCTCCGATCGTGGCCCAGGTGCCCGGTCTCAACGTGAATCTCGTTCATCGGGTGGACTGGGAAGTCTGCCAGCTGCTCATTGAGGGAGCCGTCAACAGCCGTAGCACGATGGTTGATTTCATCACCAGCCCCGCGCTGCGCGGCCCGATCATCTTTTACGTACCCACCCCGGCGTTGAACAAGGCTTATGCGCAGTACTCGGGACTGTTTCTCACCAAGCCCTTCGGCGAGGATTTAGACGGAAAGCAATTCCGCATGCTCGGCGTTCTCATAGGCAACGGCCGGGTGGACGTCGTCTATGACCGCAACTCCGTTAGTTATCGTGACGAAGCGATGAGACGTGTTTTCATCGTGAGCCGGTATATGAGCGTGAAAATACTGAACGCCGGTGAGCTCGCTTTCTCAGGCCTTTCCACGCGCGTTTCCCTGAAGTTATTCACCATATCTCCCAATATTGAGCGCATCATTAAGACAGGCCTTCGTTCCGTGCGCGTGGAGACCAATCGAGGCGGACAGGATCTCGACGTCACCCTGATCTCGCGCCGTCC
>JAYVZL010000382.1:0-2894 GCA_043783505.1 Elusimicrobiota bacterium
CGCAAAGCCGGCGCCGCCTAAGCCGGCCGCTCCGAAAACCTCGAAGTAACGACGCAAACCCACGCACGGGTGGTGGAACTGGCAGACACATACGCTTGAGGTGCGTACGCCCGAAAGGGTTTGGGGGTTCGAGTCCCCCCTCGCGCAAGTTTTAATAAAGCCGCCGGTCTCTTTTCAGAGACCGGCGGCTTTTTGTCATGAGACTGCTTGGCGCCCGGCAACTCGCTGGGATGTATCACATGTGCGACATTCACTCTTCCCGGGACTACCGAAAGTATCACATCTGCTACATCTGCCTGCGCAATTCTTCCCCTGAAAATGGAGAAGTCGGGCTGTCAATGCGCGCCCGGCTGGTAATGCTTGTTCGCCTCGGGGAGCCAGGATTGGATGTCCTTGATGCGCGTCTCATCGGCGGGATGGCTGCTTAAAAACTCGGGAGGGCGCGATTGGCCTTTCGATTTCTCGAGCATTCTTTGCCAGAAGCCGACCGCTTGGCCGGGATCGTAGCCGGCCTTGGCCATTATCACCAACCCGATGCGGTCCGCCTCGGACTCCTGCTTGCGGCCATAGGGCAATAGGACGCCGACGTTGGCGCCCGTACCGTAGGCCGCGGCGTACATCTGCCTCACCTGCGCGGGCTTTTCGGCAAGAAGCGCGTCGAGCGCGACTCCGCCGAATTGGGCGATGAGCCCTTGGCTCATGCGCTCGTCGCCGTGGCGAGCCAGTGCGTGCGCGATTTCGTGGCCGAGCACGACCGCCAGGCCGTTATCATCGCGCGTGACCGGCAGGATGCCCGAGTAAACGGCCACCTTCCCGCCCGGGAGGCAGAAGGCGTTGAGTGTCTTGGGGTCGTCGATGAGGTTGAACTCCCATTTGTAATCGGGCTTATCGGCGGCTTGGGCGAGCCGGGCGCCGACGCGCCGCACCATCTGGACTTGGTCGGCGTCGGTGGACAGTTTCGTGCTTTGAAGCGCCTGTTGATACGCGTCCAAGCCCAGGGCCATCTCTTGATCGGCCGGGATGAGGATGAGCTGCCGGCGGCCGGTGTAAGGGGCGGTTTTACAGGCGCAGATCGTCGCGATTAATATTAGAAGGGCCGATGACCGAAGCATGCCCAATTCTAGGATTTGGCGATGAGCCTCCATATGACGGACGTGTAATGTTAAAGAGGACGTTTGCACAGGCTCCATCCATCGCGAGGATCGCGGCGGATCTCAAACAGCGAGCCGTTCGGGATCAAGAAATGCTCATTCGTCGCCGGCTCGAGCTTTTGCAGAATCCTGCGGATGACCCCGCCGTGAGTCGCCACACCAATACGCGCGTAAGGCGTCGACTTCGCGAAATCCTCAAGCGTCTTGAAGACGCGCTCGATGACCTGCGTTCCGGTCTCGCCGCGCGGGAAACTCACGTCGATGTCGCCGGGAAGCCAGGAGCGCCAGCGCGCGGCTAGCTCCTCTCCGAAGAGGCTCTGCACCTCCTCCCACGTTCGTCCTTCGGCCTCTCCCAGGTTCGTTTCCCGCAGCCCCGCGCGGCGGACAAGAGGAACGCGCTCCTGGGCGACTATCGCGGCGGTCTCATAGGCGCGAGACAGATCGCTGGTCAGAATGACGTCGATGCGCCGGGACGCCGAATTGACCGCGAAACGTTCGGCGATGGCGCGTGCTTGCGCCCGGCCGGTGTCGTTAAGGGGGATATCGGACTGTCCCTGAAGCCGGCCGTTCCGGTTCCAGTCGGTTTCCCCATGCCGAAATAGATGGAAAGTTTTGACGGCTTTATCCGCCGCGTCCATTTTAATAAGAGACGTCGAAGCGGCGGCGGGCGTAGTCGGCCTTGGTCACGGTGACCAAGCCTCTCAAGGTGTCGCCCTTGGAGTCGAAGACGATGTCGCCGACCATCGTGCGCAGGTTGGTGTCGCGCAGGGCCTCGAGGACTTTCCTGCGATCGGACCCGACCTTGCGCAGGGCGGCCAGCGCCACGCGCGCGGCCTCGTAGCCGTAGTGGTCGAAAGCGCGAGGCGCGGTTGACCAGCGCTTTTGATAGCGCTCGAGGAAGTCGGAGGCGCTAGGCAGGGCCTCGACCGGCACGCCCTCGACGGTGATATAGGCGCCGTTGGCGGCCGGGCCCGCGATCTCAAGGAACTCGGGCGTCTTGACGCCGTCGCCGGCCATGAACACTCCCCGGTAGCCGGCGGCGCGCGCCTGCTTGATGAGCAGTCCGGCCTCCATGGAGAGGCCGCCGAAGAAAACCGCTTCGGGATTGTCGGCGCGGATAACCTTGGCGACGGCGCCGAAGTCCTTCTCGCCGAGCGCCACGGTCTCAAGATGTGTGACGGAGGCGCCCTTGCGCTTGAGCGCCCCTTGAAACGCCTCGACAAGGCCCTGTCCGTACGGCGTGCGGTCGTGGACCAGGACGAAGTGCTTCAGCGACAGACGCGTGGCCGCGTAATCGGCGGCCACCTCGCCTTGAACGGCGTCCGACGGCGGCAGGCGGAAGACCACGTGCTCGCCGTTCCAGCCTGGCTGGTCCTGCTGAAGGGTCAGCAGGGGGGCGGTGGCCGAGGGGGTGATCATGGCCAACGGCGCCTGCGCGTAGACGCGCGCGGCCTCGATGGCGCAGCCCGAGGTCATGTGGCCGATCACCGCGAAGACGGCGGGGTCGTCGACTGCGTTGTGGGCCACGGCCGTGGCGGTAAACGGATCGGTCTTGTCGTCGGCGACGACGACTTCCACGGTGGGCAGGCCGCCGAGCGCCGTCTCGTCTTCGACGGCCATGCGCACCGCTCGTTCCAGTCCCTGTCCCTCGGCGGCCATCGCCCCGCTCAGCGGGGCCGCGACTAGCAGGCGCGCCTTCCCGTTGCCCGTGCGAGAGCAGGCGAAAATAAAAAGCGCCAGGAT
>JAYVZL010000383.1:0-7492 GCA_043783505.1 Elusimicrobiota bacterium
CCGACTTCTCGAGCAGGCTGCGCACGGTGGCCATCACCAAAACGTTGGGGCTCGGTTTGGGAAGAAAGGCGACGCCCTCGGTCTTTAAGAGGTCGCTCATGTTCTTGGCGGTGGAGCTGATCATCAGGATCGGGGCGCGCTGCATCTTTTCCATGCTGCGCAGCTCGCGGATCAGCTCGAAACCGTTCATCCGGTCCATGTTGAAATCGACGATGAATAAATCAATGCCGCGTTCCTGGTTGTGGACGTCGGCACCCTCGTAGTTCTTGAGCATCAGAAGCGCGTCTTCGGCGCGCCCGGTCTCCACGACTTCGTGGCCTTCCGATTCGCACAATTCGCGCAACAACTCTCTGTAGATGAGATTGTCCTCAATCACCATTATGGTTGCCATGGGCCAAGGATAGCCTGCCAACCGGATTTTTGCAATGCGTATTCAGCAAAAAAACAGTAAAAAAACAGTTAAAAGCCGGATCGCCGAAAGATGTATATTAACCGCCCCAAGGACAGCATGGCTAAAATACTGGTCGTCGACGACTCCGTATCCGTCGGACGGGCCGCCAAGGAGCACTTGGAGGCGGACGGATACAGGGTATCAGCGGTTCAAAGCGGCGAAACGGCCCTGGCGGCCGTGGAGTCTGAGAAGCCGGATCTAGTCCTGTTGGATATGCTGCTGCCGGACACGTCGGGCTTCCAGGTGTGCGAAAAGATGAGGGAGCGCGGCCACTCGTTTCCCATAGTGATCACCGGCGAATCGGACAAGGATAATCCTTGGATCCTCGGTTTGGCCTCCGGCTTTCTGTCGAAGCCATATACGAAAGAGGCGCTGTGCACCAAAGTGCGGGCGCTGCTGCACAACGCCGCCGCGGACGCGGCCGCCCCCAAATCGGCGGCTTGGGACTCGCCGCTGGTGCTGCTTCATCACCTACGCAACAGCATCGGCAGCGTGTCCCAGATCATCGACATGTTCAATAAGAAAGCGGACGAGGTCGCCCGAGCTAGATTCATCGGGCTCGTGAAGGACGCGGCGCAAAACAGCATGACCATCATTGAAGAGTATGTCTCGCTTCTTCAGCCGGTAGCGCTGAAAAGCGAGGAGATCACGCTCGACGCCTGGCTGAAAAGCGCGGTGGCGGACCACCCCATCTCGAAGCAGGACTCTATTAAGGTAATTTGGAAGATCGACGGCGTCACGCTTCCCGCGGTCGCGGCCGACGCGACGCTGCTGCGGCGCGCCGTCGACGCCGTTTTAAGCAACGCCGCGGAGTCGATGCCCGGCGGGGGCTCTTTGAACGTGGGCGCATACGGCGACGCCTCGCGAATCTGGGCACATATGTCTTTTCAGGACAGCGGAGCGGGCATGGAAGAATATATCAGCGAGCACTCCCTGGAGCCTTTTTTCACCATGAAGAAGGGCAGGCGAGGCGTGGGCTTGAGCTGGGCGCAAAAAATCGCGCGCGCGCACGGCGGCGAGCTCGAGGTGTCCAGCGTTCCCGGTGCGGGAACCTGCGTTTTGCTGCGGCTTCCCGCGAAAAAGGAGGGAGGATAGTCATGGGATTTTTCACGAAATCGGGCGGCAAAACGCGGATCTTGGTGGTCGACGATTCCCCTCTGATCATCATGAGCATTAAGCTGATCTTGGAAGACGCCGGCTACGAGGTGCTGGACGCGCCCGACGGCGTGGCCGCCCTCGCATTGGCTAAAGACAAGCTCCCCAATCTGATCCTTCTGGATCTGCTGATGCCGGGAATAGACGGGATCGAGACGCTGTCGCGCTTAAAGATCGACTCCAAGACCGCCGATATACCGGTGCTGATGGTCACCGGCTCGCAAACGGGCAAGGACGTGGAAAAAGCGTTCGGCTACGGCGCCAGCGGCTACGTGGTCAAGCCCGTGGAAGCGGACAGGCTCTTGGCCAAGATCACCGCGACTCTCGCCCCGAAATGAATCCTATTTCATTCG
This sequence comes from Elusimicrobiota bacterium, assembly GCA_043783505.1. GTDB lineage: Bacteria > Elusimicrobiota > Elusimicrobia > UBA1565 > UBA9628 > GWA2-66-18. The sequence goes on from JAYVZL010000383.1 coordinate 1,960, forward strand.
TCTTTCTCGGCCTGTTGACCGGCGTGCTCAGCGGCATGATCGGCGTCGGGGGCGGCATCATCCTGGTGCCCGCCTTGATCTTCTTCTTCGGCTTTTCCCAGCACATGGCGCAGGGCACCAGCACGGCCTTGCTTCTGCCCCCGATCGGCATTCTTGCCGCCTGGACCTATTACAAAAACGGCTATGTGGACGTTCGCGCCGCGGCGTTGATCTGCGCGGGCTTCGTCTTGGGCGGATTATTCGGCGCGAAGCTCGCCGTCATGCTTCCCAAAGAGACGTTGCGACGCGCCTTCGGCGGATTGCTTTTCGTCATTTCTCTCAAGATGATCCTCGGAAAGTGAGACCTATATGAAAAATCTGCTCCTGTCGCTGCTTCTTGGCGTTCCCGCGCTCGCGGCCGACGCGCCTCGCGCCCCGCTCCGCGGCTTCGATGCGTCCGCCCTCGACACGACCGCCAAGCCCTGCGCGGACTTCTACCAATACGCCTGCGGGGGCTGGATGAAGGCAAACCCCATCCCCGCCGATCAGTCGCGGTGGGGGCGCTTCAACGAGCTGGCCGAGCGCAACAAGGATATATTAAGGGAGTTGCTTGAGACAGCCGCCTCGTCTAATGCAGCCTCGGATCGCCGCATCGGCGGCCTTTACGCCGCGTGCATGGATGAGGGCGCGGTCGAGAAGGCCGGGTTGGCTCCGCTGAAGACAGCCTTCGACGGGATCGATGGTCTAGCCTCGGCGAAAGATCTTGCTCAGCTATTGGCCCGCCTGCACCGCGCCGGCGTCAACGCGGGCTTCGACTACGATTCCGAGCAGGATTACAAAGACTCGACGCGGGTGATCGCGATCGTCGATCAGGCGGGGCTTGGGTTGCCGGACCGCGACTATTATCTCAAGGACGACGCCAAGTCCGTCGAGCTGCGTAAAGCTTATGAGTGGCATGTGGCCCGTTCCATGGGCTTGGCGGGCTCGGATCCAAAGACCGCGGCCGACCAGGCGGCGGCGGTCCTGCGCGTGGAAACCGCGCTGGCCATGGTCTCGATGGACCGCACTGCCCGGCGCGACCCGGCCAATACGTATCACAAGATGACGCGCGCGGAATTGGCCAAGCTCGCGCCTTCTTTTTCTTGGGAGCGATATTTCGACGTGTCCGGCGGACCGGCGTGGGGGGACCTCAATGCGTCCTCGCCGGCTTTTATCGAGGGCTTCGCCAAGCTTGCCGCGGAAATTCCACTAGGCGATTTGAAGACTTATCTGCGCTGGCGGACGCTGTCCGCGTCCCAGCCGTGGCTGGGACGGGCGTTCGTCGAGGAGCGATTCGACTTCTTCGGCCGGCGTCTGACGGGGGCCAAGGAGCTCAAGCCGCGTTGGAAGCGCTGCGTGGAGCTGACCGACAGCGTGCTGGGAGAGGATTTGGGCCGCCGATACGTGGAGAAGGCCTATCCCCCCGAGACCAAGAAGCGCATGGACACCTTGGTCGTCGCCGTGGAGGCCGCGCTCAAGAACGATATATCGGGTCTCGATTGGATGACGTCCAAGACTAAGGAGAAGGCGCTGGCCAAGCTCGGGATGATCGCCAACAAGGTCGGCTACCCGGAGAAGTGGCGCGACTACTCGGCGGTGACCGTCGACCGCAAGGATCTGCTCGGTTCCATCCGCTCCGGCATGGAGTTCGAGCATCTGCGCCGGCTCGCGAAGATCGGCAAGCCGGTCGATCGCAAGGAGTGGCAGATGACGCCGCCCACGGTCAACGCCTACTATGATCCGCAGATGAACGACATTAATTTTCCGGCCGGCATCCTGCAGCCGCCGTTCTTCGATCCCGAGATGGACGACGCGGTCAATCTGGGCGGGATCGGCGCGGTGATCGGCCATGAACTCACGCACGGCTTCGACGACCAGGGCCGCAAGTTCGACTTGATGGGCAACATGGAGGACTGGTGGACGCTCGAGGACGCGAAGGCCTTCGAGGGCCGCGCGCAGTGCTTCGCCGACCAATACGCCGGCTACGAGGCCGTTCCGGGCGTCAAGCTCAACGGCAAGTTAACGTTGGGCGAGAACACCGCCGACAACGGCGGGCTGCTCGTGGCGGGCATGGCGCTCGACGCCTCGCCCGCGGGTTCGGCGGCGCCGCGCGATGGCTTCACCCCGCGTCAGCGCCTGTTCTTCGGTTGGGCGCAGGTCTGGTGCCAGAACCGCACCGATCAGGTCGCGCGCATGCTCGCGGTGACCGACCCGCATTCGCCGGCGCGCGAGCGCGTGAACGGATCGCTGGTGAACTCGGCGGAGTTCGCCAAGGCGTTCTCCTGCAAGCCCGGCGACGCGATGGTCGCGGCGAAGGCCTGCCGAGTCTGGTAGCCTTTTAGCACATTGAAAATTCGGTTGTTAAGACCGAGTTTTCAATGTATACTTTTGTCATGATCGAGCGTCGCCGGCACCTGCGGGCCGTGCGGTCCCTGTTGTCCCGAAACCCCGTCGTGGCCATTCTAGGCGCGCGTCAAGTCGGAAAAACAACTCTGGCCAAGGAAATGCGGCTCTCCGGTCGAGGACCGGTCGCGTGGTACGATCTGGAGGATCCGGCCCACCTGGCCCGGCTTGCGGATCCCATGCTTGCCTTGAGGGAGCTGCGTGGGTTGGTCGTTATCGATGAGGTCCAGCGTCTGCCAGGGCTCTTCCCGGTGCTGCGCGTGCTCGCCGACCGACCGGGCCGACCCGCGAAGTTTCTTCTTTTGGGAAGTGCTGCGCCGGACTTGAAGCGGCAGGCAGCGGAGTCCCTGGCTGGCCGGATCGCGAATTACGTCCTGCCGCCGCTGGGTCTTGATGAGGTTGGTCGTTCCTTGTTGGGGCGGCTGTGGATGAGGGGTGGATTTCCCCGGGCCTTCCTCGCCCGTTCCGAGGCGGCGAGCGCGGAGTGGCGTCGGGAGTTCATCGCCGCCTTCCTGGAGCGCGATCTGCCCCAACTTGGGTTCGGCTTGCCGTCCCACACCATGCGCCGCTTCTGGACCATGCTGGCCCATTACCATGGCCAGATATGGAACGCCTCAGAGTTCGCCCGTTCCTTCGGAGTCGCGGATACGACCGTGCGCAACTACCTCGACGCCCTTTCCGCGACTTTCGTCGTGCGCCAGCTCCAGCCCTGGCACGAGAATCTCGCCAAACGCCAGGTGAAATCCCCGAAGGTCTATCTCTCCGACAGCGGCCTGCTGCACGCGCTGCTCGGTATCGAGAGCCTGGGAGAGCTCGAGAGCCACCCCCGTCTGGGTGCTTCCTGGGAGGGCTTCGCCTTGGAGGCGGTGATCAGGACGCTCGGCGCCAGGCCCGATGAGTGCCATTTCTGGGCGACGCACTCCGGGGCTGAGCTCGATCTTCTGATCGTCAGGGGAGGAAAACGTCGCGGTTTTGAATTCAAACGCACTGAGGCGCCCGCGCTCACGCCATCGATGCGGATTGCGCTCAAGGACTTGAAGCTGGACCAGCTCGATGTGGTCCATGCCGGTCGTGAAACTTTCCCTCTCGGCGAGAGGGTTCGCGCGGTTCCTTTAGGCCGGGTCCGGTAGCGGGCCGCGTTTGTCTATTTCCGTTTGCGCCGGTATCATCCTTCGCTCCGGGGCGGTTCTCCTGGCCCGGCGCGGCCCCGGCCGCAAGAACGCGGGCAAGTGGGAATTTCCCGGCGGGCGCATCGAAGCCGGCGAAACGCCGGCCGCAGCGCTGGCGCGTGAGCTGCGCGAGGAGCTAGGCATCGAGGCCGTCATCGGCGCCGAGGCCGCCCGCGCGCGCCACGCCGACGATTCGGGAGACATCGAGCTCATCGCCCTGCTTGTCCCCAAGTTCACCGGCGAGATCGCTCTCACCGATCACGACGAGTTCGCCTGGGTGGAGGCGCGGCGTCTGCTCGAGTACGACCTGACGCCGGCTGACATCCCGATCGCGGAGGTCGTCGCGGCCTACCGCCGACGCAAGCGCTACACGGGCACGCATCCCAAGTCCTTCGAAGAGAAGTACAAGGAGTTGGGCGCGGATCCAGACGCGGTCGCCAAGGCGAAGGCTCGGGGGTCCACGCCCGCGGGTACGCACGTGCCGATCATGGTCGCGGAGATCCTCGAAGCGCTGGGGCCCCTGGTCGGAGCGAGGATTCTCGACTGCACTCTCGGCTGGGGCGGGCACGCGGCCGAGCTCGCGCGCGCCGCCGGAGGCGAGGGGACCGTCATCGGGCTCGACCGCGACGGCGAGGAGCTCGCGCGCACCGAGAAGCGCCTGGGCGAACGGGGGGTGAGGATCATCGCCCGTCAAGGCAACTATGCCGACGCCGCCGCGGCGCTCAAGAGCCTGGGTCTCAACGGCGTGGACGCCTTGTTGGCCGATCTCGGGGTTTCGTCCATGCAGCTTGATCGGCCGGAGCGCGGGATGTCGTTTAAGACGGACGGGCCGCTCGACATGCGCATGGATCGCTCAAGCGGAAAGACCGCGGCGCAATGGCTTGCGCTCGCCGGCGAAAGCGAGATCGAAGGCGCGCTGGTCCGCTACGGCGACGAGCCCGACGCCGCGGCAATCGCCCGGACACTCGTAGCGCTCGCCGCCCAAGGGCGCTCGCCCAAAACAACGGCCGAGCTGGCCGCCGCCGTCGGCGCGGCAAAAGGCTTGGGCGCGGGACGCTTCGTCAAGAAGGACGCATCGGCCAAGCATCCCGCCGCAAGGACGTTCCAGGCCTTGCGCATCGTCGTCAATTCCGAACGCGAGGCGCTTTCCCGCCTGCTGCGCGATCTTCCGTCCTTGATGCGTCCCGGCGGACGCGTCGCGATCTTGACGTTTCATTCCGGCGAGGAGGCGCTCGTGGCGGCGTCTCTAAACGAGCAGGCGGCTTCGGGTCTATGGACCAGCGTCCCCGCCGGCCCGCGCAAGGCGTCGCCGGAGGAGATCCGCGAGAATCCCCGCTCGCGCTCGGCGCGGCTGTGGCGCGTCGTCCGGGGCGCCGGCTAAGGCGCGTCGAACAGCTTGATCTGCCGCATGAGGTCGGTCGTGGCGCCGACGCGCTTGACGTTCTGGATGGAGGTATCCTTCGGGCTGGCGGGCCTGAGGACCCAGCCGGTTCCGTATTTGCTCAAAATGCCCTTGGGATCGCGAAAATTATAATAGAGGTAGATCCACGCGTCTCTGTCGCTCTTCGAGAGCCCAGAAATATCGATGCCCAGGGCGTTCGCGTCTCTCACGAATTGAGCTTCCTTAAGTTTTTAAAGCCCGCTCACGGCCTCAAGAGCCGAAGTGGCGTCATCGAACTCGGTGATGGTGATTTTAGTGCCCGCTTCATTGGGGCGTTTTCTGCCGGTGACCTTTAAAGCGGTATAGTCGCGGCGCAAGTAGCCTTTCTGTTTCATGACTCCGACATAATCGGCGAAAGAGTCGATCCCCATGCTCCCATAAGAATCGAATCTTCGGATTGAATCGTCGGACTGTGCTTCGGCGCTCAAGGCATGGTTGACATAGCCTTCCTGAAACGCCGTCGCGGCCAATAGATAGGGGTCCATCTTGTTGCGCTTGGACG
>JAYVZL010000384.1:0-2877 GCA_043783505.1 Elusimicrobiota bacterium
TGAATGGATTCAATCTCTACCGCAAACGAATCGAGTTCGGCAGGAACGGATGGCTCACGTTGGAATTGGCGGCTCGGGATATAAATAAGGCCGGCCGCCCGGACAAACCGCCCGCCTTGACGTCCATACGGCATGGCAAGCGCGGATCCGCGGGATTGATCTCGGAGCCGGATCACTATGGGGGGATTGTCATTCGCAGCACGAAGCCGCTGCCTGCGGTCTATCGGATCGAATACGAGCTTGTCAACGTCGACTTCGGCGGTTCTCGCTACGATCAGTGGAACTATGCCGGCAGGATCAACGGCTATGGAGCGAGCGGCCCCAAGACTCCCCATCCGTGGTCCTGGGGAGCCGGAAGCGCCTTTTCCCAACCCTATGAAAAATGGACCGACATACGGGGTTCCAACGGCTTTTATTACCTGGCCATCGTCGACTACGCCGACCCGGCGCCGCATAACAACGTGTTCATCCATACCCACCGGAAGGTCGTCATGGACAGCTACAACGTTCCGGAAGGCGCCTTCGATACCTGCAATCCCGCCAAGCGGGAGTTTTATAAGGGAACGGATAACGCCGTCGACGCATTCTTCGCCATTCCAGGGTCAAAATTGGAGAGCAAGGCGACGATGAAAACCGAATGCGGAACGGTTTATGGCGGGGAAAAGGGAAGGACTTCGTATGCCGCGGCCGCGCAGTTGGTCCCGGAATTGATGCCGGAGAAGACATACAAGTTCGCGATCGAGCGAGACACGGCGAGTTATACCATCGAACTCTCGGGTTTCTTTCGATTTATCGGTCAGAAGACCTTCCGCTACCATAGATATTTCGTCGAGGATGGGAAGGCGATCTGGCACTACAACCAGACCGCTAAGGAGTACGACGGTCGCTTTGACGAGACGTGGAACTACGAGGGTCCTTTCGGCAGCTTCGCCGAGCACAGCTGGCCCCAGGACTCCGCCTACCCCGACTATTTTATTATCGGGGATCCGCACATCAATTTTTATGAAGGGACGGCGGCTATCGACAATTTACGCCTATATGTTCCTTCACGTAGCGCGAAAAGACGAACCGGGCTGATCGCGCGCTGACTTGAAAAAATCCGGCGCGAGCAGGGCTTAATTGATGACGACCGCCTTCAGCGTCTGCCTTCCCGGCACGACCACGAAATAAACGCCGCTCGCCACGGCGGCGTCCCACTGCGCGACGCCGGAAGCGTCGGCCGTCAGCGTGCTCACCAGGCGACTGGATAAATTGAAGAGCTTCACCGAAGAAAACGGCGGCAGGTTCGCGAAAGTCATCCGCGAGCCCCCTTGCGAACGCACCATCGGGTTCGGGTAGATCCGAATGTTCTCGTTCTCCACGACCGCCGAACCGGGAGGAGGGGCGACAGCCGCGCCGAAACCGAACGCCCCGCGCTCCCAGGCCGACCCGAGCTGGTTCTGATCGAGCGTCGCGTACGGGAAAGCGCTGCCGCTCGGGTCGAGCGTCAGATTGTAGGGCGCGCCCAGGTTCGCGCCGGAGTTGATGGCAGGAGAACCCGCCTGGAGCCGGACGTCCCCGGGGACGGCCGGCGCGGAGTTCACGAAGCCCGGCGCCGAGGTCAGGTCGTGCGCGCCGGCGGTGAAGCCCAGATTGGGCCCACTGTTGTGGAAGATGTTGTAGTCCTCCGCCGCCAGGGTGGCTCCGGACTGATAGAGGCCGCGGATCGACGCTGATTCCACTATGTTGTTGATGTAGATACCGCCATTGGAGGCGCTATGGGCCGCGAATCCGTAAGGCGTATTGTAGGTGACGTTGTTGTAGTAGCGGTTGTTGGTGGAGTCCGACGAGAGGAAGAAGGCCGCGGCGGAGACCGCCGCGTCCATCGGGCCGAACACGATGTTCTGGTAGAACACGCAGTTCTTCGCGCCGAAGCCGTCGATGCCGCCCTGTGTGATCCCGTTGCCCTTGACGAAGTTCCGATAGACGATGGCGGTCACGAAGAAGCCGTTGGTCCCCGTGAGCTCGATTGATTCCGCGTCTCCGCCGTTGAGTGGCTCCACGTCGTAAACCTGGTTGTCGAAGATCGCGATCCCCGTCACGTCCCTGGCATTGGCCTTGATGCCGATGCCTTGGGTCCCGCCGCGGATGATATTGCCGCTGACCTGGGCGTTCCGGACGTCGGACAGGTAGATGCCGGCCATGTTGTTGGCCCGGCTGGCTTGCGTCAGGTCCACGACGTTGTCCGCGACCGTCAGGGAGTCCAGCGGCGCCGCGTTCTCGAGGAAGTTGTTGGCCATCACGAAGCCCGCGTCCGTCGTATAGGAGTTGCCGCGCACCGTCAACCCCGCGTTCACGCCGGAGATCATGATCGCGCTCAGGAACGAGTTGCGCAGGGTGCAGTTTAGAATGGAGACGTCCGTGCTCTGGGACACCGCGATGATGACGTCGGGGCTATTCGACGCGGCCAGCCCGTCGATCACGACATTGGCGACGTTCGTCAAAGTGAAAATGGGATGGCGCACGTTCTGCGCGTCGAAAATCGGCAGGGCCCCGGCGCCGAAGTTGCCGAAGGTGATGGGCGCCGAGGCCGTCCCCGAGTTATGCGGGACGAGCGATTCGTTCCAGGTCCGGCCGCGACGGAAAAGGATCTGATCGCCCGGAGAGAAGTTGCGCCCGTTTACTTTCGCGACCGTCTTCCAGGCGAGTACGGTCGTGGTCCCGAAGTTGACGTCCGCGCCCGTGACCATGTCGACATAAAAGACGGTTCCCTTCGCGTTCGCCGCGAACATCAAAGACAAAGCCGCGACGAGGACGTTCATTGGTAGAAATCTGATGCCAGTATCCTATTCGGACCCGGTTTTCAGAAACCTCCTTTCAAACCGTGCTGGCGGATTT
>JAYVZL010000385.1:0-7445 GCA_043783505.1 Elusimicrobiota bacterium
AGGGCCACGAGGGCGCGCAGGGCTTCTTTGGTCAGGGCCACGAGGATATTATAGCGGTTCACCCCCCTCCGACGCCAGTATTGGTATGATTTAGCGTCCTGAGAGAATCGGAGGAGAACCATGAGCCCGGAAATCCGCGCGAAGCACAAAGTGGAAATGGCGTTCTTTAAGGACGTCCTGGCTCTTTACAACGCCAAACTCGACAACTGCGGAGATATCCGCAAGAGCCTGTCTCAGCTGAAGAAGCAGCTGGCGAACAAGAAGCTTCCTACCGCGAAATGGACCCGCCTGTATGGAGCGTTAATGTCCGGCGAGATCACCCCCGGCAAGAAGAGCACCCCCGGCGACTGGGCCGCACGGGAATTGAAGTTCTTTAAGATTTCGCTTCAGTAAGGAGCGGCGCGATCAGCCGGTAGACTTCCCGGACTTCGGGAGTCGACAGCAGGGACTGATGACGGACCTGAAGGTAGGCTTTCCGCGCCGACTTGGACAGCCGGAGCAAAGGGGTCGGGATAAAGGTCTTGCAGTAGAGAAGCGAGCCCCGGGCATCTGGGCCCACTTCGTTGAGGAGCAGCTCCCGCGCTAAGGCCGGCCTCAACGATTTCCAAAAATACTCCGCCCCGTCCCAGGCGAATTTTTTCCGGAGGGCGGCCACAGTCTCGGCCGGGAGCCCCGCGGCCTTAAGCGCCTCCAGGGATTCGACGAACCCCAGCCGGTGGTCCTGGGTGAAGTTCCCTTCGTGAAGAAAGCGCACCGCCGAGGGTTCGCGCAGCGCGCCCACCTCGAGGCCGCCTGCGATCATGCGCGTGTACAACTCCGTGTCTTCGAGCATGCGCAGATCTTCCCGAAAAAAACCGGTCTTCAAGAAAGCGTCCCGCCGCACGATCACCGCGGTGGTCACATAAGGAAGATAGGTGTCGCCGAGCGCATAGTAGCCGGGCAAGCGGCCCTGCGGAATGGCGCGCGCGGGATCGAAAAGCGTGCCGATGATCCGGTTGTAGCGATGGATGTAGGCGTTGGTGAACCAAAACCCGACGCTCGGACGCGCGGCGATCGCCGCGCGCACCGCCTCCAGGCGCCCCGGCAGGAACAAATCGTCGTTGTCTAGAAAGGCGATCCATTCGCCCTTGGCGCTGCGGATCGCCTGGTTGCGGCTGGCGTGCTGGCCCTTATTGACCTTATTGAAGGCGCATATGAGGCGGGGGTCTTTGATTTGCTCCAGCCCGGCTTGCGTGTCGTCGCGCGAGCCGTCGTCGACGACGAGGCACTCGAAGTCCGCGTCCGTCTGCCATAGAGCCGATTTCACCGCCGCCACGACCTGCCGGGCCCGGTTGTACGTGGGGATGACGATGGAAAACAAGGGCGTCGCCATAGGCTTAGCGGGCGTGGGCCTTCATCTGCTTCAACCCCTCATCAACGGTCAAAGGCTTTATGCCCAGCTCCCGTTCCATGCGTTGGGTCACGAAAGTCGTGTTCTTCGGTCGCGGGGCGATCGTCGGGAAAAAAGAACTGTCGACCGATGCGATCAGGGATTGGTCCAAGCCGAATATCTTCGCTAAGCGTTTGCCGAATTCGTAGCGATTGACGGCCTCGCCGCCGGCCAAGTGCAGGACGCCTCGCGGCTTTTTCACAATGATGGCCCGAAGAGCTTCTCCGCACTGCCGGTTGTAAAGAGGGTTCTCGCTGATGTCATTGACGAGACTGATCTTCTCGCCGGCCCGAAGCTTCTCGAGAATCCACGTCGCGGGATTTTGGCGGCAGGCCGGATGGTTCCAGCCGTACATGAGGATGGGCCGCACGATCGTGTAGTTCTCCAGGGTTTCCGTGACGAGTTTCTCGCATTGAACTTTGATCTGCCCGTATTTATTGACGGGATTGATCGCATGGTCCTCCGCGTAAGGAGGCTGCGTGCCGTCGAAAACGGCGTTCGTGGAGACGTAGACGAGGTGAACGCCTTTCCGCCGGCAAGCCGCCGTGATGTTCAAGGTCCCGATAAGGTTTGATTCAAGACTCTCGGCGTAGTGCGTCTGGGCGTAGTCCACGCTGGCCACGCCCGCGCCGTGGATGACGGCGTCGAACTCATGCTCCGCGAAAAGCTTGTTGATGAGGTCCTGATTGCGGATATCGAGGACGCGGTGCGGGGTTTTGGCCCCCTCCACGCTGTAATCGCGCATGTGCAGACCCACGAGCTGGTAATGATCCGCGGATGTCTCCTCGAATCCCTTGCCCATGAGGCCGGTGGCGCCCGTGACCAATATCGTCTTCTTTTTTTCCATGGAGAGGCTGAATTTGAAAATTCATTATAGACTAATTCTGTACTATAGCGGCCATGGGCGCGGCCGCGGGAAATCTAAAAGACGTCACCGAGCTTATCCATCTGGCGATCGCTCCCATCTTCTTGCTCACCGGCGTCGCGGCGACTTTGACTGTCTTCGCCGGACGCCTGGCGCGCATCGTCGACCGCGGGCGATTTCTTGAAATCCATTCATCCATCGACCGAAAACGGCGCGTCGATGAGCTCCGCGCCCTCGAAAAACGCGCGCACCTGATCTATCGCGCGCTGTCTTTGGGCGTTTGCTCGGCGCTGTGCGTCTGCCTGCTGATGACCTTGGTCTTCGCGGGGCCACTGTTCCATTTCAACACGGCCAAGCCGGTGGCTTTCCTGTTCCTGCTTTCGCTTTTCACCTACACCGCGGCCCTCGTTTTCCTGATGCGCGAGGTGTTCTTGGCCCTAGGCAGCTTCCGGCTGGGCATCAGCGATGTCGTGGAATCGCCGCGCTGACGCGGGACTGTTATAATAAGTCGAGACGGCGGCGAGGATTCCGATGTCCAACACTCCCTTCCACCCGATCATCGAAGAGTGGTTTTCCGCGCGTTTCGGCGCGCCGACGGAGGCCCAGCGCCTCGGTTGGCCCGAGATCGCGGCGGGGCGTCATGTCCTGATCGCGGCGCCCACTGGCTCGGGCAAGACGCTGGCCGCCTTCCTCGATGACGCGCCGCTCGAGGAACGCCGCGCGCGCGCCGTGTTGATGCGCCGCACGCTGGCGCCGGGGGAGGCCAAGGATCTGGCTCGTCTCGACGAAGCCGCCATCGCCCAGGTGCGCGAGGAGGCGTGGCCGGTCGTGCGCGACGCCGAGGAGCTGCACGGAGCACTGCTGAGCTTGGGCGCGCTCCCGGTGACGCAAGGACGGCCATGGCGATCCTGGTTCGAGAGCCTGGCGGCCGAGGGACGCGCGGGCGAGTGGCATAGGGAAGGGCTGCCGCCGCTGTGGGCCGCGGCTGAACGCTGGTCCATGCTCATCGCCGCATGTTCCGGCGGACGCGGCGTGCCGGAGCCGGCGCGGCCGGAGCCCCTCGTCAAGGCGTGGGAAGAAGCCGACGCTGTCCGCGGGCTCGTGCGCGGCCGGTTGGAAGCCGTGGGTCCGACGACGACGGCGGTCGTCGCGCGGGATCTGGGGCTGGACGCGGGAGTCGTCGCCTCGGCGCTCGCGGCGCTGGAGAACGAGGGCTTCGCGCTTCAGGGCTCGTTCACCGACGCGACCGTAAAAGAATGGTGCGAGCGCCGTCTGCTGGCCCGCATCCATCGGCTGACGATCGACGGCGCGTGAAAACGCGTCCAGGCCGTGCCGCCGGAAATATATTGGCGGTTCTTGGCCGAGCACCATCACCTGCTTCCAGGCTCGCGGCGCGACGGGCGCTTAGGCCTGCACGAGGCGGTGGGACAGTTGCAGGGTTTCGAGATCCCCGCCGCCGCGTGGGAGACCGACATCCTCCCGGGACGAGTCGAGAAGTATCAGCCCGAATGGCTCGACACCCTGTCTTTCTCAGGCGAGCTGGCGTGGGGACGCCTGCGGCCGCCGCGAAAAGTCGACGAAGGCGAGCGCGCGGCCGCGGCGCTCGCGCTGGGGCGCGCCCCGCGCGGCCCACGGCCGCGGCGGACGCTGGACGCTGTTCCCGGGCCGTGTCGGCGCGTCGACCGCCGAAGAACGCCTGCAATGCTGGGCCTGGCAGCTTCTGCGCCGCTACGGGATCGTCTTTCGCGACTTAATGACCCGCGAGACGCCCGCGCCGTCCTGGTGGGAGCTGGTGCCGACTCTCCGGCGGCTGGAGGCGCGCGGCGAAATCCGCGGCGGACGATTCGTCTCGGGCGTCGCGGGAGAGCAGTACTCTCTGCCCGAGGCCGTCGAGGAGCTGCGGCGCCCGCGTGAAACGGATCATTGGCTGGTCGTCTCTGCGGCCGATCCTTTGAACCTCGAGGGAATACTCGATGAGCGCCCGCGCATTCCGGCCGTGCGCGGCAACCGGCTTCTCTACAAGAATGGGCGCGTCATCGCCGTGCTTCAGGCCGGCGAGACCTCGTACCGCGGCGACCTCCCCGAGGAACTAACGCCTAAAATCTCTCGCGTCCTCACACTGCAGGCGCCGTTCCTGCGCGACGGCGTGCTGGCCGAACTATCGCAAGCGGCCGTCTAAGCACCGCTCGTCTAGACAACCCGCAGAAGTTATCTTTACATGGGATCCACAGACAGGTTGGGATGTTATTTTTACAATTGAACCGCGAGAACCATCCCGGTCTCGAGAGGTCAACATGGAATCTCAATTGATAGGCGCCAAAATGTTCATCGTGCTGATGGCGATAATGGGCGCGAGGACAGAGGCGCAGGCGCAATGCCTCACGGCCTCGACCCAGTGGCGAAACACGCCCATCGCCGCGCAAAGCGCCCCCTTCGCGGCGAGCTTCACCGCCGTGCCGTCGGCGGCCAACGTCGACGGAGTGATGGGCCTCTCGCTGGGCAACGCCTCGAGCTTCACGAGCCTGGCCGTCGTCGTGCGCTTCAACAACATGGGATCAATCGACGTCCGCAACGGCGGCGTCTACGCCGCCGCGGCCAAAGTCTCCTACGCTCCCGGGGCGCAGTATCGTTTCCGCTTGGCGGTCGATCCCGCCGCGCATCGCTACTCGGTCTATGTCGCCGCGCCCGGCGCCGCGGAAACCGCGCTGGCGACGAACTACTCCTTCCGCAGCGAGCAGGGAGCCGTCTCCACCATAAACAACTGGTCGGTGTTCGCCGACGCGGGCGGCGTTCAAGTCTGCGGCTTCACTCTCATAGCCGCCGTGCCGCCCCCTCCAGTCATCCCGCCCACCGTGTCGGGCTGCCTTACAGCCTCGACCCAGTGGCAGAATACGGCCTTGACTCCGCAAAGCGCCTCTTTCGCCGCCGCCTTCGACGCCGTGCCGGCGATCGCCAATATCGACGGCGTGATAGGCCTCTCCCTTGCAAACGCCTCGAGCTTCGAGAACCTAGCCGTCATCGTGCGCTTCAACAATACCGGATTCCTCGACGCCCGCACCGGCGGCACCTATGCCTCCGATACCCGGGTCCCTTACAGCGCCAGCGTCCGATACCATTTCCGTTTGACCGTCGACCCCGCCGCTCGCCGCTACTCCGTCTACGTCACTCCTCCGGGCGCCGGAGAAATCGCGCTGGCGGTCAATTATATTTTTCGCAGCGAGCAAAGCTCCGTTTCCAAGCTCGACAATTGGTCCCTATTCGCCAGCGCGGGCAGCGTGCAAGTCTGCGGCTTAGCGCTCAGTGCTGCCGCGCCTCTCTTGCCTCCGCCGCCGCCCTCCGCAGGCGCCGACCGGTTCGGCGTCAAATACATCTACCCCGCGATCTCGGGCGGTAAGAATTGGGTCTCATCGTGGGACAACGGAAAAGCCCGGGCGTTTTCCGGCGTCGATCCTCAAGACCCTTGGTTCGACGCCAATCACGGGGCCGCGTCCTACAGCGTCGACGGCCAGGGCCAATTAAAGATCACAGGCGCCACACCGCGTATGTACATCCATGACCCGGCGCTGCAGCAAAGCTGGAGAAACGTCGAGATGACGGTCTACGGCATGCGCGTCTCCGACGACGGCACGGCTTACGCCGGGCTCGTCGGCGTGGCCCGGAGCAATCACGGGATCACGGGATCGGAAACTCAGAATCTCTGCGACACCCGCGGCTACGGAGCCCGCATGCGTCTAGACGGCACCGTTGATTTCGATAAGGAGACGAGCCATCCCAACGCCACGGCCGTCGCCGCCAAGCCCTTGACCCCGGGCGGCATGCCCAAGAGCGTCTGGATCGGCTATAAATTCGTCGTCTACGATCTGGCCGACGGCAACGTCAAGCTCGAGCTCTACCGGGACATGACCGACGGCGCCAACGGAGGGACTTGGACCAAGGTCAACGAGTTCACCGACACAGGCAATAACATGGGCGGCGGCGCCACGGCCTGCAATTCCGGGATCAACCCCGCTCTAAGGCTGACCAACAGCGACTCTCGTCCGGGCTCGGAATCAGGCAAGCCCAACATCACGGTCTATTGGAGAAGCACGAACATCGGGACCAACGGACTCGCGTATAAAAAGATGAGCGTGCGAGAAATATCCGCCCCCTGATAATCCGCCCGTTCTCACGTTCATAAAACCGAGACAATTAGGTCACAAAGCCCATATTCCCGCGGGTCACCGGCCCTTGATAGAATCGTCTTGAGTCCTCAACATGGTTTCCTTCAAAATTCCCCGCGCGGAAATTCTCGTCGCGATCGCATGGGCCTGCGCCTGCGCCGGCGGGCTTGGCGCCCTGCGAGCGCGGCCGCAGCCTATACAGCTAGCGCGGCTCGAGCAGACGCCGCCGCGCCGCCGCGCCCGCCGGGCGGCGGCCCATGCGCCCGTTAAACTGGCAAGCCGCAAGGCCTCGCGAAAGGGCTGGATCCTCTGAGCCACGAGTCCGCTCTCCAACGCCGCGGAGCGGCGATATTCCACGATCAGCTCCGCGCCCTGCGAAGGGTCACCGATGGGCTCTTCATCGTCCTGATGCCCGCGCAATGGATCTTCGCGATCATCATGAGCCTGCGGTCTTCTTCTCACATCCACTTGCCCGCGGCGTTCGCGCTCGGCGGCGCGATCACGAGCCTGCCCGTTTACTTGACGCTGAAGCAGCCCGGCAAGCAGCTGACCCGGCACATCGTCGCCGTCGCTCAGATGCTCATGTCCGCGCTGCTCATCCATCTCACCGGCGGCAGCATCGGGACGCATTTCCACGTGTTCGGCTCGCTGGCGATCCTGGCCTTCTATCGCGACAGGTCCGTGCTCCTCACCGCGCTTCTCATCGTGATCACCGATCACGGAATGCGGGGCGTATTTGCTCCGGAGTCGATGTACGGCGTGGCGCATATCCCGCCTCTGCTCTTGCTCGAGCACGTCGGCTGGATCATGTTTGAAACCATTCCCCTCATCTACCTGATCAGCCAAAGCCGCGGCGAGATGCATGAGAACGCGCACCGGCAGGCGGAGCTTGAAGCCATGAACCTGGCGATCGAGGCCAAGGTCCACGAGCGCACGCTGCAGCTTAGGCAAGCCAACGCGCGGGCCGCCGCCGATCGGGAGGCGGCCAAGG